>NZ_AP025028.1:1330000-1661917 GCF_003114835.2 Leptospira kobayashii | reverse complement strand
GTTACGAAGCAACTAGCAATGCTCTTTCTCCAACGGGAGACAAAAAGCTAGGAGCAAAACTTTTCGAAGAAGCGATCAAAAAACATCCTAATTATTTTGCAGTGAGAGTTCTTTATTCCGAAAGTTTACTCAAAGGGGATGAAACTAAATTTCAAAGCCAACTGAACTTTGTTTTGAAAGGCAATCCTAAATCTCTACCTGAGATTGAGCCCGAACAAATTGTAGAACAAAGAAAAGCCAAAAAGCTTCTCGACGAACTCTAATCTAAAACTACCAGGAAAACAAAATGATCAAAAAGCACGTAATTACATCCGTTTTATGTGCTGTGATTGCCTTGGCAACTGCCGGGGCAATTTCAGCTCAAACTACTGTTAAACTAGCAACTGTTGCTCCGGAGGGTTCTCCTTGGACTAACGAACTTGCTAAAATTAAGAAAAAAATCGATTCCGAGTCCGGCGGACAAATCAAAATCAAAGTTTATCCGGGGGGACAAATGGGTGGGGAAAACGAAATCCTCCAACAAGTGATCCGTGGTAAACTGCAAGGTGCCGGTCTCACAGCAGGAGCACTTGCCAATACGATTAAGGAATTGAACGTACTTGAAATTCCTTATTTATTCAGCAGTTATTCTCAAGCAGACTGTGTTTTGGATGACCACTTACAGGAAGATTTCAGAAAATTATTCGAAGCAAAGGGTTTAATCTTTGTTACTTGGGCTGAAAACGGATATAGAAGTATCGGAACAAAATCCAAACTGGTAAAAACTCCTGACGATTTGAAAGGTGTTAAAATCCGTATCCAAGAATCACCTGTCCATATTGCTTATTGGAAAGCGTTAGGTGTTAGCGGAATCCCGATTGCTATCCCGGAAGTTCTTCCTTCTCTCCAAACAGGGGTTGTGGAAGGTTTTGACAACACTCCTCTTTTCACTCTTGCTGCTGAATGGCAAACTGCGATCAAATTTTTCAGTTTGACCCGCCATATCTACCAACCGGCTGCGATCGTTTACTCTAAAAAATTCTGGGATACTTTGAATGACGATCAAAAGAAAATTCTGATGGGAGAAGGAAACGGTCTGGCTCCAAGTGCGAGAGTTGCCGTGCGTGCCATTGAAAAAAACATGATTGCTACTTTGAAAAAAGCGGATGTTCAAGTGTATGAACCGAGTTCGTCCGAACTAGCTAGCTTCAAAGCAACTGCCAATACGGTAGCTGGTCAAGTAGTTGGTAAAATCGGCGGACAGTCAAAACAAATCTACGACAAAATCCAAAAAGCAAAAGCCGCTTGCGGTAACTAAATAAAAATATAAACCTTCAAGGCGCGGAGAATCTCGATGAAAGTCGTAGAAAAAATACTTAACTATCTTAGCTTCGGCGAGAAGTGGGCGGGGGGAATTTGTTTTCTCCTACTCACTCTCTTAATGATTGCCGATGTCGCAAAACGTGAGGCAGTTGATAAAGTATTCAACTGGCTTATGGCAATTTTGGATGCATATCCAAATACGAGCGTTGCAGGAATTGTAGGGGATTGGTCGGTTTACATTACCGGTTCCATCCATTCAGGACTCCAAGGAACCTTGGAGTGGCTGGGTCGTGGCGGTATTGTTTGGGCGCAAAAACTTTCCCTTTATTTTATGCTTTGGGGTGGCTTATTCGGATCTGCGTTAGCAAGCGCTAAAGGGTCTCATCTTCGCCCTGAAATCGCGGACAAGGCATTACCTAAAAAATTGATTCCTTATGTAAAAATTGCAGAACAATTTACCATTTCCGCATTTTTCCTGTTTCTATCCTTTCTTTCCGTAATCTATGTTTTGGAAAGTATAGAATTGGATGAAGTTAACCCTGTAACGGAGATTTCATTATGGAAAGTTCAATTGATTTTCCCTTATGTATTTACTTCGATGGGACTTCGTCATCTTGCTTATGCAATCTTTCCAAAACTTATCCCGAGTGATGTAAATGAAGCGACAGAAGCATTGGAAGCCGCTGAAAAAGAACAGTGGAAACTTTCCGATACGGAAATTAGGGGGGATAAATAATGGGTTCTTGGGGAATTCTTGCACTACTCGTCGGACTGATCTTTCTCAGACAACCACTCATTGTACTTATGGGTGCCGTTACTTTATATTGTTATTACTTTCTACCGGAACCTCCTCTTGAGTCTTTCAGAGAGTTGAATAGCGTAATCGGCGACTTATTTTTTGCGGGAGACAAAGAGATTCTACTTGCGATTCCTCTTTTTATCATCGCAGGAAATTTAATGACCCATGGAAGTATTGCGCGTCGTTTGATTCGAATTGCGGAAACAATGACTGCTCCGATTCCAGGTGGACTTGCCATTGCTGCGGTTTTCTCCTGCGGGATTTTTGCAGCGATTTCCGGTTCGTCCCCTGTGACATTGATTGCAATCGGCGGACTTATGTACCCATCCTTAACTAAGGCTGGTTATCCGACGAACTTCTCCATGGGGCTACTTGCTTCCGGGGGGACTTTAGGGATCATCATTCCACCGAGTATCCCTATGATCGTTTATGCGATTATGGTGGGTGTTTCCGTTACTGATTTGTTTATAGCAGGGATCGGGCCGGGGATTCTTTTGATGTCATTACTGATGCTCTACTCGATCATCCGGGCGGGCAAGACAGTGAAACGTGGCAAATGGGTATGGTCGGATATCAAAATTGCTTGGAAAGAAGGTACTCTTGCTCTTTTGATGCCAGCTGTTATTTTAGGAGGAATCTATTCAGGTTTCTTTACTGCAACTGAATCTGCCGCCATAGCCGTGTTTTACGCTATCTTGGTTGAAGTTTTTGTTCACAAAGAATTGGAGATTCCTAAAATTCCAAAGATTATGGCAGAAAGTGCCGAGATGTTAGGAATTTTATTTCTGATTTTGATTTTGGCAGTGAGCTTGAACAAGTTCATGATCGAAAATGAAATTCCACAAAACTTAGTAGCAACCATGTCGGGACTGATTTCAAGCCCGGTAACATTTCTCATCGGAGTGAATATCTTACTTTTGATTGTAGGGATGTTTATGGACATCATGAGTGCGATTTTGGTATTAGCTCCGCTCCTTGCACCGATGGCTGTGAACTACGGAATCAATCCAGTTCATTTTGGAATTATCATGATTGTAAACTTAGAGATCGGATATCTGACCCCACCGGTCGGAGTGAATCTTTTCGTTGCATCTGGGATTTTCAAACAACCATTGGGTAAAGTCATTCAATCGGTCGCACCGATCGTTGCTTTGTTTTTGATAGGTCTAATGCTTGTAAGCTGGATTCCTGAAATTTCACTCGGTTTGATCGGAGGAACGGAAGGCACACCTAGCCCTTAGATTTGATTTTCGACTTGGCTAAAAGGCTGTTTTAAGGTTGCCTGTTGGTCCAGTTTTTGCCGTGAAACGCAAAAACTGGGGCTGACAAAACCTTGTATTTTTTTGGCGATTGGCGGATTCTAAACAAATGCAAATCCCCTATCATAGAATTTTTTCCTTGGTGACCTTTCCTCTTTTGATTCTTTTTCTGACAGCCGACCTTTTTGCGGAAGATGAAAACTGGCTTCGCAAAGGAGATTCTTTTCCTAAAATCATTTTCACAAACCAATTTGAAAAAGAAGCACCTATCGCTCAAAATACGAAGAAAGTAATTTTTGTTTCCGATATGGACGCAAGTAAGATCGTACATAGTGTTTTGGAAAAAGATGGAGATTCTCTATTGAATCAGTCAGAATCCGTCCTGATTTCCGATATCCATAAAATGCCAGGTTTGATCACTAAATTCGTAGCCTTACCCAAAATGAGATCTTATTCTTACACCATCCATCTTATCCGTGAAGAAAATATAGGCTCTACCATTCCTCGTAAAAAAGGACTAGTGACTTTGATTTTTCTCGACCGGGAAAAAATAACATCCATTGAGTTTGTTGACGAAGCATTCAAATTAAGAGAGTTTATAAATTCAAATCACTTAAAAACCGAACCAAAAAATTAGACCAAATCTATTGAAACTTGACCCTCCTTATTTATGAGAGATGAAGATTCAATTATTGATTTTAATGAATTTATACGCAAAGGGTTTAGCAAAAAGGAATTTTCTGAAGAAAATAGCGAAACTGTTACTTACCGATTTCGTTATATCAAAGATATAAATACTTCCTTTTTGATTCCCGAAGAATTAATCTTAAAACGGCGGCAAGCAGGCTGGCGGCGAGGTAGTTCTTACTCCGGTCTAGTAAGGAGTCTATTGGAAGGGTCTGCCTTTCCTATCTACCAAGGATTGATACCTAAGATTCGAAAGAAGGTTACTCGCACTTACCAAAATACCGGCTTAGCTTTGAAAAAAGTAAGCTGTAGGATACATGACAGAGATTTGGTGGAAATGGACATAATGGCACAAGCTTTAGGGATTTCGAGGAGCAGATTACTTGTGTTGATGTTGGAATGGGAAGAACTTGGTTGGTTGGAGGTAATGCGTGCGTTGGGTGTTGTAAGAAGTACCACATCTTTCCAGTCACTCGAATCCCACCAATACCTAAGAAAAAACTACCAAACACCGATCCCCACCTACACAATCCAAATCAAACATTGCACAAACTCCTCATAAAAACCGATTACAAAAGCTATTTCCATCGATAACCAATACCTGGCTCAGTAAATAACCATTGAGGCTCGCCCGGATGATCTTCTATCTTTTTTCTTAACTGTGCGACATGCACTCGTAAAGAATTCATTTCATTTTGAGCATCATCCCCCCATATAACTTTAATTAGCATTTCATATGTCAAAACCCTGCCTGAATTTTTGATAAAAAATGCCAATAACTGAAATTCAGTTGGTGTTAGACGAACAACATTATTATTTTTTAATATTTGACGGTTCGTAATATCAATTTTCAGATTTCCGTGATGCCACGGCGATTGAGATTCATCTTCCGGGATACGACGCAAAGCCGTCCTCATACGAGCCAGCAATTCTCCCATAGAAAATGGCTTAGTAACATAATCATCCGCTCCGCTGTCTAGTAGCCGGATTTTGTCCTCATCTTGATTGATTACCGAGAGCACGATCACAGGAATTTCGGTCCATTGCCGGACCTCTTTTATCAAATCTTCCCCTGATCCATCAGGTAATTGCAAATCCAAAAGAACGAGTTTAGGAGATTGCAAAGCGATAAGCTCGATTGCTTCCTTCTTAGAAGCAGCTTCCAAAGTGAAATAGCCTTTCGCTTCCAAAGCGATACGAAGAATTTTTCTGATACGAGTATCATCATCCACAATCAAGATAACATCAGATTTGGGTAGATGAGAATTATGCATCTAATGGAAAAGGAACTTCAATCTGAAAACAAGCTCCACCTTTTTTTCTATTTTCTGCTACAATATTACCTCCATGCAATTCTATAATGGATTTTGTAATTGCCAAGCCGAGGCCGGTCCCGATCTTTCCTGTAGATTCCCCTCGAAAAAATTTCTGAAATACCACGGAGGAATCTTCGGGAAGTCCCATTCCTTCATCTTCCACTTTCCAAACCGACATCCCTTCTTTCATTTCAACGGATATCATAATCTTAGAATCTCTGGGAGAATACAAACAAGCATTATAAACCAAATTAAAAATCGCATGGCCAAAGAAAGTTCGATCCAAAATCAAAGGGATCTCCGGATTTACAACATTCGTAATAATTTGATGTCCTTCCTTGGAAGAACCCAAATAAGATATTACATCGGAAATAATTTCATTCGGATAAATCTTTTCTTTCTTTAAAGCAAGATGGCCAGATTCAATCCTGCTAATGTCCAAAAGATTCCCAAGTAACAAATTTAAGATCAATGCACTGGATTGAATTTCTTCGATCAATGCCCTTCTAGCTTCCTGATTACCGTCAATCTCAGGATCCATTAAAGCAGTAGCAGAACCGTTAATAGCCGTTAGAGGAGTTTTTAATTCGTGAGACAAAGAATTAAATAGCAAATTATAAAGTTTTTCAGATTCGACTAATAGATAATTTTTCCTCGCGTCTTCCGATAAAGTGTCCCTCTCCAAAGCAATGGAAACCTGATTTGCAATCGTGTTTAACAATATTTCCTGTTCCAAACTAGGCTCTTCCTTAGTTTGAACCGTGATAACACCGGTTGTTCCACCGGGAGATAATAAAGGATAAAAACTGCTATCTGTCAACGGCAATGTATCGGTAAATCTACCGGCCGGCTTTCCATTTTTTATTACCCACAAAGCAACCGCTAATTCTTTAGGATCGGAAATATCAGGACTCAACTTTCCATTATGAAATAAATGCATACGAACCGGAAAGGGAAAAAGTCTTTTAAAAAACAAATCCCCTACTTTTAAAATTTCATTACCCAAGGAAGTTTGAGAAAGCGTTGCAGTCAGTTCGTATAATATGGATAATTTTTCCTCTCTGGATCTTAATTTAACCTCATTCTTTTTCAACTTTGCCGTCAAACTTCCGTTCACCAAAGCAATGATGATAAAAATAAAAAACATCAATAGATCTTCCAGTTTAGTGATAAAAAAAGTAAATCTAGGAGGGATAAACAAATAATTCCATAAAAATGCCGACAAAAGTGCAGCAACTAAAACAGGACCTCTTGTATAGAATACTCCGGACAAAGCCACAAAAAACAAATATAGAATGGAAATCGGCCAGTAACCTATATAGGGAAACACCAATGAATTTGCAAAAGTCAGAACACCTACCAGTAAGGAAACGCTTAGATAACTTCTAACACTCGAAGAAGGAATCAGCAATTTCCAAAGGCTGATCTTCTTTCCCGCTTTTCTTTCGATAGGTACAACTATAATTTCCACATCTTGCAACAATCCGATCAAGCGGTTAGGAACGGATTTCTTAAAAAAAGAGAACCGGTAAAAATCTGTATTTCTCCCGATCATAATCCGATTAATTCTCTTTTCTCTCGCAACATTCACAATCCCGATAACGGGATCGGACTCATACGAATGAACCACTTCAGCTCCCAATTCTTTAGCCAGATTGATATGGGAACGTATTTCTTTTTTCTCCTCCGGACTAAGTCCATCCTCCGCTTCCGTAAAAATCGCAACCAATTCACTATTCCTTTCGATTGCCAGTCTTTTCGCTTGTCGAAGCAAAGATTTGGAACTGGGACTTGCGGAGATGGCAACGAGCAGGCTCTCTTTCCCTTGAGGCAATCTCTTCTCCACGAAACGAGCCGTGTAATTCAAAGACAATTCCCGAAGGTAGGTCAAATTTTCTTCTTTGAAGAAATTTTCCTTCGCCCATTCGATTTTTTCAGGAAGATAAACTTTTCCATCCTTCAGTCTTTTTAATAATTCATCAGGAATAATATCAATTAATACGAGTTCGTCTGCTCTTTGCAAAATAGAATCGGGAATTGTTTCCTTTACGGGCGACAAAAGTGTTTTTTCAACTAAATTCACCTGACTTTCCAAGTGTTGTACATTTACGGTCGTCAAAACATGAATCCCTGCTTCAAGGATTTCAAAAACGTCTTGATATCTTTTTTTGTGTAAGGAACCGGGAATATTTGTGTGTGCAAGCTCATCTACCAAAACAAATTCAGGCTTTCGCTTCAATATCGTTTCAGTATCCAATTCATCCCATTCCTTGTCGCGATAATGAATCTTTTTCAAAGGAAGAATTTCAAGTCCGTCCAATAACTGTTCCGTTTCAAACCGGCCATGGGTTTCAACAATTCCAACGAGAACGGATTTTCCTTCCTCTCTCATTCTTTGCGCTTCCTTTAACATAGCATAGGTTTTACCTACGCCGGGAGACATTCCGAAAAAAACCTTCAACTTTCCCGATGTGTTTTTTGCATCCTGTTTGGCTAAAACCAAATATTCTTCCGGGGTTTTCATTCGATCCTTCACAAGCTTTCTAAACGAAGATTGAGTAACATAACATTGATTCTTTCCCTACCTAGGATTCCGAAAATGGGACTCTCTTTCATTCGATCAATTGCAAGATCGAGATTGTCTGTCGGTATATTCCTATTTTTTGCAATATAAGCAACCTGTGCTTTGGCACAATCGAGAGTGATATGAGGATCAAGCCCGCTCCCTGACTCATACAAAAGTTCCTGGCACCGATTCCAATCAATTCCTTTCAAACCAAGATCCGATTTTCTCTCCTCCACTTTTTTGTGTAAATCCAAACTGGAAGGTGCCAACTGGGAAGCAAGAGACGGTAGAGTCGAATAATCTCCTGCACTAGGCCGGGAAATGAAATAAATACCTGTCTGATGTTTTTGTGCCAACAGATAAGAACCTTTTATTTCGCCCTCTTTATTTTTAATCAGACTTCCATTCGATAAGTCCGGAAAAATTTTCGAACCAATCAGAGTCACAGACAAGGGATAAACAAATCCTAAAATCAAAATGGAAATTATAATAAAACGAATTGCAATCCCCAAATCATTTTGCGTATTGATACGGCTCATTAAAATACTCCTGTTAAAATCAAATCAATCAGCTTAATTCCTAAAAATGGCAGAACAATGCCTCCTCCGCCATATAGAAAAACATTTCTAGCCAAAGCGGAATCGGCGGATTTCGGTTCATATTTCACACCTTTTAAAGCCAATGGAATTAAAGCAGGAATGATCAAAGCATTGAATATCACTGCGGACAAAATCGCATTCTCGGGAGAAGATAGTTTCATAATGTTCAGAGGTGACAAGGGAGTAAACAAAGCGGGCAGGATTGCGAAATATTTTGCAACGTCATTGGCGATACTAAATGTGGTCAATGCCCCTCGGGTCATCAATAGTTGTTTTCCTATTTCAACAATTTCAATCAACTTACTCGGGTTACTGTCTAGATCAATCATATTGCCGGCTTCTCTAGCGGTTTGGGTTCCTGTATTCATAGCAACGCCTACATCGGATTGAGCTAGCGCGGGAGCATCATTCGTTCCATCTCCGATCATTGCCACAAGATATCCTTTGGCTTGTTCCTCTCGAATCCTTTCCAATTTCCGTTCAGGAGTCGCTTCTGCAATAAAATCATCCACACCTGCCTCGGCGGCTATCGCCGCCGCCGTCAACGGATTATCCCCGGTGATCATCACCGTTCGAATCCCCATCCTTCTCATGTATGTAAATCTTTCTTTCAGTCCGCCTTTGACTATATCTTTTAGTTCAACTAACCCTAGTATGGTTTTACCATCGGCTACCAGAATAGGAGTCGAGCCCTTTCGAGCCACCTCCTCGGATATCTCACTCACTTCATTAGGGATCATTCCATCCTGCGATTCTACAAATTTTCGAATGGAATCTATGGAACCTTTTCGTATATTTTTTGTTAATTTCCCATCACTATAAATTTCCACTCCGCTCATTCTGGTAGTCGCACTAAAAGGAATCCAGCGAACGATTAAGTCCTGTAAATTTCTCTCTCTGATAGCAAATTTCTGTTTTGCGAGAATGACAATCGATCTGCCTTCCGGTGTTTCATCCGATAGGGAAGACAACTGAGAAGCATCAGCCAGATCCTCTTCCTTGATACCGGGTGCCGCATAAAATGCTCTTGCCTCACGGTTTCCCAGAGTGATCGTTCCGGTTTTATCCAATAACAATACGTTGATATCTCCTGCTGCCTCCACAGCTTTACCGCTTTTGGCCACAACATTGTAACGGATGAGTCTTTCCATTCCCGAAATTCCAATGGCACTGAGTAGAGCCGCTATCGTCGTCGGAATCAAGCAGACAAACAAAGAAAGCCAGATGGAAAAACTTAAATTCCAACTGTAACCTGTTTCTTTCGAAACAAAATCGGCAATAGGAACCAGAGTGATTACTGCCAGTCCGAATAACAATGTCAAAGAAGTAAGCAAAATTCCCAAAGCAATTTCGTTAGGTGTTTTATTTCGGGAAGCCCCTTCGATGAGAGAAATCATCTTATCCAAAAAACTTTCTCCGGGATTTGCAGTAATTTTGATATAGAGAAAATCTGATAAAACTTTAGTCCCTCCTGTTACAGCGGATCTATCACCACCACTTTCCCGAATCACAGGAGCCGACTCCCCCGTAATCGCTGATTCATCCACGCTGGCAATACCTATGACCACATCTCCGTCTCCGGGGATCATCTCTCCCGCCTCAACATAAACCAAATCACCTATCTTCAACTCGGATGAGTTTACAATTGTGAACTCTTTATCATTTTCCGATTTGGCTTTTTTTGCAAAACTGGAAGATCTTGTTTTCTTCAGACTATCCGCTCTAGCTTTTCCTCTTCCTTCCGCAAGCGCTTCCGCAAAATTAGCAAAGATCAAGGTCAAGATTAACCAGAGCAATATGGTAACGTCAAATTGAACATATCGCCCCAAAAAGAAATGATACATGATCTGTAACGATAACAATACGGTCCCAACCCAAACAGAGGCCATGACGGGATTTAAAAACGCTTTTCCCGGAGAAAGCTTCGCAAAAGAGCCCATTAGGGACTGAACGAATAATTCTTTAGAAATGAATAATCCTGATTTTTCCATAAATTCCCTTTAAAATAATTTCCCATTGGAGAGTAAGATTTGTTCGAGTATCGGTCCGAGCGAAAGGACTGGAAAAAAAGACAATCCGGCAACAATCAGAATCACGCTCAAAAGAAGTCCTCCGAACAATAAAGAATCCGTTCTAAAGCTTCCAAGTCCCTTTTCTGTAGTCTTTTTCGCGCCCATATTCCCGGTAAGCAAAATGACCGAAGCAATCACGGAAAATCGACCGACTAACATACAAAACCCCAAAGCTAAATTCCCCCAAACCGTATCCGCACCGAAACCTGCAAAAGCGGAACCGTTGTTTCCCGAAGCTGAAGAAAATGCATACAATACCTGGGACAATGCATGGGGTCCTTTTGCGCTATAACCGGAATCGATCATCAAAGTGACAGCCGATCCGATCAGAATACAAACGGTTGGAGACAATATCCCGACTAACACGCATTTAATATCATAACTTTCTATTTTTTTTCCCAAATATTCTGGTGTCCTACCGGTCATTAGTCCTGATAAAAATACGGTCAATACCAAAAACAGTAACATTCCGTACATACCGGCCCCCACTCCGCCGAATATCACTTCACCGATCATAATCTGAAAAAGCGCCACCCCGCCAGCTAACGGAGAATAACTATCATGCATGGAATTGACGGATCCGTTGGAAGCAGCACTTGTTGCCGACAACCATAAACTCGATTCGGCGAGACTAAATCTGGTTTCTTTTCCTTCCCAATATCCGACAGAACCGATTTCGGAGATATAGACTACCGCCCAACCCAAGAGTATCAAAGCGAGCATCACGAAGAATACAACCCAAGCATGACGAAAAGACCCTACTGCTTTTCCATATAAAAACACAGAAGCCGCAGGAAGGAATAAGATCGAAAACAGCTCTAGAAAATTGGAAATAGGTGTCGGGTTTTCAAAGGGATGGGCGCTATTGACTCCGAAAAATCCTCCCCCGTTTGTTCCCAATTGTTTGATGGACACTTGAGAAGCGACAGGGCCTAACGGAATGAATACGGGATTGCCGTCAAAGCCCGAGGTTTGAATGGTATCCGCAAAAGATTGAACCACTCCTTGGCTCAAAAGCAGAATTGCCAAAATAAAACTCAAAGGAAGCAGTATAAAAAATACGGAACGATACAAGTCTTGCCAAAAATTACCAAACTCTTGTTTTGTGGTGCTGGCAATGGCTCTTCCTGCAAATGCCAATACGGCGATACCTACTCCCGCACTTACAAAATTCTGGGGAGTCAGGCCAACGGCTTGCGAAAAATAACTCAACTGGGACTCTCCGGAGTAAGCCTGCCAATTCGTATTTGTAATAAATGAGATGGCGGTATTCAACGCAAGATCCCAATCCATTCCCGAAAGCTTAAGCGAATTAAAAGGCAATTTGTCTTGAAAACTCAAAATCAAAAACAACAATACCCCACCTATCAGATGAAATACGATCAAACTTTTCAAATACTCTTTCGGTTCCTGGCCCTTCGGATTTTCCAAACCCAAATAA
Organism: Leptospira kobayashii; assembly: GCF_003114835.2. NCBI lineage: Bacteria > Pseudomonadati > Spirochaetota > Leptospiria > Leptospirales > Leptospiraceae > Leptospira > Leptospira kobayashii. The sequence goes on along the minus strand of NZ_AP025028.1, from coordinate 1,649,876 downwards.
CGAAAGACCGTTTTTTCAGTAGGAAGAGACTTTGCTTCCAGAATCCAGGCCATGTAGTATCCCGTGAAGGGGGCCGCCAAAAGTAGCAGAGTGAAAAAGACAAACAAGTATGAAATATCATTCATACCTGAAATTTTCCTATAAAATGGGATTCAAGTCAACGGAAGATAAATTAAGAAAGGGAGATAGTGTATTAAGATTTTATTAAGATGGACCCTGTTTCCACCAAACGCTGAGCCGATCCAAAGAAGATTTGGAATCGTTTGCCCAGATGCTATTCGGATGATTTTTCGCGATATCTAGATAGATTCTACAAACAGGATCGAGTTTACTACGCAATTGTGCGAGAGCATTGTTTTTCGCCTCATCCAAATTCAAAGGGGAGAGTTTTGTTTTTTCAAAATAATTCAGAATCGCTTTTGTTTCTTCTTCTTTCGCTTTTTTATAAACTATAAAAATAGGATCGGATGGAACCGGATTTGATCTTTCAGCACGAGTTGCTTCTTCTTTTTTTCCCGAGGCAAAAGATTCGAAACTTTTGTTCGATTCGAAATACTTTTTCAGATACTCGTAATTCTTTTGGAGTTCCTGAAATAAGATTTCGGAAGTAAACTCCCCCGTATCGGGATGGTATTTTTTGGCAAGCCTATGGTAGCTCGCTTTTAAATCGTCTTCAGTGGAAAAATGATTCAGTCCTAAAAAGGAAAGAGCCTCATCTAACAGTAATTCTTTGTCCATGAAAGCCCGGAGTTTTGTAAAAAATGACTCTTTAGCTTTCTTTTTACCCGAAATTCCCAGAGTTCTTTTTTGGCGGAATTCATTTCCTTTTCCAAAAGATTTTGTACTCTCAACTGCGCGTCTCTAGCTTCATCAAGGAGATGAAAAACTTTTTCCGCAAATTCGATTTCTTCTTCGGAGGAAGGATGGGAATCACCTATTTCATATGCTTCCCTATCCAAAGTCTCCAGTTTCCTGATAATGGATTCGTTTTTGAACTCAAGCTTAACGGCTGAATCTGAATCCCCGTAGGAAAGAAGTTTTTCTTCTTCCTGGAGATTGCTGAAAAGCAAACTGAGAAGCTTGTATTTTTTTTCGTAGAATGAAATATCGGATGCCTTCCTGCTCATAATAACAAAGTCCTTGTTATAAACCAATTAGCCGGTAATGGAAATCCCAGTAGGTCTGACTGCAGGGCTTTGCGGAGAAGTGCCTTCTTTTTTTTCCAACTCTTCCCAGGATGTTTTCAATTCGGTCAGAATTTTAATACATTCTTCGACGATTTGTTTGTCCTTTTTCATATTTGCCTCTAACAGACGTTTTTTGAGGTAAATATACAGAGACAAAAGACCGTTCGCGACTTCCTTACCCTCTTCCATATTTAAAGATAATAATAATTCGGTGATAATGTCTTGGGCTTTGATGATATGATTGTTTACCACATCATATTTGCGTGGATTCATATTATCCATTGCAATGCCCAAAAATCGAATGGCTCCGTCAAAGAGCATCACAATCAGCTTGATCTGACTGACAGTCGATATCTCGTTCGCTTTGTACTCATTGTATCCAGAATAGGCACCGGTCTTTCTCGCAAGCGACATTTTTTTCTCCTGAATATTCCATCGACCAAAAAGGATACTTGCTTAATGCTCCAAAGGAATATTCTTAGATTATCTCATGATAAAAGTGCTGGCAACCGGATTTAGAAAAAAAGAGAAAAAGGTCTTGTTTCTAGCTTCCGGCCGGGGTTCCAACTTTGAAAATGCGGTCAAAGCCATTCGCAAAAAAAAGGCTCCGGTTGCCATTCTGGGCCTCGTTACGGACAACCCCCAAGCAAAGGCACTGGATCTAGCCCAGAGCTTTCAAATCCCTTCCTATACTCTTCCCTATGCCGATTACAAAGACAAAAAAGATTATCACAAAGATCTTTTGAAGAAAGTGCAGGATCTATCTCCAGATTTGATCGTCGCCTGCGGGTATATGCGCATTTTAAAACCTGAATTCGTAAATTCCTTCCCGGGAAAAATCATCAACATTCATCCTTCCCTACTTCCTTCCTTTCCGGGACTTGATTCCCAAAAACAGGCAATCGACTACGGAGCGAAAATTTCAGGTTGCACAGTACATTTTGTAGAGGAAGGAGTGGACACGGGTCCCGTCATTTTACAAAGATCAGTAGAGATAGGATCATCTTGGGGAGAAAAAGAACTTTCCCTCGCCATATTGAAAGAGGAACATAAAATCCTTCCTCTCGCCATACAATTATTTTGCGAAAACAAACTTAGAATCAACGGAAGAAAGGTAGAAATACTAAAATGATCGAAATCAAAAGAGCTTTAGTTTCTGTGTCTGACAAATCGGGAATCACGGAAATTTGTTCCTTCTTAAGCGGGAACGGAGTGGAAATTCTCTCCACAGGCGGAACATACGACGCACTTTCCAAAGCAGGAATTCCTGTGAGAAAGGTAGACGACTTTACCGGATTTCCGGAAATCCTTCACGGACGGGTGAAAACTCTTCATCCGAAGATCCACGGTGGATTATTAGGCGATACGACGAACCCCGACCATGTGAAACAAATGAAGGAAAATCAGATTTCCCCTATTGAGCTCGTCATAGTCAACCTCTATCCTTTTGTAAAAACAGTTCAAAAACCGGACTGTAGTTTGGAAGATGCAATCGAAAACATAGATATAGGTGGACCGTCTATGCTTCGTTCGGCGGCGAAAAACCACAAAAACGTTGTGGTACTTACCGATCCGAAAGACTATGCACCTTTTACGGAAGAATGGAAAAAGAACCAAGGCAAAATTTCAAAAGAAACCGCATTTCAATATGCCGCCAAAGTTTTTGCGGAAACAGCAAGTTACGATACCGCCATCTCAACTTACTTCAATAAAAAACTGGATATCAAATATCCTGACAAAATTTCTTTTGCATTCACCAAAAAACAAAAGTTACGTTATGGTGAAAACCCTCACCAGGATGCCGCTTTCTACGAACCGATTTTCTCAAAATCGCAATTTGAAGCTCTCCAGGGAAAAGAACTTTCCTTCAATAATATGTTGGATTTCGATGCGGCATTCCATGTGGCATCCTTACTTCCCCAAAACGCGGTATCGATTGTAAAACATTTGAATCCTTGCGGTATCGCTTTCGGAGATACGGTTTTGGAATCCTTCGAACTTGCCCGCAAAACAGATCCGATTTCCGCTTTCGGAGGCATCATAGGAATCCACGGAAAAGTGGAAAAGGACGCTGCGGAAGAAATCACCAAGAACTTTGTGGAAGGAGTGATCGCAGAAGGATTTTCTCCGGAAGCATTGGAGATTTTCAGTAAAAAACCGAATATCCGTCTTATTCCCATTGCAAAATTCGACGAAGCTTTGGATGAACTGGATCTTCGTTCCCTCCACCACGGACTTCTTATACAAAACAGAGACTATGATTTGATCACCAAAGACAAGTTAAAGGTTGTTTCCAAAAAGAAACCTACCGATGACGACTTGGAAGGATTGATGTTCGCTTGGAACTGTGTAAAATTCATCAAATCGAATGCGATCGTTTATACGGATCAAAATTCAACTTTAGGAATAGGCGCGGGACAAATGTCCAGAGTCGACTCTGTTGAGTTAGGTGCTGTGAAAGCGCAAAAGGTCGGTCTATCGGTCGTAGGATCTTATGTGGGAAGCGACGCATTTTTTCCATTCCGGGACGGAATCGATGCCATAGCAAAAGTCGGCGCCAAAGCGATCATCCAACCGGGCGGTTCCATCAAAGACGAAGAAGTGATTCAGGCCGCAGACGAACACGGTCTCATTATGGTATTTACCGGTATGAGGCATTTCAGACACTAAGTATGGAATTTTTTCTCTTTTTCATTTTCCTGGCTTTATCCATTATACTAACGGGCGTTCTGAGCTATTACTCGGATCTTTTGTTTTTTAATGCAAAGGAAAATTATCATAGAGATGAAATTACAAAACCATGGGAATCCGCTTTGCAGTCAGTGATTTCCTTATTTGAATCGGGAGGAAATCTGGCGATAGGAGCCTCCCTGTTTTTGTTTTTTGCCCTTTTCGCATGGTTTTGGTCCCTACTAGGAGGAATCATCGGTTCCCCGCATTACACCAGTTCCTTCGGAAATTATTTTTTCCATGCACCCATTTTGTTTTTCGGATTTTTGTTCGGGTTTCCCTTTTTCAAGGAAGGGTTCGGGCAAATCGGATTCGGAAAAATAATCACTGACAACGGACGTTCCGTCCTCTCCGGACTCGGCCTGGGAACCTTGGCGGCAAACCTCTCCATTTGGGGACTCTACCACGAATTCTTTTTTCTATTTGTACTGATCACTGGGATTCTCATCCTTTGGCCTTTGCTTTCCTACTGGAATCACCGCAAATTCTTTTCCGTTTCCATCGGCCCTGAGCCAAGATATACGGAAGATTGGGGAGGTAGCGATTACAATGAATTTGAAGACTACCGGAACGATTTCGCGGATGAGGAAGGCCACTCCCGAACAAAATCCGCCCCGAAATCAAATCAAAATACCGATTGGGACGACTTCGACGGAGGTCTGGGGGACGATGCCCCGAGCCTGGATGACTTCGAAGATCCGAAATAATGGGCTTTCTAAATTTATTTTTTTAGCCGATAATTTCCGTATGAAGAAGTCGCATAATTTTCTCTTTCTGATTGTATTGCTTCCTAGTTTGTTATGGGCACAAGGCACCGACCAAACTGTTGCGAGTATTGACGGTTTTGCAGAAGCCTCCTGGGGAATGACGTTCGAATCCATCCGGGAAAAATTTCTATCCATGGCGACTAACCCGGAATCCAAAGAACAAATCGAAATCATAAACGAAAAGAAAGATGAAAAACTTCTGATCAAAAGGAACGGAATTTTTTATCTCTACCGGTTTTATAAAACCCCGGAACTACTCAGAGAAGTCCGACCCAAAGACAACAGAAGGGAATCCGATCCGAGCATTGACGGCCAAACAGAATACAGAGAAGCAGGAATCTTATTCTCCGTAGGAGCAACTTTCAACCTGGTTCCTTCCGAAAAGATCAAAGCAAAATTGGAAACAAAATACGGAAAACCCAGAAAAGATAGCATAGGAGATGATAAAGTTTCCGGCGCGGCGATTTGGGAATTGGTGGATCGCAGATCAAGTCCGCCAATCGGTGGTTTTGCGGTTCAGTGGAGGGAAGGATACAAAAAAAACCCGTATACAAGACGTATTGACTATTTCTCCGCAAATATCCGAGACATTATAGCGAAGGATTACAAAGATTTCTTTAGCGTACAGGAAACAAAAACCTTGCGGGATTTAATCCCATAAGTACCTTGCCTTAGTGAGAGCAAAATCTCCACCGAGGCAATATGAATTTATTTTTAGACACAGCCAATATTGACGAAATCAAAAAGGTTCACGAGCTGGGCCTTTTGGATGGAATTACAACAAACCCCTCCATCATTGCAAAATCCGGTCGCAAATTCACTGAAGTTATCAAAGAGATCACAAGTATTGTAGAAGGTCCGGTCAGTGCCGAAGTTCTTGCTACGGATGCCCCTACTATGATCAAAGAAGGATTGGAGCTCGCTGCGATCGCAAAAAACATCGTGGTAAAAGTACCTTTGATTCCGGAAGGAATCAAAGCAGTTGTGGAATTTACAAAAAGAGGGATCGCTACAAACGTTACTCTTTGTTTCACTGCAAACCAGGCTCTACTTGCAGCAAAAGCAGGCGCTACTTTTATTTCTCCGTTTGTAGGAAGATTGGATGATATCGGATACGACGGATTGGAACTCATCACTGAGATCAGAGATATTTACGACAATTACGGAATTGATACGCAAATCCTTGCAGCATCCGTCAGACATCCGATTCATTTCAAAGAAGTTGCTTTGCGTGGGGCTGACTGCGTTACCTTACCCTACAGCGTATTCGAAATGTTATTCAAACATCCGTTAACCGACAGTGGACTTGCAAAATTCGTGGAAGACGCTAAAAAACTGACTTGGTAGTTTTTTAGAATCAAACTGTTTTAACAGGAAGAATGTAGAGGAAAATATGCTGATTCCTTCTCAGTTTCCCCCTCTGCTTCCTATCAGCATTTTCCATACTCTATTTTTCTTAGTGATGTTATTCACTAAGAAAAAGCCAAAACTTTACGATTATATAGCGGCTGTTTGGATTATTTTTATCTGTCTCGCCTGTGTTCGTCGAAGCCTGCATATTGCTTATGGTCCGGATTCGGATATATTCTTTCTAAGATTCCTGCATTATCCCCTGGCATACGGGCCTTGCCTTTATTTATATGTCAGAATATTAGTAAGGGGAGAAACAAAATTCAAATCTAAGGATTTATTTCATTTTATTCCCTTATTGATTGTTATTTTCACTTCGGTGGTTCCTAGTCTGTCTTTCGAATCTTTCCGCATTGATGATTTTTCTTCCACAAACAGGAACACATTATTTTTAACCCTGTATTTTGCAGTCCCTTCCCTTGTCTCTCTCTCCATATATACTTTCTTAGCTCTCAAACTATTAAAAAAACATAGGGAAACGGTGTATGACCATTATTCCTACGAATCCATTGAAATTACAGTCAGTTGGCTTACAAAATTAACGATCTTGTTTTTCTTTTTCTTAAATCTACAATCCGGCTTACTCGTTTATTCCAATGTCTATCATCCGGAATCCATTTCTCATAAAATCAACGGTTCCATCATAGTAGGTTACCTTTATCTATTGAGTTATTTTCTATTAAGACAAAATACAAGTTTTCCATCGCAAGAGATCTCTCCCCCTCCTTCGGAAAAAAAGGAAAAATACGCAAAATCAGGACTTTCCACTGAAAAAATGGAAGAGATCATCACTTCACTTTTGGAATATATGCGAAAAGAAAAACCGTATTTGCAAAATGAATTGGATGTGGAAGGAATCGCGAAAGCGATGAGCATCAGCGTAAATCACTTAAGCCAATGTTTGAATGTAGGACTTTCCAAAAACTTTTTTATGTTTATCAATGACTATCGTGTCGACGAAGTGATAGCAAGATTCCAAGACCCGAACTTTAACGATTATAATATTTTACGAATCGCTTTCGATTCCGGTTTCAATTCAAAATCATCCTTCAATTCGATATTCAGAAAAGCCACGGGATTCACTCCTATGGAATATAGAGAAAAGTTAAGTAAAGAGACTGTCCTGAAATAACTTTTATGTCTATCTAACGACTCACCGGATCAGCATATCTTTCCCAAATATCCTTCATCTGGTCCACAAAACAGAATACGGATTGATGAGAAGCATCGTTGAACAAATCGCATTTGCTTTCCTCATTCATATCATAAGGGATTGCATCGTAAGATTTGGAGAGTTCCGCAACTTGCGACCACCAAACATTCTTTATATTATATTTTTCGTATTCTTTGAAGTATTTTCCGTATACTTTCGGCCAAACCACAAGCGTTTTGATTTGATTTGCCCGAGTTAATTCCAAAAAGGCCTTCACGTAAGGAAGCTGGGACTTGCCCATTTGGAAGGATCTCATATAAATAGCGCTGATTCGAACCGCATCTTTTTCCAATTTTTCCGTCGGGTTGGCGGTAGTGGCGTACATCAGGTAATCGCCTTTTGTATAATTGATCAGTTGGAATTCCTTATTATAAAATGCCTTGTATTCTTTCAGTCTGCCGGACTTGAGCCGTGAGATAAAAAGCCCCATATTCGGCTCGATGGCACGAATGGTAAACACCTGATCCAACCAATGTTCATATCGGTCTTTCCAAGGAACGTCCTTCCATACAAATTCCCTACATTCTTTATCACATGCTAGGCGGAGAAAGGGGGAATTGACAAGACCTTTGGAATCGTCAAATGCTTCCGGACTCAAAGACAAAATCACAAAATCCGGCTTCACTCCTTTTTTCAAAAGCTCATCCAACCAAAAATAGGAATACATAGGGATCGCTTGCGGTCCGCTGAAATTGTACAATGACCAATCTTTTTGTTTTTCTTTGGGAATTCCCATTTCGGAATAGGGGTAGGAACGGGAATCTCCGAACACCACAGCCAATTTGGTTTCTTTGATTTTAGGATCATGAATCAATCTTTCCGCTAAAACACGTCTTTGGTGGTAAAAAACGGAATTGCCAGCTTGCAAAAACTCTCCATGGAAAACCGGCAGTAGAAAAATTTTATCAATGACTAGTACGGCAAAAAAAAGAACAACCGGATAAATTAAAAAAGGACGTGATAACAAAAAAATTCTCCCTATCTATTAAATTTTAATTCTCAATCCACGGATTCAAGGATTTTACTTTCCTAAAATTTCCTTCTCTGTGACGGAAATAAACTTCCCCTCTTCCAGTTTCTTTTTTTCCAAAGAAAGCCCACCCACTCTCACCCTGAATAAATCAATAACGCTCAGATCTTTGGCATGAAACATACGTCGGATTTGTCTTTTTTTTCCTTCTTTCAGAATCACCCGCAGATGATTCGTATTGTCCGGATCTTTGTCCATCTCAAGACCTGCAGCGGTTACCTGAAATGCTCTCAAAGTTTCCCCGCCCTCACGAACACCTAACCTTAGTTCTTCGGCAATTCGTTTCCAATCCACTTTTTTTTGCAAAGTGACTATATATTCTTTTTCAATCTTATTACTTGGATGAGTGACTCTTTGAATAAAGTCTCCGTCGGAAGATAAAATCAAAAGCCCCCTGGAATCCAAGTCCAAACGTCCCGCATAATTGTATTTGTGAAATTCTTTCGGCAATAAATCAAAGATGGTTTTCTCATGAAACTTATCTTCATGGGAAGATAGAAAACCCACAGGTTTGTTGAATGCGATGATCTTCGGTAAGTCGCCTTCTTCATCGATTCGTACCGTTTTTCCATCCACCAAAACCTGATCCTTTTCCAAATCCACCCGGTATGAGAGATCGGTAAGTGTTTTTCCGTTCACTTTGACTCTGCCCGCCAAAATGATTTCCTCTACTTTGCGCCTTGCGCCTACACCGGAACGAGCTAGAAATTGATTGATTCTCATCTTTTTCCATTTTACAAACACTACCCCACAGAAAAAGTCTAATCGAGAGATGAACCCGCTTAAAAAAAAGCCCCGTACAAAGGAATTAAATCCGGTTCCGGTCCATCCGGAATGGATGAAGGTGAAAATTTCGTTCCCAACGGAAAACGATCCTGTTTCCAAAGTGCGCGGAGAAGTATCCTCCAAAAAACTCAATACAGTCTGCGAGTCCGCTTCTTGCCCCAACCTAAACCATTGTTGGAGCCGCAAAACAGCCACTTATATGCTTTCCGGTGATATCTGCACCAGACGTTGCCAGTACTGTGACGTCGCTTTCGGGAAACCAATGCCGTTGGACTCGGAAGAGCCGATTCGGGTCGCAGAGTCAGTTGCAGAATTGGAATTGAATCATGTGGTACTTACCGCAGTCAACCGGGATGATTTGAAAGACGGAGGTTCCGAACACTTTGCCCGAACCATTTTGGAAATCAAAAAACGCAAACCGAATTGTTCTATCGAAGTATTAATCCCCGATTTTAAGGCAAAAAGGGAATCTTTGGACATTCTCTATTCCGCGAAACCGAATATCATCAACCACAACATAGAAACTGTGAAAGAGCTGTTTCCCAAAATCGCTCCTCAGAAAAATTACCTTCGTTCCTTGGAAGTTCTAAAGGATATATCCGAACATGGATTTCTTACCAAAAGCGGACTTATTTTGGGACTCGGAGAAACCAAGGAAAACGTGGAATCATGCCTGGAAGATCTGTATGCAAATGGTGTGAGAATGCTCACCATAGGACAGTATTTGCAACCAAGCCCCACCCATTACCCTGTCCAGGAATACGTTCACCCGGATGTATTTGCTTTCTGGAAGTCCTTTGCCTACAAGCTTGGATTCAAAACGGTAGCTTCCAGTCCTTTGGTTCGTTCTTCCTACCATGCGGATGAATTCGCAGCTGTTTCGGAGATGACCGGTTAGATATCTAACCCGGAAACCTCCATTTAAGGAAATCCGAAACCTGACCGAAACTTGGGGTATGGATCAGGGACTCGCCGAATGGCAGGAAGAAATCGCAAAAACATTCTTTCTATCCACACTGTACGACCTAAGCAAAATCCAAGACAAACTATCCGACTTTGAAGTGAAACAAATCATTCTTTCCGGGATGCAAAAGATTCCCGATATGGAAGTAGAATGGGGGGAAACGGATCGATTCGGAAAAAGTACACTACTTCTCAAATACAAATCCAATCTACTTGTGATCGAAGCCACACCACTGATCAACACGATACGAATTCTTTGGAATGAATTCCAATCCCGTTAAATCGAATTTTTAATATAAGGACTTCTCGGAAATGATCCGGGCATAAAAAAAGCCTGGGAAAACCCAGGCTTCTCTTCTACGTAAGGGGGAAAAGAATTAGAATTTAGATTTTTGTTGGAGGTCGTAGACTACTTCTTCTACGTTGTCCATGTCAATTCTCTTGATTCCATTCTCTGTATGAACAATCAATTGACCGTTTTCTTGGTTGATGATCGCTCCGATTACAGTTTTTCCGTCCACTAACACGATCTTTTCGATTCTTTCGTAGTAGTTAACAATGTCTTTTTTAGATTTGAATTCTTTTGGCTCGGAAGCAAGAGTTTGTTCGAATTTTTTCTTCTCAGCTTCTTGTTTCTTAGCTACTTCGTTTTCAAGTGCTTGTCTTTGTTTATCGTTTTCTTGTTTTTTGATCTCATCTAATTTGTCAGTTTGAGCGCTTTCGTTCAACTTAACGATTTGATCAGCAGTTTCTTTATCAACTGTAACGATAGTTTTGATTTCTTGTTCTTCGTTTTTAGTTAAGTTTGCAGAAGCAACAACCGGTTTTTCTTTCTCAACAGTTTTCAAAGCTTTGTTTAGATCAAGTGATTCCACTTTTTCAATCTTAGACAATTCTTCTGATTTTTTGGAAAGAGTAGACCCTTGGTTCTTTTCAAGTACAACTTCTACACTTGCAATGGATTCTTGCAGTTTTTTAAGGTCAGCGTTTCCGTTGATCTCTTCTGCGGAAAGTTTTTCAAGAGCAGGAACTCTCGGTGCGAATGCAACCGCTCCATCCACAACTTTTACTTGAGAAGGCTTACCGTTTCCGGACTCAACGATGAATGATGTTCCACGAACACCCGCAATCGCAGTCGGTGTAACAACAGTAAAGTTGTCTTCTTTCTTAGCTTTGTTAACTTTTGCGAAAACTTTTCCGGATACCAGAGAGATTTGAGTGTCTGTGGTTCCTGCGTTGTTTTGTGAAAGTTTGCTGAAATCAATTACGGATTTAGGAGAGATACGAATGCTCGATCCATCAGGGAACTGAACGTCCACCTTTCCATTATCCCCTGTGACAACATTGTCGCCAGCTTTGAGAGAAGTTCCCAATTGAGCTTTTTCCTCAGTTTGGTCTGCGTGTTGGATTTTAGAATCCCCTACTGCGAATACCACGACTGCGGCAAGTTCATTTGATTTCTTAGACGATTCGCTCACGTCGGTCTCTGGTTTCTTGCAAACTGCAAGTCCAAGAACTGCGATCAGAGCGCTGGTAATGGCTAATTTCGATGCTTTCATGTCTTCCTATCCCTTAGTGAAATTCAACTTTGCTACTTAGTAAAACAAACTGACCGGTATTTTTTTCTCTCCGGTTTTGCTTTTTTTTTGCATTTAGGAAAAAAATTTCCGAGTAACAGGCAAAATTCTATGTTTATTTGCACTTTGGCAATTCAAATTTCGATTTTCTAGGGATAAGACTGAAAAATTTACCTTTGAATGGATCATTTTCCCAGGAAAATAATCTTTGTCTTAATTCGCCCGGGAAAGGATACAGAAATTATGGTTGATGTTGCCACACTCGAAAAACGCCCCCCCTCTACGATCGCCCTCTTGGAAGAAATGGAAAGAGCTTACAAAGACTTACCTATGGAAGCCATCGTCAAACAAGACATCCTACGTCAGGGGATTCATTTTTTGCCGGAAGCCTTTCAAGTCATAGGCGAATACAAATCCAAAGACTATTTCATATTCTCATTTGATCATATTCCTTTGGCCGATCTGAAAGACGGCGCGGATACAAAGGCTCCGGAGGAAATTAAAATCCACGGGGGATACTTCGGACTACTCAAAACGGTGATCTCTACAAGAAACAATCCCCATTCTCCTTATAAAATGAAATCCGTAGACGGAATTCCTACATTATTTTTGGGGGAAACTTCCATCGGACAGGCGGAATACCCTCCCATTCCCAGTTGGTACAAACACAAAACAAAAAACGGAAAATTTCCGGGAGAAATAGCACCCGTTATAGAATGGGGTTACCTTCTTTATCTAACGGTGTTTCGCAATTGCCAATACTTCGGTAAGGACGAGGAATGCGCGTATTGCGATATCAATCACAACTACCGCCAACAAAAAGGAGCGGGACGTCCTTATACGGGTGTGAAAGACGTAGAAGATATTTTGGAAGTACTTTCCTGGGTGGATCAGGAAGACCAGGTAGCAAAAGTATATACCATTACCGGCGGATCTGTTCTTACCTCTCTTAAGAAAAAAAACGAAGTGGATTTTTACCTGCAATACCCCGAGGCAATCGAGAAAGCTTTTCCCAAACGTTGGATGGGAAAATTGGTAGCTCAAGCCTTTGAAAAAGAAGACTGTCAGAAATTCAAAGACGCCGGAATTGAAATCTATCATCCTAACTACGAAGTTTGGGACAAACAATTGTTTGAAAAGATTTGCCCCGGCAAAGCGAGTTGGATCGGTTGGGACACTTGGATCCGCAGAGTTGTGGATTCCGCCGAGGTATTCGGCCCGGATAAGGTAATTCCCAATTTTGTCGGTGGAGTGGAACTTTCCGAGCCTTGGGGCTTCAAAACGGTGAAAGAAGCGATCGATTCCACAAAACAGGGATTAGACTTTTTTATGAATAAAGGCATTGTGCCTCGTTTTACGGCATGGTGTCCGGAACCTTATACCACATTGGGACAACAAGCAGGCCCTCCCCTTGTTTATTTCTGCGAACTTCTCAGAGCCTGGAAAGAAACCTTTGAAAAATACAATTTACCGACTCCTCCCGGTTACGGTGAGCCTGGTCCAGGAAAAGCTGTTTTTTCCGTCTCCGCTTTTATGGATGTGATAGGATATTCTGGACGAAATTAGTTCGTTTTGCTACAAATGAATTCATACGTCCGAATATGGGTAGACAAATTCAATCTTTAATCGTTGTTATCGCGTTCAGTCTGTTCGCTTTGGTAGGATGTGATGGAATTTTTATCATACCGGAAGACAATTTGGTTTTCAAAGAAGGACTTCTCGATCTGCGTACTTTTACGTTTGGTGAAGAGTCCGTCGTTGATATCAAAGGAGATTGGGAATTCTATTACGGAGAATTCCACTACCCTCCTTTTCACGGAGAAAAAAAACTAACCGGGTATTTGAACATTCCAGATTCCTGGCAGGGGTTCGTCGTCGATGGGAAAAAATTGCCCAGGTCGGGACACGCCACGCTTCGGGGAACCATCCTTTTGAATAAAGATACGATCGGTCAGGAACTAAGAATATTTATCCCTGATGTCGCCTCATCCTACAGAATGTTCGCCAACGGAGTGTTACTTGGCGGCCAAGGAAAGCCGGGGATCAATCAATTTGACGATACCCCCATGATCAAATCCAAGTATTATACTTTGATCCCGGACACGGAAAGAGTGGAAATCGTATTTCACATCGCCAATTACGAAAACAATTTCGGAGGTTTCTGGGCAACACCGAACATTGGCAACAAATACGCATTAGACCGCGAAAGAATGGTCACAATCGCAAGAGAGTTATTTCTTTTGGGGGCATTGCTGATTATAGGATTGTATCACTGGGGATTGTATTTTTACAGAAGAAAGGAAAAATCCATTTTCTATTTTGCATTATTCTGTTTCTTTCTGGGGATAAGAATCGCTTTTACGGGAAACCGCTATGTTTTGGAACTTTTTCCCGAAATGCATTGGCCCACGGTTTTTAGAATCGAATTCGCTTCCTATTACTTTGCAGTTCCCGTATTTTTACTTTTTATCCACCATTTGTTTCCGTTAGATGCAAACCGCAAATTCGTCAAACTCATATTAACCGTTTCTTTTGTGTTCGGATTGACACTGCTTCTTCCGATTTCCATTTTTACGATCCTTCTTTACGGATTTCAATTCGTATCCTTTATCACGATTGTCTATGTGATTCGGGTCAACGCAATCGCAATTGCCAATAGAAGGCCCAATTCGAAATTATTCTTAGTCGGACTTCTCGCCTTTGCTGCCTCTGTGGCGGTTGACATTGTCCGTCACAGTATGAATGACAGAGGCATGGGACTTACTCCCTACGGTCTTTTGAGTTTTATCTTTTTCCAATCGTTGATTCTTTCCAGTAGGATCGCAAGCGCATTTACCCGTGCGGAAGAACTTGCGGAGAGTTTGAAAATATCCAATGATTCTCTTGTGGCAATGACGGAAAACCTGGAACTGATCGTGGAAGACCGCACTTTCAGATTAAACTCCACCTTGCAGAGATTAAAGAAAGATCTCCTTTTGGCAAAAAAAATCCAACAAAAGATTTTACCGACCCAGGAATTATCCATCCCTCATATCAAGTTTCATTTGTATTTCCAACCTCAGGAAGAAGTGGGAGGAGATTTTTACGATATATTCGAATTGAATGAAGGAACCGTTCGTTTCTTTCTTGCTGATGCAACGGGGCATGGAATCCAAGCGGCACTTTATACAATGGCAATCAAGTCCGAGTATGAATCCATCAAACGTTTCATCACAAAAACGGATGATTTGATGAATCACTTGAATCAGAAAATCCAAAACAAATTCGCAGGACTTAAAATCGTTTTTTCCTGTTTTCTTTTGGATATAGACACGAAGGACAATAAAATCTATTATACTTCCGCAGGACATCCGGATCAGATTCTGATGGGTGCGGACGGAGTGAAATTTCTGCCTAGAACGGGAAATATCATCGGTCTTAGAAAAGAACAGGAATACACTCAAGATACTGCGAAGTTCGGTCCGGGAGACAGATTCTTTTTATTTACCGACGGAATCGTGGAACAAAAGAACGGTAGGCGCGAAGAATTCGGCCAGGAGAGAATCTTACAAGTATTAAAGGATATGAAAGAGAAGCCGGGAGACAGACTGATCGCCGAAATGGTGATCAATCTGTTTACATTCCAAGGAAAGGTAAATCAGGAAGACGACCAAACCTTGCTTGTGATCGACTGGGTTTGATCAGTCGTAAACTTCACCAACTAACTCTGTCACTACGGGAGTGAGGATAAACGAAAAAGGAGGAAGCAAAAAAGCCCATTTTGTAGTTTCTTTTTGGATCAATCTGAACTTGTTTCCTTTGTTCTTTTTCGCAAAATCTGAAAATGTTTCCAAACTTTCCGGGAATTCCGCATTTCTTTTGACAGGAATAAAAATAAACACATTCAATCCGAAGGAAGTTGTTTTTAAATAATGGTCGGGTTTTGCTTCACTGGTAGGCATTCCGTTGAACCTGGTTGCCTTTTCACTGATGGCACAATTGAAAACTAAAAACAAGATGGGAACGATGAGATAACGAATCATGAGCATATGCTTCGGATACAAGCTCACAGAACAAGTTTTTTTCTTATGAACACCCTTAGTCAAATGCCTAGTTTTTCCTTTTCCCCCACTCGAAAGCATCTTCCAAACGGTTCGGCAAAAACAGTAAATCTATATTTGAACTTCCAAGTCCCCTTTCATGTACAAAACCACTTTGCCGCCGATAAGAACTCTCGTCCCTTTCAGCTCCGTTGTAAAATATCCTTTTCTATGGGATAATTGTTTGGATTTGAATTTTGATTTTCCCAAACGTTTCGCCCAAAACGGTGTGAGTGCACACTGAGCGGAACCTGTGGCGGGATCTTCGTTGATTCCGAGTGCCGGCCCGAAGAAACGATATACATAATCATAATCTTCCGAGGAACTGAGAGAAGTAACAATCCAACCCCTTCCGCCTGTTTTGTTTTTCAATGCTTCAAAGTTGGGTTTAAGATTCAAAACTTCTTCCTCGGAAGAAAAAACAAGAATATGATCTTCCGAATTCCAATAAGCGATCGGCACATTTCCGAATAAAAATTTCCACAAATCCGGATCCATTACCGAATTTTCCTTTAAAGCATAAACGGGAAAATCAAGTAACAGTTGTTTATTGTCACGGGAAACATTCAGAATTCCGGAATTGGATGAAAAAGAAACGGATTCTTTCTTATAATCCAGAATATCGAACAAAACGGAAGCACAAGCAAGTGTTGCATGGCCGCAGAGATCCACTTCCGTCTCCGGTGTGAACCATCGAATCCTATACCCGTCCCCTTCCTTGACAAAATATACAGTCTCCGATAATTGATTTTCCAAAGCGATGGATTGCATTAAAGAAACAGGCAGCCACTCTTCTAAGGGAATCACTGCCGCAGGATTTCCGGAAAACAACCCGTCCGCAAACGCATCCAGCTGATATATTTTTAAATTCTTTCTCATACTTATAAATTTAGATTGAATTGACTGATCTGTAAATATACAGTTTTATAAATCTATTCATATACAGTTATATCATGACAAAATACGAAAACCTTGCAAAATCTTTAAAAAACGAAATTCAATCTGGACTTTACAAAGAATCGGAAAGGATACCCTCTCTTCGTGAAATTCAAGACTTGAAAGATTGCAGTTTGACCACTGCAAGGGAAGCCTATCGCATTCTGGAAGAAGAAGGACTCATAGAAGTCAAACCTCAGTCAGGTTATTTTGTCCGGAGAAACATCGAAGAAAAAATCTCAGGACCGCAAAACCGTATTTTTGAAACTGTTTCCGCAGATGATCGCATCCAAATGATTATGCGGGATGTAATGAACCCCAAATTGCTTCCCTTCGGCGCGGCCATTCCCGAAGACAAGTTTTTACCTTTGCCACAATTGATCGCCGGTTTCAAGACAGCACTTCTTTACAAAGATATGCATAAATACGGAGACCTGGAAGGATTTGCCGGCTTACGGGAAAAAATCGCAAGAATGTCCGGCAGAAACGGGTTTCAACTCTCGATGGAAAACATTCTCATCACCAACGGATGCACGGAAAGTCTTTCCATCTCCTTACAATCCTGTACAAATCCGGGAGATACCGTTCTTGTTCCCTCACCTACCTATGTGGGAATCTTTCAAATCGTAGAAACATTGAAATTAAAATTGATCGAGATCCCTTACCGCAAGGAGATAGGACTTGATATTTCTGAAATCAAACGGCTTTGCAAAAGGCACAGACCAAAAGCAATCATCATCACTGCCAACTTCAATAATCCGAACGGAGTATTGTTGAATGATAATACAAAACAAGAGTTAGCAAATATACTTCAATCCGAGAAGATAGCTTTGGTCGAGGACGATATGTACGGAGATTTGCATTGGGGGAAAACGAGACCCCGCCCTCTCATATCCTATATGAATTTTTCGAAATCGACTCCCCCTTCTTTTCTATGCAGTTCCTTTTCCAAAACGATTGCACCGGGAATCAGGATCGGCTGGATCGGTTCCAAAAATTCATTGAAAACAGTATCTAAGATTGCCAGAGCTTTTAAGATTTCACATAATCTTCCGACTCAAATCGCAGTATTCGAATATTTGAAAAAACAATCCTATGACAGGCATCTTATCTCTTTACGAAAGAGCTTTGCTAATCATTTCCAACTTTGGTCGAAAACATTACAAACTGCAAGCGATGGAAATTTGGAAATCGATATTCCCGAAGGAGGATTCGTTCTTTGGGCAAAGACAAATTCAAATACTCAAAAATTACTCATCGAAACCCAAAAGAAAGGAGTTATTTTTGCGCCCGGGGTAATATTCGGAGTATCGGACCAATGGAAGAATTTTTTTCGTTTGAATCTTGCCCTTGTATGGCGCAAAGAAGTGGAAGAAGCTTTATTCGATTTGGGAAAGATGATGAGACAAAAAAAATCAAAGAAATAAAATACCCCGCAATCACAAAACAGAAGAAAGCCGTTCTGTAAATTTATTGTTGATTAGGGTTAAACCTTAAAAACCGAAAAAGTTTTTCAAAGTTTTTAATTGACGAATGCTTTCAACTGATAGAGAGTCTTTGATACTAAAGAGGTAAGAAGATGTCAGCAAAATTTGAAATTTACAAAGATAAGGCCGGAGAATACAGATTTAGATTGAAGGCCGCCAACGGTGAAGTCATTGCCACGGGAGAAGGTTATTCATCCAAACAAGCTTGCGAAAACGGTATCGAATCCGTTAAAAAGAACGCTCCCGCTGCAGAAATCGTAGAAGTATAATCTAAGAAAATGAAACCTGTTTCGATTCATTTCGTTACAGGTGAATTATTTTAATGAAGGTGTATTTCAGCAGATTTTCATACGAAAGACCTCAGCCTGATTCAGGCATTACCAAATAACAATAAGAAAGTGTAAATCACCTACAAGAATACAGATTAAAATCTGAAAAAATATCCTATCATAAAACAGGAAATATACGAATGTCACGAGAACTAATTTTAAAAATCGCTTCCGAAGAAGTAGGAACGAAAGAATCTCCGAAAAATTCCAATCTTACAAAATACGGGGCTTGGTATGGTTTCGATGGCTATGCATGGTGCGCGATGTTTGTTAGTTGGGTTTATCATAAAGCAGGCGACCCTCTTGGAAAAATCAACGATGATAAGGGATATAGAAGTTGCCAATCCGGTTACAATCACTGGCGCGCTTCCGGCGAACTCACTTCTTCCCCGAGGCCGGGCGACATCGTATTGTATGATTGGGAAGGAGATGGAAAATGCGATCACACCGGGATCTTTGTGAAATGGATCACGCAAAATAAAAAATTCTATGCTTACGAAGGAAATACCGCCTTCGGAAATAACAGTGACGGCGGCGAGGTAATGTATCGACCTAGATTTACAAATAACGTAAAAGCATTCGTATCTCCGATAGTCTTGGGAGAAAATATATCGCCCGTTAGTCTTGATTTGAAAAAAGGTGATATAAGCAGCATCGTACTGGAACTTCAAAAACTATTAACGGCGATAGGATATAAGGTTTTAATTGACGGAGATTTCGGCGCAGGAACGGAAAAAGCGGTAAAACAATTTCAAAAGGACAAAGGTTTGATTGCCGATGGCATAGTTACTCCGGCACTTAGAGGACTTATGGAAGAAACCAAAATACATAAGTCCTCGGGAGCGAACCGATATACTTCCGGCTCTTATCTAAAATTAGGAGCGACTGGCAATGCAGTTGCCATCTTGCAGGAAGCATTGTCGGAAAACGGATACGATACCGAGACGAGCGGTGTATTTGACAAAAAGACCGGTATGGCAATTAAAAACTTCCAAAAGGATCATCGGCTGAAACCGGACGGGATAGCCGGTCCGGAAACTTTTGCAGCTTTAAAGATCAAAAGTATTTAAAACTTGATTCGGCATCTAAATTTGAAAAAAAGATCGCCCCGAAAATATTGATGAGAGACACTCTACATAAGATAAAATTAAATGAAAGAAAATTGTGTAACGAAAAGTGAACAAGGAGTGATGGTTGAAATATTTAGAAACCTCTCAAATCATCCCAAGTAAGGGAATGTCCTATACTATGTACGAAATCGAAGGAGAAGACACCATATTACGGATGTTAACTTTCATTCCGGACAATGATGAAATCCATATTTATCCGAAACCGCCGGTGAAAAAATTATACAAACCGGAGCTTTGCAAGAAGGTCGAGGAAAATGAATTCCTGGGTCTTTGGTCAATGGGTGAGGAAAGAAAAAAGGGATAAAAAGAAGTGACCTTGGCCCCGGACAGAATCGAACTGCCGACACGAGGATTTTCAGTCCTCTGCTCTACCGACTGAGCTACAGGGCCTTGGCTACGACCAAAATACTAAGGAGGTCGCTCATGTCAACGATCCTTTCAATTTTTATAGTAAATCGCTCCGGATTCCGAATATTTCAGATCGGTTTCTTCTGCTTTTTTTTATTTTTCCTTACCAATTGTGCATCTCTCGTCCACAAAACCGGGCTTATGTGGGAAAGATCCAGATCGGGACTTTCCATAAAGGAAATCTCGGTCGGAGAGTTCAAATGGAAATATTCCGAAGCGGGCAATAGAAACTCGGAGCAAGTCCTTCTCGCCATACATGGGTTTGGTGGAGATAAAGATCATTGGACCAGATTTGCCAGATACATTCCGAACGAATACAGAATCATCTCACCTGATTTACCCGGCTTCGGAGAAAATAGCAGAATCGAAGGACTTTCCTATTCAATAGAAGAACAAGTCGAAAGACTCCATGAATTTGCAAAATCATTGGAATTGAAAAAATACCATATCATCGGCAACTCCATGGGTGGAGCCATTGCAGGTGTTTACTCGGCAAAATATCCGGATGAAATCCTCACATTGACTTTGCTCGACAATGCAGGGATCAAAAGTCCTGAGCCTAGCGAAGTGATGAAAATAGTTCTCTCCGGAAAACCAAACCCGCTTTTGGTAGGTTCAGTGGAAGATTTCGACAGATTGATCGCATTCAGTTTTGTAAAACCTCCTTATTTGCCCAGGACATTGAAATCCTATTTTGTGGAAAGAGCTGTTTCCAATCGAAACTGGAACGAACACATCTTGCAACAAATCAGAAAGGAAGGTTATATTTTGGAGCCACTGCTTCCGAAAATCAAATCACCTACTTTTGTTATCTGGGGAAAACAAGATAATATCATCCACCATAGCTGCACAATCATTCTGGAGCAAAAACTGAAATCAAAGAAAAAAATCATGATTCTGCCGGACGTAGGCCACGCTCCTATGATCGAACAACCCGAAGAAACCGCAAACCTTTGGATGGGTTGGATAGGAGAAAACTAACTTAAAAATGATGTCGGTCCAATATGATTCGGCATCATTTTAGTACTTTATTATTTCCTAATAAACAATAAACACAACCATTCCAATCAGCTTTCGGTCTATCTTTTTAAAATCCGCAAAAAACCACTACAAAATCCATTTCGTCGTCACGATTCTCCATTTCCATTAGCAAAATTATAAATTTTTCTATTTTATAGAAAAAAAGGCTTGTACTTTCCTCACCAAAAAATGATATAAACCCGTGACCAAAGAAGGAAACAAAAGCTACTTGTTGGGAATTACCGGATCCATTGGTTCGGGAAAATCCACCGTATCCAAACTGTTTTCCGAATTGGGGGCAGTTCGAATCAGTTCCGACGAAATCGCAAAACAATTCACAGATCCGAACACGCCGATCCAAAAAGAGCTGGTACAAATATTCGGGGACACGATCATCGATTCCAAGGGAGTCCCTATCAAGTCCAAAATTGCGGAAATCGCATTCTCTCAACCGGAGAAATTGCAAGCAATGAACGCACTCATTCATCCTCTTGTCAGAAAGGAATTCAGGCTCCAATTGGAAAAAATTCCGCCGGGCAATATCATCGCCTGGGAAGTTCCCCTTCTTTTCGAAACGGACGCGCACACGATTTGTGATGGAAAATTATGCGTCACGGTTTCACCGGAAGTGGCATGGGAAAGGGTCAAGGAAAGAGGCGGAATGACGAAAGAGGATTTTGAAAAAAGAAACCTCGCCCAAATGGATTTGGAGAAAAAAAAGGCCCTCTCCGATTTTATAATACCGAACGATAATTCAATAGAAGAGCTAAAAAAAAACATAAAGTCCGTATATGAAACAATTCGAAATACGGCCAAGGATATGAGATGAAAGAGCGAGTTTTTTACGTAATCAACTTAGACAAACAAAGGATAGGCGTATTATCCCTTTTCCTTTTTGCCTTATTTTTTTCCTTTTTCTTTCTGGGCGTTTCCGTCGGGAAAGGCAGACTGGAAAGCGCTCCGTCTCAAAGTCTGCAATCACAAACGGCAGTTTCCGAAAATGCGGAATCCAAAACTACCGAAGGATCGCAAACGGAAGAATCAATTCCCGCTCCGAACTCGCAAGAATTGGCACTAAAAGGTTCGAAAGCCAAGGAAATTGCAACAAACAACGGTAATCTGGAAGTCCCTATGGCTGATGTGGGAAATACGACTAATCCTTATTATGCGGAATCTTCTACTACCAAAGATGAAGAAGAGGAAAGAAAAGCACAAGTTGTGGATCTGACAAAATCTTCCCGTACATCCAAACAAGAAATCAAGAAGAACGAAATTCTTCTAAAAAACCAAGCCCCATCCCGCCCTTCTCTTTCTAAAAAAGAAAAAAGTTTATCTGAAAAAACAAAAAAAGTTTCCAAAAGAGCGGAACTTACTTCTCCGCAAACACAAGGCAAACTTTATACGGTTCAACTGGGCGCATTCGGAACCAGAGATTCGGCGGAATCCTTTCTCTCTAAGCTGATAGGCGACAATAAAGGAAAACTTTCTTCAAATCCTTTTATAGTTTATAAAAACGGATACTTCGTAGTTCAACTAGGCAAAACAAATAACAAAGAAGGACTTCGCAAACAACTCTCCAAACTGATTCTTGCCACAGAAGTAAAATCCAAAGCAATGATCGTATCCTTCGTTCCTCTTTCCCGCTCTTAATCTTTTAGCAAAATTCTCCCTTGGCATAAAGGCATTCTAAATCAAATTTAGAATGCCTTCTCTTTTTTCGATTGTGGATAGCTTACTTACGAATCTCAGGAATCACGATCTCAACAATCTCATTCGGGTGATTCGGATTTTTCCAACGAAGAAGGGATGGCTTTTCATTCATAGGATATTCAAATACTACATCAATTCCGGTAAATGGTGCAGATTTGGGTTCCATCGTATGCTGCATACCCAATGGGTAATTTAATTTGTTTGTAGTAAAGTAACTGCCCGAGTATGTTTTTTGTTGGATTTCTACATTCTGCAATGCTTGGTATTCTTTTCCACCTGCAACTAACCAAAACTGACTGGTAGAAACGATGATTTGTTTGTCCGAAGTATTTAAAAATTTCAGCTGAACTCTGCAACCGTTATAAAAGTCCTTCGGATACCAAATGGAACTAATATTAGGTGAATTTAAGCCGATACTCAATAAAGCGCCATACGGACTAAGAAGTCTTTTCATTCGAAAAGGAAGTTGTTTTATTTGATAATTTCCTGCATAATCCCCTCTTTCCGCTTTTGGAATGGACTGAAGAGCGGCGCTGATCGCCGATTGAATAGCATCCTTCGTGTAACTTTCAATCACTCCTTTCGACTGGAACAACCAGAATGGGAATAAAACTAAACCGTAATATTCGGAATAAGGATCAATTTCAATCTGAGGTAATTCTTTTTTTACCCCTTGGTTATCATAATAAATGGGAGTAAAAACCCATCGATAGCGGTCGCTAGTCGGAACTAACCCGAGAGTAAGATAAGTAAAAACTTTATATGAATACTCATTCTTAAAAGCATAACGTAATTCTATGATGTTTCGTTTGGTAAACTCTCTGTATTCCTGAGTAAAATCATAATCGTAATTTTCACCCAGGGCATCCAGGTAGATAAAGTTTTCTCCATCTTTATTTAATTCCTGAATAGCCGCCTTGATACCTGGAATCAGACTTTCCATCGCAACGCTTGCTCCATGAGCGGCATAATGATTCGTATCCAAATTTTTTAAGACAGTGACTCCAATCTTTTGGCCTACTAAACTTGGAGTTGGCTTTAAATCATGGGAATATGAATAATAAGTACAAAATGAAGAGAATACCAAAGGAAGGATTAACGCAAATTTAGATTTCACCGAAATAGTCGAATTCATACAGATATTTTTTACGCTCACTCCAAAACTCAAGTTGATTTTATTGCGTTTTATTCTTTTACTAACTCTGCTTTCAATACTCCGGGATAATCGACTTTCCGCAATACCGCACCTGTCGGAACGGAAAAATACAAAGAATACTTTCTAAACTCTCTCGGAGCAAGCCAACCCGAAGAAGCCACAGAGGTTTCTACAACTCCTCCCTTTAAAGGTACCCCAAGATCACTTGCAACAAACGCAGCCGAATAATAATCATCTTTATTCAAACGAATCTCCGGAAACACCAATTCACCATTGTAAGTCGTAGTCGGTTTATTATGCCCTTCCTTCAAAGAAAAATAGAGTTTTATACCCGGGTATTGTCGGAAAAAATCTTCAGCCGCAAATAGATTCTTATTTTCCAAGAATACTTTTTCGGTATATTCGTCCGATTTCAAAGATGCCAGCAAATTGTGTTTATCCATCTTTTGATCGAAAAATTTAAAGAAACGAAATTGATCCGTTTGATTTTCAAGTCCGATATCCAATTGATAGAACTCTTCTCCCCACCATAAACCTTGGACCGGGCCGAGATAACTGATTCGAAATACATTCAATTTCCATTCAGTAGAAAGAAATTCCTGATGAACAGACCTGTAAAACGGAGGTTTTAAACCGGAACATGAAAATCCAAGAAACACAAGCGAAAGAATCAAAATTCGGATATAATGCATAATGTATTTTCTTTTTCTAAACTCAGTTTGATAAAATGAATGATTTAATATAATTTTGCATGGCTTGGAATCATCCGCCAATCGTTTTTGTTTTTGGAAATCAAAGAGCCCAAGTTCACTCATAAACATATTTGGATCTGCTTTTATGATTTTTTGTAAACTCGGTATTACTCTGAATAATTGTAGTCTCTTGTCCAGTTTCATTTATTTCTTTAATCACGCGAATTACAATAAAGTCAAAATCAGTCACAAATTTTACCGTCAAGAAATCCTTTCCGGTTGCTGAATTGAAAAACTTACAGGTTTTATCAACCTTAGAACATTCAATTTTGGTATTCTTAAATGTATATAACTCTCCAGCTACATAAGCATAAACATCATATAAATCAACTTTCTTGGTAATTGAAAAATGGATTGTTTCATCAACTTGATTTCCATATTTATAAAAAAACAATCCTTCGATCTTCTCTCCATTCTTTTGATTGCATCCAAAAGCAATTAAAACAGTTATTATCACAATGTTGCTGATCATTTTCATTTTTTAACTCTCTTTTCAAGAGATGATCATTTGTTTGGCGGACGCCTCGACACTTAACGATATTATCAACATTATCGTTAGCACGACCCGGCTCTCCCTCGACGTGGGCGCTCGGTCGATCCGTGGCGCGGAGATCTTTACTTTTCTTCGGATTGAAAAGAGAGGGAATTTCATTAGAACAACTGTTTCAAGTTTCTAATTTTAAGTTCTCTTAGTCAATCTTATGAACTTAGTTTAAGAAAAGTATTTTAGGCTAATTTAATGTTCTTTTTGTTTAATTATATAGTTTTTGCGAGACTCAATCCTATCAAATTAGCTTAGGAAAAGTATTTCAATCTAATTCAATATACTTTTTGTTTAATTATATTGTTTTTGCGAGGCTCAGAATCAAGTTCAGATTTTAATTAATTTCGGTCACTCGAATTAAAAATCGGTATACTTCCCATACCTCTCGTAATTTACCTTCGCCACCAAATATGCTTATTATTCCATTACTTCCGTTTTTTCTTGTAATTCTAATTGATTCTGCTTTATTTTTTTCTTCGATTACCTCTAACTTCGCTATCTCTTCATAGCGAAAGAACTCATTACCCTTCTCTAGAAGTATATTATAAATTCCTTTATCGGTAAAAAGAACAGATTGGTCCTCTGAATCATTAAAATTCAAATATATTCCTAACAATTCTTCATCCTCACTTAGTTTTACGTGAGAGTTAAGTATTTCCTCTCTGAAATATTTAAGTTTTTTTAAAATTCGATGCGTAAGTTCTTTTATTCTTTTCTTCATTTTATCGGGATTCTTAAAATTTCCTTCCCTCCCTCTGTAATAAAATTATATCTTTTAATTAATATATCATATAACCTAGGATTAGCAAGAACACCTTCAATATTCAATGAAGTAGCTCCTTGTGCTTTCGCCACTGATGTTAAATTATCTATAATTTTAAAAGGATTCGCTATATTATCATCTATCATTTCGATATTTACTTTAGCTAATTTATTTTGCATCGAAAATGTACCACGTACAACTCCATTGATGCCAATATCACTTTGCGTTAGTGCTCTAGGTGCAATAGTAGCTGCGTTAATTACAGCCGTTTCCCCAGCGACAACCGCTTGCCCCACCTCCGCTGTAGTTGTTGCAGCAGTCGTTGAAGTAGAAGCTGGTTTTGGAGTGCTTCCAAATATCTTTTTAAACTTTGTTACAAAAGAATTTTCAGCCAATACAACGGCCGGTCGTGCTGATAAAAGAAAAGGTGCCGCTGTTAACCCTGCGTCGATTGCAATAGAATTTAGCCGATCACTAAAGGTTGCAAGTTCAATTCCCCTTTGAGACATGATGCCTGTGTCCCAGAGCCCAGCATAAAATGCCTTCCTGTCCTCCCCCTTTAATCCCAAACGATCTGCATATTCATTTGCTAGTTTATCTATTTTCTTTAAATCATCTGCAGTCAAATCTCCATTTACTACTCTCTCAACTGATTGAGAAAAATCTGGAGAATCTAGTAGAAATTGTGCACCATACTTTTGGCCTAGCCGAAATCTCTCTACAGTATCTACTCCTGGGTAAGCTTGTGATATATCGTTATCACTAACTTCCCAACCAAGAAGTCTCTTAGTCACATTAGCAACGGAAGGATTATTTATATATGATTCATTATGAACCCAAATACCTTTCTCACCCACAAAGTAAGTGTGATATTCTTCTACTTCAAAGTTATATACTGTTTCTTCTCGATTCTCAATGGAAATAGATACAATATTTAAGGTTGAACCATTCGAAGAAAGCGTTGTGTCTCCTGACACAAGATCCTTTGCTTCCGTCCAAACTGTATTCTCTAATCTGAAGTCTTGGGCATTTGCTTCTGGCTTTAATACTCGAAAACGGTGATTCCAAGTCGTTTCAAGAATTGTCCCATCATTAAAGGATAGTTTATAGATAGCGTCTGTTTGACGAACAAACGTATTTAATACATTGCGATATGATACTTCCCCTGTCTCATCTGATTTAGATAATACTACATCACTAATCTTTATCTCTTCTATCGCCTTCAATCCATCTTTTGTGTGAATGAGTGTTCCCGCTGTAAAACAAGTTCTAGGATGTACTGTTCCATCCGGACTTACATACACTGCATCAGATGATGCCGCATCTCCATTATAGAAATTAGCTACGTTTGCGATTCCATCTGTAAACCCACCTACGAACTGATCCAAACCGCTTAATCTGGATGTTCCCCAAGCTTCGTTCCCTTGAGGTCCTGATACTACCGCTGCTGCTTTTATCAAGGCATCTCTAGCATCTGGAGATAGTTTATCTATTTCCTCTGGACTTAATTTGTATTTTTCTGCTAAATACTTATCTTCTCCTACCTTGACCCTTCTCGCCATCTCAACATCATTATTGTTACGCGCTTGATCCAGGTTCTGTTCCACCCAGTTGATCTCTGCCGCATGGAATCCATCAGGGCCGTTCGTTCCAAGTGTGATTCCTCCGGCAGATGCAGAGCTACTAACTCCGCTTTGATCTACAGTTATGCTAATCCCATGTCCGTTCTGATTGTAACCTGCTGTTGCTGATGCTCCGGTCGCAGAGTTCCAAGCAGCCCCTACACTAAAACCATTCCCTGCATTGTATGTATAACCAGCTCCGTACGTTCCGTTCGCTGTGTTGTAGTTTATCGTCGCACCTTGCACACCTACATTAATTTGAGATCCTCCATGTTGGCTGAACGTGATACTTGCGTTTGCTGATCCGTTACCAATTCCAACGGCTCCTCCCCAAACTGCCTGACGATCATAACTAATTCCGAGTCCCACTCCCGTCTTTTGAAGGGCGGATGCCGCTGTGCTTAAGAATGCTCCTGGTTCAAATGTCGTTCCCATCGGAACACTAGGACTCACTCCAGCTGTCAATACCCCGATCGCTCCGTTTGCTACTCCTGCCAGCACACCCTGGATTCCATTCCTTGCTCCGTCAATTGCTTGGATCGCTCCCTTTACTACAGCCGCTCCTACTTGTGTCGCGGCTCCTCCTACGGCTCCGAAGGCACTTCCTATCGAATTCAATGCATTCCCGATACTTGCCAACGGACCTGTTACTGCCGCTGCTGCTCCCAGTGTCACTGCGGTTGTAACCGCTGTTACTACGGTTGATCGGATCGCTGAGCTTTGTGCTTTCTTATCCGCTTTCTTCTGTTTAATAGCCCCGTATTGTTTACGGAACGCCGCATCGGCAACGTCCTTATCCATTCCCGTTGCCTTTACGATCTCATCCACTACTATGCGTTGGCCTAGTTCTTCTACCAGGCCCTCTTTGTTTTTTAATGTAGGGATGTTCGATGTGTATTTCATTCCTGGCGCGGACATTCCCATCGCCTGGTTCATATATGCTAATGACTGTGCTTCCATGCCAGCGTCGGTTACGCCGGCAAACGCGATTCTGTTTCCATCACTCAAAGCTCGTTGGATGTCTCGCTCAGGAACTCCTGTTGCTACAATCGCAGTCTTGATAATTCCTCCGACTGCACCTACTACTTGGCTTCCTATATTTCCAATCGGATTCGAATTCACTGCCTTTCTTACTTTCTTTGCTGCCTGTGCCCCTTGGTAATCCGTGAGTAACTGACCAACCACATCTTTAGGAAGACCGGTTGCATTTGCAATCGCTCCTGTAGCTGCTGTTTTGATGATTGCATTTTCATTGGCTTTAATCGCTGCTAATTGGTCTTTAGGACCGGAAATTTTATTAACTAATGCATCCGCAGCTTTGTCTCCCGCCACCGCACGATAAGCTGCTGTTGTCACCCCAGCGGTAAGTCCTGCGATCGAACTTCCGAATGTTGCTCCAAGGACTGTGCTGGCACTTCCAAACACGTTTCCTACGCTGGCTGCAAACGAACCCATCGCTCCCATGGCACTTCCCAAGAGTAGAGATGCTCCACCCGTCATAATGGCAAGTCCCCCCATCGCAACATTGGTTAGGTTGTTCTTGGCCATATTACTCTTGATCTTACGCTCTTGCATCTTGCCCCGCATAAAGCTAACAAGTTGGGTTGCCATTGCGATTTGATCATCGCTTCCTCCGGTCGCACGGATAAATGCCGCCGCCAAACTAGAGTTTATTTGATCTTCTACTTTGCTCTTAAGGGATGCTTTGATTCCGGCCATTCCTCCGGAGATATAAGCAATGATCATATCTTTAAGGAAAGAATCTGCTGCCTCTTGAGCAGTTTTTGCTTCCTGGAATTTTTTCTCGTTGGTAGATTCCGTATTTCGGATTTGCGTTGTTGCCTGGGTCAGCATTTTCGAATCATGACCGAGTCCGTTCGTGAAGAAATCATTCATCACTGCGGTTTTTTGGTCTTCTACATCGTTCCAATCTTCTTCTCCCCATTCATCAAACAGGTCTTTGCCTTTCGGGGCTGTTACTGGATTTACTGTTGATAAACTGATATACCTGGTTTCATTTTGAGTTCCAGAGTAATAACCTTTATCTCCTTTACCGGCAATTTTACCATCGCTGATGATTTTGGATAATGTCACTCCGCCAAACGTTCGATGTTCCAAGCTCCTGCTCGCGGAACCTCCTGTTCCGACGAGCGAGCTCCGGCCATCCATGGCCTCGCCACCGCTAGAAACATCTCTCTTGCTCTTAAGATTAGAAATGATTATGATTTGTTTGGCGGACGCCTCGACACTCAACGATATTATCAACATCATCGTTAGCACGACCCGGCTCTCCCTCGACGGCAACGCTCGGTCGATCCGTGGCGCGGGCTTCTTTACTTTTCTGCGGATTGAAAAGAGAGGGAATTTCATTAGAACGTTTACTCTTTCAAGTTTCTAATATTAAGTTCCCTTAGTCAATCTTATCATGTCCATGCCAGAAATCCGTTTTAGTCTAATCAAATATACTTTTTGTTTAATTATATAGTTTTTACGAGGCTCAAGGGAATTTCATTAGATTTCTACTCTTTCAAGTTTCTAATTTTAAGTTCCCTTAGTCAATCTTATGAACTTAGCTTAAGAAAAGTATTTTAGGCTAATATAATGCACTTTTTGCTTAATTATATAGTTTTTGCGAGGCTCAGGCTCTCCCTCGACGGCAACGCTCGGTCGATCCGTGGCGCGGGCTTCTTTACTTTTTTCCGGATTACTAAGCGAGAGAACTTCATTAGAACGTTACTCTTTCAAGTTTCTAATTTTAAGTTCCGTTGGTCAATCTTATCATGTCCCTGCCAGAAATCCGTTTTAGTTTAATCAAATATACTTTTTGTTTAATTGTATAGTTTTTACGAGGCTCAGGTTAGATGGTCTGTCTGAATATAATCCAGGCAAAACCCTTATTAAGTCACCTACTGACTTATCCTGATAAATATAATGCAGATAAGCGTTTCCCTTAGAAGTATTGATTTCGAAAATATCACCTATTTTAATCTTAGCCATCAATAACCTACCGATTTTAAAGGTTCATATCCTCATTCTCCCATTGAAATGAATCAATTATCTTCTGAATAACTTTAATCTCGATTGTCTTATCGTCAACTCCACAATTATAAGTTGTAAAGATGCATTTATCCAAAGATAAAAAATAATATATTTTCCAAAAAGTATCGGCTTCTTTTTCTTCATATTCAAATTCAAGCATCAATCTATTGTCGCTCCAATTTAGAATAATTTCATTTTTTGGAAAAACTGGCCACCCTTTACTTCTGCAAAAAGAATAAAATAAATTTAGAATATCAGCTTCTTCAACAGGATTTATTTTATCTCTATGAATAAGAGAAAATTGCAGAACTCCCACCCCATCATCTTTGAAAATACTTATTTCTTCATCTTGGGAGCATTCCCAGTCGCTAGGTATTATTATTGAAAACCAATTTTCCCAAATAATTCTATCTTCATTCATAAGTATTTATTGTTCCTTTATGTCCAGGTCCATAAACTCTATCACATTCATTACAATACTCTTTTAATTGTTTTTCACCTTTTTTAATTGCTCTAGGATTGTTTGGCTTTAACTCAATGACCTCCTTTGAAGCTTTATTATAAGCATCCATTCTTTTTCCTGAAGGTAAAACAACTTCCTTTTTAAATCCAGGGGGATATTCCATTTCCGCATGAGCTTTTTTTCCTTTTTCCAAAGCTGCTTTAACCTTTGGATTATTAGCGCCTTTTAACTTAACACCTGCCTCCACTACTTCATCAGAATTCTTTAATATAACCTTGCCAGCTTTAACTCCAACTTGACCTCCCTTGATGGCTGCAAGCCAAGCTCCCGCCCCTCCCGGAATTACTGGCAATGCCAAGGCTACTCCATCTATTACAATAAATGTTCCCGCAATCGCTATATCTACATTATCACCTCGATTTATTGCATCAGCCAAGGCAACAACTCCCATACCCAAGCTTGCTGCATCCCACACACTTTCTAAATAGTTGTGAACCAATACTCCTTTCTTTCCTACGTAGTATGTGTGATTCTCTTCTACTTCAAAGTTATAGACTGCTGTAGAATCTACACTATTATATGTAACATTCGTTATACTAGATTTGTTTCCGTTACTCAAAAGAACAGTATTTCCTATTTCCAGATCTTTTGTTTCCACCCATGCTTGTTTTTCCACTATCCAGAATGGATGATTCCAGGTTGTTTGAAGCTTTTCTTTTTTATCTATCTCTATTTCATAAATTAGTTCTACATCGTGTGTAAATAGTTCCGTTACACGCTTATAACTTATTTCTTGGGAAACCTCTTTCCAGGACAATACTTCGTCCCCTACTTTAATCTCTTCAATAGCTTTCAACCCGTCTTTCGTGTGAATGAGTGTTCCCGCTGTAAAACAAGTTCTAGGATGTACTGTTCCATCCGGACTTACATACACTGCATCAGATGATGCCGCATCTCCATTATAGAAATTAGCTACGTTTGCGATTCCATCCGTAAACCCACCTACAAACTGATCCAAACCGCTTAATCTCGATGTTCCCCAAGCTTCGTTACCTTGGGGTCCTGATACTACCGCTGCTGCTTTTATCAACGCATCTCTAGCATCTGGAGATAGTTTATCTATTTCCTCTGGACTTAATTTGTATTTTTCTGCTAAATACTTATCCTCTCCGACTTTTACCCTTCTCGCCAATTCTACATCATTATTATTACGTGCTTGATCTAGATTCTGTTCCACCCAATCTATCTCTGCCGCATGGAATCCATCAGGACCATTCGTTCCTTGGGCAATTCCTCCCACAGAGGCAGTGCTTGATGTTCCATGGCTATCCGCTGTTATGCTAACTCCATAACCATTTACGTTTAACCCAGCCGTCGCCGATGCTCCTGTCGCTGAGTTCCAAGCAGCTCCTACACTAAAACCATTTCCGGCATTGTATGTATATCCGGCTCCGTACGTTCCGTTCGCTGTGTTGTAGTTGATCGTCGCACCTTGCACACCTACATTGATTTGAGATCCTCCATGTTGGCTGAACGTGATACTTGCATTCGCTGATCCGTTTCCAATCCCAACAGCTCCTCCCCAACCTGCTTGACGATCATAACTAATTCCTAGTCCCACTCCTGTCTTTTGAAGGGCCGAGGCTGCTGTGCTTAAGAATGCTCCTGGTTCAAATGTCGTTCCCATCGGAACTCCAGGACTCACTCCCGCTGTTAGAACTCCAATCGCTCCATTGGCTACTCCTGCGAGCACTCCCTGGATTCCGTTTCTGGCTCCATCTATTGCTTGGATCGCTCCTTTAACAACTGCGGCTCCCACTTGTACCGCTGCGTTCGCACTGGCTCCCACGAAACTTCCTATCGAGCTGAGTGCACTATTCACGGCTGCTAACGGACCTGTTACAGCTGCAGCTGCTCCTAGTGTCACTGCGGTGGTAACAGCCGTTACTACGGTCGATCGGATCGCTGAGCTTTGTGCTTTCTTATCTGCTTTCTTCTGTTTAATAGCTCCGTATTGTTTACGGAACGCCGCATCGGCAACGTCCTTATCCATTCCCGTTGCCTTTACGATCTCATCCACTACTATGCGTTGGCCTAGCTCTTCTACCAGACCTTCTTTGTTTTTCAAAGTTGGGATGTTCGATGTATATTTCATCCCAGGTGCGGACATACCCATCGCCTGGTTCATGTAAGCTAAGGACTGTGCTTCCATGCCAGCGTCGGTTACACCGGCAAACATAATTCGATTTCCGTCGCTTAATGCACGTTGGATGTCCCGCTCCGGTACGCCTGTTGCTACGATCGCAGTCTTGATAATTCCCCCGACTGCACCTACTACTTGGCTTCCTATATTTCCAAGTGGATTCGAATTCACAGCCTTTCTGACTTTCTTAGCAGCTTGTGCACCTTGGTAATCAGTGAGCAACTGACCAACCAAATCTTTAGGGAGACCGGTTGCATTTGCAATCGCACCTGTAGCCGCTGTTTTGATGATTGCATTTTCGTTTGCTTTGATCGCTGCTAATTGGTCTTTAGGGCCGGAAATTTTATTAACTAATGCATCCGCCGCTTTGTCACCAGCCACCGCACGATAAGCTGCTGTTGTCACCCCAGCGGTTAGTCCTGCGATGGAACTTCCGAATGTTGCTCCCAGAACTGCAGTTGCACTTCCAAACATGCTGCCTACTCCCGCGGCAAATGAACCCATCGCTCCCATGGCACTTCCCAAGAGTAGAGATGCGCCACCCGTCATAATGGCAAGTCCTCCCATCGCAACATTGGTCAGGTTGTTCTTGGCCATATTGCTCTTGATCTTACGCTCTTGCATCTTGCCTCGCATAAAGCTAACAAGTTGGGTTGCCATTGCGATTTGATCATCGCTTCCTCCTGTTGCGCGGATAAATGCTGCCGCCAAACCGGAGTTTATTTGATCTTCTATTTTACCTTTGATTGATGCTTTTACACCGGCCATACCGCCGGAGATGTAAGCGATGAGCAGATCTTTTAGTAAGGAGTCCGCTGCTTCTTGGGCGGTTTTTGCTTCCTGGAATTTTTTCTCGTTGGTAGATTCCGTATTTCGGATTTGCGTTGTTGCCTGAGTCAACATCTTGGAATCATGACCGAGTCCGTTCGTGAAAAAATCATTCATCACTGCGGTTTTTTGGTCTTCAACATCGTTCCAATCTTCTTCTCCCCATTCATCAAACAGGTCTTTGCCTTTCGGGGCTGTTACTGGATTTACAGTTGATAAACTGATATACCTGGTTTCATTTTGAGTTCCAGAGTAATAACCTTTATCGCCTTTACCGGCAATTTTACCATCGCTGATGATTTTGGATAACGTCACTCCGCCTACGTTGTCATAAGTGATTGTGAACTCTTGTTTGATGAGACCCGCACACTGCGCCGGATCAATATAACATGAACCGGTTTGTTGCTTCTCCGCATCAGTCAGTTTCATATCTGCATCTGTCTGACCGGTTCGAATTTTTTCATCGCGGCTAAGGGATTTTACAATCATTCCACCTTGGAACTCATATCCTTGGCTTTTTAGTAATGCGATTTCACCTGCGAACTTTGCATTGAAATCTGCCGTTTGTGCATCGGATAGACGCTTCTCTCTTTCCTGACAAGAGGTATAATCGGCAGCTCCGAGTACACAATACCCCTCCATCTTTTCTCCCTTATAAGAATACTCGGATTGTTTTTTGAGGATTGCAAGAACCTGATCGTTACTGATATTTCCGATTCCACCTGCGTTCAAAGACAAGTTGCCATTGTCATCCAACTTGGCGCCTGCACGTGTAGACCAGTCGATGGTATAAGCCATTTGATTTACTAATTTCGCTTGTTCTTGTTTTGCGGTGAATGAATTGCTTTCATTGATGGAAAGGAGTTGTGAATACTGATACACTCCGTTCGTAGTCTTTCCGAATATTTCGGATACGTCTTTGCCGTTAATCGTTAGGCTAGTATCGACAGTCTTTTCCGAAGCGGCATTCATAATGGAAAACTTTTGCCCTCCGCTACTTCCTGTGCTGCCGGAACCGAGTAGCCCTCCTACCGCACCTGCGACATCAGAACTCAAGCTGGAGTAAACAAAGGCATCTTTTTGAATGCTGTTTACGCCCAAAGCACCTGACAGGCCAAATACCATATCCTGACTTACGATTTTATTTCCCAATGCACTGATACTCAATGCGGAAAGTGCATCTTTCGGATTGATGAGTCCGTTATTCAATACAGGGCTTTCTATCGGTGTTGGTTCTACAAAGGTGAATTCACGACTGCTCAAATCGTTGATCGATCCGTTGTAAGAATTCATTACCTCAGAAGCATTTGTAGAAATATTCAATCCGGATATGGATGCATTGTAAGTCGATGATAATTGCTTATTTACATTTTGCAATTCTGCAGTTGATTGTGCTTGTGCTGCTTTCTCACTTAAATTGTTCCATTCGAGAATGGAATCCCGTCTTTCGGCTTCCATCTTTTGAACCCAAGCCGACTTCTTCGCTTCCAAGTCCACCAGAGCGTTTTCATAATCTGTTTTTGCCTGAGCTTTCAAAGCGTCCGCACTTACTTTCCACTGTTCATGGAAGCTGTTATAACTTGCAACTTGGGATTCCCAGTTTCGTATAGCAGGTGTAATTTGGTTAAGGTATTGGTTTAGTTGCCCGTTCAATGAACCATAGTTTCCGTTCCAATAGGCTGCTTGCGTCGCAGCTTGCCCATCATGCATCTCGTAAACTACTTCATATCCGATACTTCCCATCTGGAACCAATCCGTCCAAGCCCAAGGGAACGGTACAAGTGTAGCCCTATCTGCACCCCAATGCCAAGGATCTCCATTATTGGCACGCAAATTCATTTGTGTGTTTTTCGTACCAGTCCATGCAAATCCATCGCTATTCTTTGCATTATTCCAATCTGTGTAAATGTTAGTTGCCAAGATATTTGTCAAAGACTGCCCGCTTTGCAAATTTGCGGTAATATATCCGGCAAGAGCACCGTTATTTCCGGAATGGATCGCGTTTAAAATCCCTTTGAATGTAGAATCTCCTACCCCCGAGAAAAGTCCGGCAGTATCCTTTTCCCATACAGCTCTTTGATTAGCTGGAACATTGTTAAAACTACGACTTCCATTATTAACTTGTATGATGTAATTCCAATCAGCTCCTATCCCGTAAGCAGTAGGAGGCCATGTATTTTGAAATGTATCGATTCTTGTTGTATAATCCGCATAAGTCAAGTAAGCCGAGTTCGTTTGGCTTGAAAGAAAGTTGTTGATTTGAGCGGAGATTGTAGTGAGAATATTCGTAGGATTTAAGGAAGTATCGTTCAATACAGTGTTTAGACTGGTGACGAGCGCAGTCATTGTCTGACCCGCAGCATTCAAACCTCCGTTATTCGCTTGTCTGTATAAGCAAGGAGAGGCCTGGTTGCAAGATTGATCCAACATCCCTTGAAATTGAGATACGATCCCTGAGATCGCGTTCTTCACAACAGTCTTATAAGAATCAATGGCAGTCAGATTGTTTTGGAAGGTAGCTTCCGATTCGTCCAGATTCGTAAGAAAACTATTGTACTGATCCTGGATATTTCCAAGTGTGTTTGCAAAATCATTCAATCCCGATTGGTAACTCTGATTGAAGTTTACGTTCCAATTGTTCGCGGCATTGGCGATGTTGTTTTGTAATTGGTTGACTCGTTGGTTTTCCGTCAGGACCTGCTGGTACTGTTGCTGACCTCCTACTCTTTCAATATAGGCCTGATCGAATTGATTCGTTGTGAGTCTGGCGACAAATTGGTTTTTGTTTGCAAGAAAATCCAAATTCGCTTTGTCATCCCAGCTGTTGAGCGCCACCATCTTTTGGGAATCCAGTTCCTTTTGGACATAGTCTTTGTAAGCGTCTACCGTGTTGTAGGTATCGCTTGTTGTTATGCTTGAGACATAGTTATAAATCGCGTTGTCCGCAGCCGATTCCCAGGAAGCCCGAAGCAAACCTTTGTAATACGTTACCTGATCCGTCCAACTGTTCAGGGAGTTTAAAAAATAAGACTGCCCGTAAACCTGGTTCATCAGGTTCGCGTTGTATTCATCCATTTGCAGTTGGGGGACTACTTCTTGGGAGAAAACAGCTCCTGCAAAAAACAAAGAGAAGACAAAGGAAAAGAGTCCTAATCCCGCTTGAGTCCTAGTGAATGTACTAAATTCTGATTCGGTTTTTTGTTCTGTCAGCATGAGCTCTTATACAACGTAGTCAGCTAAGTCTTTGTAAGGCGAGAGGTCAAAAAAAAATGATTGAACCGGAATTATTTTTTGTCTCGTTTTTGGTTTTTTGGAAAAAATTTCCGGGAAATTACATCGAGCTGATTGTGTAACAGCTTGGCTTTCCCGGCAAAAAGGCGAACTTTTTCGAAGAATTTTTTGGATAGGGCAAAGAAGGATTGCCGAATCGGATTGAATGTGTTAGTTGGGACTCATTGGGTGGCGGGTGGATCACCCCACCCAAATCAGGGCGGGGATACCAAAATCCAATCCTATAAGAAAACCCCTTATCTCGGGTAACACAAAGCACTTCTATGGACTAGAATAAGAGCCTCTTTCTCTCTTAAAAACAAGTGAGATGTTTCTCGCGGTGGCTGCAAAACACATCGCAGGATTAACGTGCATTTCTAAAAGTCAGTTGGTTAAAGATTTATGTGTCGGTTGATTAGACTTGCATGCAAGTCTGTGAATCTGGACTACCGCATTCGCTTACCGTCCAGTTCACATTCTCGCTCCTTATGGGTCGCTCCGAATGGCCAGGGATGGCCGAAGCTTTTTCGTCGGAACAGGATGTTCCGCGAAAAAGAGCGAGGAACATCGAACGTTTTGCGGGCGGAGGGACTTGCCCTCTCCGCTGCCTTCGCTTCCTGCTTCGGCAACGCTCCGAGGCACGGTCTCACTCTCCCTCGGACGTCCTGTCCTCGGGTCTGTCAGTTTCGTTCCCTATGGGTCACGAAAGCTAACAGATCGTTCGACTGTTCAAGCCCTCAAAGTCCTTCGGTGTCTGTTTGGATTTTATAGAAGAAGTAAAAAGAACGTTTTGCGGGCGGAGGGACTTGAACCCCCACGCCTCTCGGCGCCAGAACCTAAATCTGGTGCGTCTGCCAATTTCGCCACGCCCGCTAGTTATAGGCATCTTGTTACGGAGGGCTTTCGTGTCGAGAGAGATTTTCCAAAAGATCTTCCGTTTCGGAAAGAATTATATGAGATCTCTCCTTCCGGGAAAAGCCTTTCCCTAATTCTTATTTTTGCGAAAACAAGTAAGGAAGTTATTCCCGGTTTCGTCCAATTGCATTAGCAAACGGTAAGGTTTTGATTTTCAAAGAAACAACCTTTCGATAGTATAGAAAAAATATATAAGAAATTCATAATACTCTAAATTACAAAATGAAAAACCATCTCCAAATGTTCCGACAGGTCTCAAGATGAATATACTAGAATATATGCAAAATATTTCCACGCAGACTTATGCACGCGGGGAAATTATTTTTAGGGAAGGCGACCGCCATGACGGAAATATGTATTGCATCATGCAGGGAATGTTTGCCGTTACAAAAAAAAATCCTGACGGCCTGCAGGAAATCATCAAAGGACTCGGACCGGGCGAGTTTTTCGGAGAATTGGCACTCATCACTAGAAACCCGAGATCCATGAGTGTGAGTGTAGTTTCCGCCAATGCCAAACTCGGGATCTTAAGAGAAGACCAGTTTGAAAAATTAGCAAAGATCAATACTCATTTTCTTTTTCATCTGCTCCGTAGCTCGGTGGAAAAACTGCACCGTGCCGAGACTAGACTTGGTGAATTGGAAAAGATAATAGAAGAAATGAAATCGGAGGAAACATGAATACGGATCATTTAAAACGTTTCCTAAGCGAAGTGAGCATTCGCCACTTTCCCAAAGATCAAACTGTATTTCTGGAAGGGGAAGAAACAAACGGAATCATGTATTTCATTTTTTCCGGAAAATTGAAAGTTACTAAAAAAACGGGAAACGGAGAAGATCTGATCATTCGCCAAATGGGTCCCGGAGAATTTTTCGGAGAATTGGCACTCATCCAACCTTCTCCCCGTGCGGCTACGGTCATTGCCATCGCGGAAGATACGAAACTAGGCATTATCAACCGGGAAATCTTTCTCGGGATGGGAAACGAAAGTCCCGCTTTCTTGTCCGTACTACTTCATAGCATCATTCGAAGGTTATCCGAGGTAGAAGAGAAAGTTACGGAAAGAAAAGAGGAAATCCACTCTCTCCTCAACCATGAAAGCTTAAATCAGGAGACCGTGGCAGTAGCTGATCCAGAGGCAACGGAACCACCTAACATTCCAACGGAAACAACTCCTCCTGAAGTGGAGAAAAAATAAAGGAGCCGGATTCATATTACAAAAAGACAATGTATTTATCGTGCATTGCATCATTTGTAAAGGAATCCGCAAAAATTTCTTGACTTAACATTTTTTTTTTAGAAATTCTTAATGATGGCACTTCGATTATTCCACTATCCGCTTCCCATACTATTCGTTGCCCTTATCTTTTTTACGATCCCGTTTCTTAATTTTTTTGCAACTGCCGCCTTATACGACTTAAGCCAAAGATGGGATCATGTTTTCGATCGGATTCAACCTCTGCAGTATTTTCTATCCGCACTGAGTCTTGTGATTGCCTACGGATTGATTGCCAAAAAGAAATTCGGCTATTACCTGTTTCTCTTATTTTCCATTGTTCTCGCTTCTTACAATCTCTGGATGGTAGCTTGGGTCAGCCTTGGCAAAAAACTTTTCCTTGCAGGCATACGGTTACAAACCCCGGACATCATTTGGAACGCAGTCTTCACAGCAGTGATATTAGGTGCTATTTTCTATTTTTTAAGAAAAGAAATATCAGCGCCTTACTTAAGCGGATTACAAAGAGGTTGGAGAGGAGGATACAGAGAGACACACCCCGTTCCTTTTCACTGGACCAATGTTGACGGAGAAAGGGAAGGAGACGGATATACGATCAATGTCTCCGGATCAGGAGCACTCATTCCTTTGCCACAACATCATTTTTTAAAAGAGGGCGATCCTATCAATCTTCATCTCAAACTGGAGAATGAAAAAAGAGAAATCATTCCTATCTCCGTAAAGGGAACGATTGTTAGGTTGGACCGCGAAGCCGACGGCACGGATCTCGCCGGCATCACTTACGAATTTCAAGTTGCTCAAAAAGAAGAAAAAGAAGAGTTTTTAAAATTCCTCACAAGAGTATTTGCACCCAGATACCCTGTTTCCAATAAGATAGAAGCGGGTAAAAACCTTCCCGGAGAATCCACAGGTGAGCTTGTCAATATCTCCACGGAAGGACTTTATATCAAATCGGATACGGTTTATGAAATGGGAGAGCTTATCTCCGTAAAGATACTCACTCGTTCCGGTCCGATTTTTTTAAAAGGGATTGTCCGATGGTCAAACCCTAATGCTCGTTATGGAAAGCCGGTTGGTTACGGTTTACAAATCGAATCCGCCGAAAATATGAATCATTTCCGCATCTGGGTTTGGAAACAAAGATTCAGAATCTTTCACGGACGTTAGGATTTTAATAATTCGGTAGCAAGAATTACGTCTGTCGGCGTAGTGATCTTGATATTTTTAGAAGAACAGGGAACAATCCCCGTTTGTTTTCCCAAAGTTTCCACCCAGGAACATAGATCCGTCGGGTGAAGCGAAATATCCTCACTGACCGGATTTGCAAGTAGTTCTTTTAACAATTTCCCCGTAACCGCTTGAGGAGTTTTTACCATATACAGTAAGGATCTGGGAACGGATTCTTTCGTAAAATTGGAATTTTCTTCCACTCTGACAATCGTTTCCGTTGCGGCAGTCGCCAAAGTAGAAGCTCCGAATATCTGCGCGGAACCCACAAGTTCATCCAATTCCGAGGTTGTAAAGAATGGTCTTGCCGCATCGTGAATCAGTATGATATCTTCATCATCGTAAGGAATGGAAGAAATCCCCGCCAAACAAGAAAGATGGCGGGAAGCCCCTCCTTCCACGATCCTATCATTGGCTTCCAAAACAGGATCGGCTTCTTTTTCCAATTTTAAAATCCAATCTTTATGAGAAACAAGTGTCAGGGACTTCAAAAGCCCCCAACTGCGAAATACTTCTATCGAATGTAGGAATAAAGGTTTCCCTGCGAGACGGATAAACTGTTTCGGAGTATCACCTCCGATTCTGGTTCCCACTCCTCCCGCAAGGATGATTGCATAAAGGTTGCGCATGAAAATTACAAAACTTTGATTTCGTTTTTATAAATATCTTCTAACGGTTGTTTTTTGCGAATCAATTTCGTTTCTCCCGAATTCAAAACCAAGACTTCCTGTGTTTCGGGAAAACTATTGTAATTCTTGGTGGACATACTGGAACAGTAGGCTCCTACGGCTTCCATCGAAACCAAATCCCCTACATTCGTTTCTGCCATCAAACGAGTGATAGGTTCACCACCCTCTTTCTGAGTGAATACGTCCCCTGACTCGCAGCAATGTCCCACGACTACGTATTCTTCCGTTTTGGTAACGGATCTTCCGTCTTTGGGAACTGTCACTAACGGGTGTTTTGCTCCATACAAGGAAGGTCTGGTATTTGCATCCATTCCGGTATCCAGTTTTAAAAAACGAAATCCTTTGGCCCCTGTATCGATTTTATCGTCTACAGTTGTAATGAGAGACGCGCAAAGTGCGACCAAATAAGTGCCTGGTTCTATTTCCAATTTCAGTTTGCGCCCGTGTTTTTCGGCAAATTGAACGAATAATTCTTTCGCAGGCTTTCCAATCAGTTGCAAATCCGTGGATTTTTCATCCGCCATTCTGCCCACTTTGTAACCGCCACCCAAACTAACGGTAGTTACCGACTTGAACATTTCGGCGTATTCCAAGGTATAATGTGCTACCGCTTTCCAAACCTCCGGATCACTTCCCGAACCGATATGGGTATGGACTTTGTTCACTACCAGATTGTATTTGGAAACGATTGCTTTCAATTCCGGCATCTTTTCGTGCCAAATTCCGAAAGAGGAAGTCACTCCCCCCACGTCGGTTTTTTTCGTATGACCGGAACCGAGGCCCGGATTGAAACGAATGGAAACCGTATGACCGGGAAATAATTTTCCGAATTCCTCCAATTGTTGCAAGGAACAGGCATTAAACTCCACACCCTTTTCGATAAAGAATTTAAGGTCTTTCGGGAATTGTTGGGAAGTAATCATGATCGAAGAATAGGGAAAACCCGCAGCTACGGCGCGGTGCACCTCATATTCGGAGGATGCATCGATGAGGATTCCTTTATTTTGCATAATCTTCAATACATTTGCATTGGGACTTGCCTTCATTGCATAACGAACATTCAAACCGAATGCATTCGGGAAAGAAAGTGCTTCATCACATTTTTTTTCGATCTCCGCTTGGGAATAGACGAATACGGGGGTTCCGAACTCTCCCGCGATGGAACGAACCTGGTCCTCGTTCAAAAACTTTAGTTTTTCGATTGATGTCATAAGAATTAAGATAAAACTTTCAATAGGTTCTATTCTTAAAAGTCAAAAAAAGGAAACATGGCAGGAAAGATCACTCACATCGAAGCCCTCTCCCAGGTTAAAAAACACCTGGAACATGGGAACGCTACGCAAAGGAAAATTGCGGCATTACTCAATAGACAGGATGTTTCCCACTATGCGAATTTGGGTGCGGTAGCTCCTGACATATTTTATTTTTATCATGTATTACAACCTCAAAAGACAAAAAAGGCCGCCTTCTGGGGAGACCTTGCCCACCATAGCCGTGTAACAGAACTTATACTTAGTTTCCTGGACCAAGTGCATGAAACGGAGATGGGGCTTTATCGAGACCGTTATCTCGCATTTGCCTTAGGTTATATCTGCCACTGCGTTGTGGATGTACAAACTCATCCTTATATATTTTATATCTCCGGGGATTATTATAATAATAATAAAAAAATATCCTATCAGGCACAGGTGAACCACATGAAGGTGGAGTTCGGTCTGGATACGATGTTACTCCACTACCGTTGGGGGATGAGTGCCCGCGAATATGATTTTCCCCAATACATCGACATTCGTCACAGAACCGTGGGAATCAAAAACAAAATGGAT
This sequence comes from Leptospira kobayashii, assembly GCF_003114835.2. Taxonomy (NCBI): domain Bacteria; kingdom Pseudomonadati; phylum Spirochaetota; class Leptospiria; order Leptospirales; family Leptospiraceae; genus Leptospira; species Leptospira kobayashii. The sequence continues at coordinate 1,606,580 of NZ_AP025028.1, read as the reverse complement.
CCTATCCTTTGGCAATTCTGGTTGCATTGTCTGAAGGAAACTTTTCCGATCGAATTCGGATCTTCCTATCTCGGTTCCGAAAGAAAGATCATTCCCGGTGATATACTTAACGAGTCTTATATGGGATTTTACAGGTTTACAAGCACTCTTGATTCCAGAAGTTCCTGGATGAGGGGACTTGTTTCCGTAGTGGATCACCTGACATTTCACAAATACAACGCAAGCGTACTCATGTTGCCTAGTCTCGGGGAAATCAATCCCAAGATCATGAATGAGGAAAAAAGGGCATGGAACTACCCCGCCGATCCGAAACGTGTGTACACGGATTCTTTCATCGACTTACTCAACCAAGCAAGTCATGCTGCAAAAGAAATCCTTACCCGAGCCTATGAATATTCCTTTTCTCCTGAGAATAGATCCAAGATTTTGGAAACATACGGTGGTTATAATTTGGATACGGGCCTCCGCTACCAGGGAATCGACAGTATGAAAGAATTTTCTCCCTTGGTATAACCCTTAAATTCAGGAACAAAGTCGGACATTATGAAACAAGAAGCTGTAGGGCTTTTCGAAAAAATATTTATCATTTGGTTTAGAGATCTTACATCCTGGATTTGGGAAGAAGGGAATGTAGTCCGAAAAACCGCAATCGCAGTCTTTGTACTCGGCGGGATCAACGTTTTTTTACTCACAGGTTCGCTTAAGGATTTCTTTCGTTTGAAAGAAGCCTCCATGTACGACATACCTTCGATTCTTTACGCGCAGACGGAAAAAGGCAAATTCGAACCGATTGCAGAGTATTATAAATTTTCCAGAATTCCGGTGGATATAGATACTTTGCCAAAAGAGGAGCCCAGCCTTTCACCGGATAATAGAAACAAGGTGATTCAATGTTTCCTATCCACGGAAGACAACCAATTCTATTCCCATAGCGGAATCGACTTAAAAGGGATCGCCCGGGCTTTTGTAGTCAATTTGATTGCGGGTAAAGTGAAGGAAGGTGCATCCACCATCACACAACAAGTCGCAAGACTGAAATTTCTTTCCATAGAAAGATCCATTGCCAGAAAAGCGAGGGAAGCATGGCTTGCCTTACTTTTGGAAATGGCTTATCCCAAAGATAAAATTTTAGAAGTCTACTTGAACGAAATTCCTTTGGGACATGGAACCATCGGTGTAGGAGCCGCTTCCCGATTTTATTTTAGAAAAGAGCTCCAAGATGTTACCTGGGGAGAGGCAGCCATTCTCGCGAGTCTTACCACAAGGCCAACACAATTCAGTCCTCTTACCAATCCGATTTCCAGTATCAACAAAGTACGGGTAGTCTTCAAAAAACTGATCGAAAACGGAAGAATGACTGTCACTGACGCGGAAAAAGAATACACCGCGCTCATGGATTATTATGCCAATCTAAACCGCTCTCCCAATGATTCCGCATTTTCGGACAGACTGAACCGTTTTCCTTACGTTACGGAATACATCCGAAAAAATCTACTTCGTTCCATAGGAAAGGACAGATTGTACAATGGCGGATTGAAGATTTATTCCACCATTCAAATCAAACACCAAACGGAAGCGGAAAAAGCAATGTTTCCGGCACTCCAAGCGCAAACCCTGGAATCAAACCAAAGAGCATTTCGTAATATCGATGCCTTTGATGATAATTTCGGCGCAGCATATGAAGTGATTGCGGATCTGTATGATCTTCCCGAATTCAAATTTAAAATCTCAAGAACGGAAAGAACGTTTCGCTCTGCATTCCAGGAAGACCTCCGGGATACCTTCACTACTCTGAACTTTCTGACAGGTGACGATTCCCTCGGAGACTTCTTAGACAATAACTACTCGAACCAATCCACTCAAGATCACCTATTACCTGTGGAAGGTTCCCTTATTTCGATACGACCAAACACGGGTTATATCACTGCGCTTGTAGGAGGATCGGGTTTTCGTTCCGACAACCAACAAATCCGTCCTTTTCAGGCATTCCGCCAACCCGGCTCGGCATTCAAACCGGTGTTATACGCAGCAGCCATGGATTTTTCAGGCAAAAACCCTGACCCGGAAAAAAACGTAACTCCTGCCACTTTATTTGCAGACTCACCTTTGCAGTATTTGATGGAAGACGGAGACGAGTGGGCTCCTGAAAATTACAGCTCCGAATATTCCGGATTTATATTACTCAGAAAAGCATTGGAACAATCCAAAAACTCGGTAGCAGTCAGGGTCTTGGAACAAATCGGGCTTTCCAATATCATGAACACCTTACGAGGGTTACTTCAACTTCCCGGCAGGGACATTCCTTATAATTTCAGCGTATCACTCGGAAGTTTTGAAATCACTCCCTACGAACTTACCCGGGCTTATGCGGCACTTGCTTCCGGAGGAAAAACGGTAAATCCCATTTCCGTTCTTTACGTGGAAAACCAAGACGGCAAAATCATCAAAGACTTCCGAAACGAATTCGATGAATCCGACCGAAAACAAGTGATCTCTCCCGAGGCGGCATTTTTAATCACCTCCATGATGGAAGACGTGATTCGGTCCGGAACCGGAAAAGCCGCTCTTTCCTACGGGCTTTCCCGAAAGGCTTACGGAAAAACCGGAACCACAAATAATTTCAGAGACGCTTGGTTCGTAGGATACACTCCGGAGTTGGTTACCTCGGTTTGGTTCGGATATGATGTGGGAACGATTTCCTTGGGCCGAGGGATGACGGGAGGAAGACTTGCCGCCCCTGTTTGGGGAAGGTTTATGGCAAGATCCCTCGACAACGAACCCAAAGCCGAATTTCCCTGGGCAACAGATCTGAAAATCACAAAGAGAGCGATTTGCACTATGTCGGGCAAACTCCCCGGAGGACAGTGCCGCGAACTCATCGAAGAATATTTTATCCCGAGCACAGTTCCAAAAGATATTTGTTCCGATCATGGATCCCAGTGGATGTCTGCAGAAACCTCTTCTCCTAGCTCCGTCCGCCAGGAAAAGCCGAAACAGACGACAGCCGTGGCCAAACCTACGACGGAAAAAATACCGAAACCTATCAAAAAGAAGAAAAAGAAAAGTGTCTTTAGCGGGGATGAAGACATAGATTATTAAAAAGGCTTGTCATCAAAGCCTCAAATTACGAATCTCACAGAAGGGTAAAAAGGAGTAGGAATGGCGATCAATAAAGACTCCATCAATAGCGTAATCGGACCTGGTTCCATTTTCGAAGGAAAATTTTATATTGCAGGATCCCTTAGAATTGATGGTAAATTCGAAGGAGATATCAAAACAGAAGACGCACTGGTAGTAGGTGAAACTGGAAAAGTTAAAACCAATATTGCTGCTCGTGAAGTAGTCATCTCAGGAACCCTTATCGGAAATATAAAAGCCGAATCAGAGGTAAAACTCGAGGGTACCGGAAGAATGTTAGGTGATATCACAGCTCCTTATTTAGAACTTCAAAAAGGTGTGGTAGCAAAGGGAAATATTACTATTACCGGCGGCCAGAAAAAAGATGTCCGTAAAATCGTTGAAGAATCGTTTGGCGGCATTAAATCTTTAGACAGCAAAGAGTAAGCTGGCATAACTTTGAAACATGCTACTTCGATCACCTGAAAAATCAACGATCGGTAAGCATGTTCTTCGCTGGGGAAATTTAAATGTCATTCAACTTTCCCCGGGAAAGTTCTTCTACAATCTTCATCTACAAACAGCAGTATTTCACGGAACGGTAGACTTAAACAAAAAGCGCTACCGGGTTCTTCCCCTACTCGCATCCTCCGCCACCATTGCACTGCTTTTAGGAGTTCTTTGGGACAGACCGAACTATAGCGAAAGTTATCTGGACATCGAACCGAGTACTACGATCGACGAAGTACAGGAAAACGATTCCAAAGACAAAGAGGCAAAAGCCGCCGATGAAAAATATCTTTTGGAAACGGAAGAGAAAAAATTTGCGATCTTACGTTCTGCCGAATTGGATAGACCCGCGGAAGACAAACTTAAAAAACTAAAAGTCATTCAATACAAAGTTAGGAAAAATGAAACCTTATCGGAAATTGCAACCAAGTTCCGGGTTTCCACGGAAGCAATTGCAGGTTCCTCAGGGATCCAACCGGAAATAGTTTTACTTCCCGGCCAAATCCTAAACATTCCCAACAAACAAGGTTTAGTTTATAAAATGAAAAAGGGAGATACTCTTGCGAAAGTCGCCGACTTTTACAAAGTAAAGATGGAAGACATCTACTCCGAAAATACATTGGATGATTACGACTTGTTCAAATCGGGACAAAAAGTTTTTTTGCCCGGTGCAGTGATTCCCGATCCTCTTCCTATTTGGAAAATTCCGGTGCTCTCCCGGGTCATTACCTCCGGCTGGGGAACAAGATCCTACCCTCAGTATAAATTCCATCAAGCCATCGACTTACGCGCAAACTACGAACCTGTTATGGCGGCAAGGAAAGGAAAAGTTATTTATTCCGGATGGATGGGAGGTTACGGAAACGCAATCATCATCCAACACGACAACGCCTATCAGACATTATACGCTCACAACTCGCGTCTCTATGTAAAATCCGGAGATTATGTATCCGTAGGAAAGGTAATCTCCAGATCGGGGTGCACCGGCTATTGTTTCGGACCGCATTTGCATTTCGAAGTGATTAAAGACGGCAAAAATATAAACCCTTCCAAATTGTTAAAAGGATTTTCCTATAAATGACATATTTTTCCTATCCTAATCGTAAATTCTCCCTACCCAAATCACAGACCGTCCTTTTTCTACTTCCTTTGATTTTCTCCCTCTCTTATTGTGCCACCCCTCCTCCCACAATAGGCCAACTTTTGAATGAAAGAACAAAAGATAACTTCGATGAAACGAAAAATTTAAACATAAATTACGTTACTACCAGAAGAGAAAGAACCGTAGCCGCTCCGAACTGCGACTCCAGCACATTCGATTTCCTAAGTGATATAACAACTCATTACGGAGAATGTATTATCGGAATTCCCGCAAAACACTCCATTGGCGATATTACCTGGGACAATTCTCAGGATAAAAATTCGTTTTTTCATTTGAATGGCAAAACCGATCGAAAGGAAGAAGATTTCTTTCAAAAGATAAAATCAAATCCTTTCGAGGAAGTGTTGGTGTTTGTTCACGGATTCAATGTGCCTTTTGAAGAAGCGGTAGTGAGAGCGGGACAGATCCGTTATGATTTAAAATTTCCGGGTGAAGTTATCTTATTCTCTTGGCCAGCAGGAACCGATGCAGGAATTTTAAATCAATTGATGGTGCGTTCCGTATACCAAGCCAATTTCATCGAAGCCAAACTAAACAGAGAACCTTTCGCAGATTTTTTATCCAAAATCATAGGATTAAACAAAAAAATCCATTTGGTAGTTCATAGTATGGGACATCAGGTAGTTCTGCCTGCGATCGATATTGCAGTCAAAAAAGGAAAAACAAAATTCCTGGAACAATTGATTTTAAATGCACCTGACTTCGATAAGGTCGAATTTGCGAACCTTGCACCGAATTTGGTATCTTCGGCAAAACGAGTGACTCTCTACTGTTCTCCCGGAGACAACGCCCTCATCGCCTCGCAAAAAGTCAACGGAGGAAGTCGGGCGGGAACCTGTTTCCGTTTCAACGATATAGATGTGATCAATGTAAACGAAGTGGACTCCCCCGTTCTCGGGATCGGAGGACTTGGTCACGGATATTATTCTTCCAGACCCATATTAACGGACATATACCAAGTGTTACTCGGTGTATCCATAGAAAAAAGATTGTTTATCAGGCGAGCGGGACAATACAACGGAGAGGGTTGGATCTTAAGAAAATAGAGAAGCCGGAAAATCCCGGCAGATTTTCAATCAGACTTCGGATTTTCATCCAGCAGACGGATGGTATGCCGTATCAAATCCGTTTTGCCCCAGTCCCCATGGCCTGGTACAACGATTTCCGCATCAGGGTATCTTTCCAAAAGATTTTTGGCTGTCATAGGCCAAGTATCCAGATTCGCTTCCTTTATATATCCAAGTGTTTTTGATTCCAAAGATTTGATCAGACAACCTGCAAATAAAATATGAGAATTTGGCAACCATACAACGATATTATCCTTGGTATGCCCGTGCCCCGGATAATAAACTTCAATCCCGGTGTCACCCAAATTCATCCTCGGATCCAAATCCAATTTGGGAGTCGGTTTGGTAAATCCGTTCTTTTCCGCTTCTTTCGCCGTCAAACTAGTGCTATAGACAGGTATTGCATTTTGAAGAAATACATCGATTCCTGAAATCCGGTCTTGATGAGCATGAGATATGATTACAAAACGGATTTCCTTTTGAAACTTTTCCTTTAAGAGCGGAATGAGTGTCACCGTTTGCATCTTTGTCCAGGGAGTATCGATGATAACAATCCCTTTGGAAGTGATCACAACCAAACCATTGGCAAACATCTTTTCTCCGCCGACAATCCCGCTACTGCGATGGATCCAAACATTTTCCTTCACACGAATCAAATCAACGGAAGCCGTTTCGGAAATGGTGGACTCGGAAGAATCGGAAATAGAATTCGAGCGATTAACGGAAGGCACCGATTTACAATCGATCACAAATCCCGAACCTATGATGAGACAAACGATAAAAATATTTCTTTGAAAATAATTATGGAACAAAAACATTCTCTTCCTCATTGGTTGGTTTTTGTAAGGATCTGGATTGAATCTTCACTTCGGAAATTTCCGCATCTTCGATCCCTTTTTTATAAAAATCCAAACGTAGTTTCGCTTTTTTCGAATTTGCCAGAAAAGGTTTTGCGAATTGAATCAACCTGTCCCCTCCTGAAATTTTTTCATGATAGACACCGTTCAGATTCGCAAAGATCACATGACGCGCATAAGTTGATCCTGGAATTTTTGCGGGACCTGCCAAAGGTTCCATGGGAATCCAGCCGAATTCATCCGTCCATGCTTCTACAAATTTATGATTTAAAAAAATCTTATCCGAAGATTCGGTCGGTAAATAATTCCAAACCAATCGGGCCGGAATTCCAATACTTCTGAGAAATGCCATGGTAACATAGGAGTGTTCCGTGCAGGCGCCGTTGTTTTTGGAAATCACTTGGGGAGCGGGTTCGAACTTACCGGATTTATACGGGATCTTGGAAACATATTCTTGTGTGCGGGATAAAGTTTCAAAAATATCGGGATCCTCTCCCAAAATTTCCGCGCGCTTTGCTTTAACAACTTCATCATCATACTTTAAAAACCAATCGTTTGCCGTATAAATCGAAAACTTTGAATCCGCCCGAAAATCACTAAGTTTTGATTTTAAAGAAGAAAGATCAAATTCGATTTTAAACCGCTTCATCTTCGCTTTGTATACAATCTTTTCAAAATTTTCTCCTGCGGACAGAGCAGGAACTAAAAATCGAACCGATCTATTTCCCAAACCATCATATTCTATTTCAGAATCTTTCGTAAACTGCTCATCCGTTAATTCCTGCGAATAAGTTTCGTTAGGAGGTAGTACAAGAGAAACCTCTGAAGCCGTCATATCCGAGACAGCTGTAATATTAACTTCCGCATAAACTTCATTTTCTATCGGAGAAAACCGGATCGCCTTTCCGTTTTCCAATACCTGAATTCCCTTGGAAAGATCGTAGAGTTTATTTCCGATGAGACCCAATTCAAAAAAGTTCTTGGTCACCGGATCCAATACCAATAGTTTTCCTTTCCCGGCCGAATCGGACTTCATAAGTGCTCGGTGACTGATACTGGGTTTGTATTCATTTGTGACCGTATTCGTTCCAATATCCAGGATTTGAATTTTTGCTCCCCAGAGAGTGGAAACAAGGCCGACTTGGTTCTCTCCCCAGGAGAACATTCTTTGAACACCTGTTACAGGATAAGTTTTTTCTTCTATTTTTTTGCCAGTAGTTAGATCGAAAATAATGAATTTTGTTCCGTGATGAGAGTAAACTTTATTTCCGTCAATCACCATATCATGCCAACCGGAATTTGAGTCTTCCCAATCGAAGGATCCGAGAGTGATAAGAGTGTCGGGGTTTATCTCCAAAATCTTTTTCTTTATGCGAAAGTAAACTTTGTCTTTGGAACTGGCCCATCCGGTGATTTTATCTCCGGTCCAAGGAATTTTGGTCTTCTCTCCCGTTTTCAAATTCCATTTCAAAATCTCCAAAGGTTTGTCTTTGGAACGAATCAAGTAATATGCATTTCCCTTATGAATCAAAACCGATTCGAATAAATCCAAAGATTCACCCTCTTCCAAAATCGGCGGATTGGAAATAATATAATCTCCTTTCATTTCCTTCCATCTATAAGAAGTGTATGTTGAGGCTTCGGAAAAAATAGAGAAAGAAAATAAAATGAAAATTACAAAGACTGAATGGAAAATGAATTTATTTTTTTTCATAACTGCTACCAACCTTCCTGTTAAAACAAGTCTATCGTTTCGAATCCTTGCAAAAGGATGACGTTAATCTGATCCGATTTTGTTTTACGAAGAATGAAATTCATATTTGCATTAAAGTCATCTCCGATTTTTAAATTCGGCTCCAAAGGTTCCGTAAGCGGTTTAAAAAAATTATCCCAATGAATGGGAATCACTTGTTTCGCTTTTACCGCTTTCACGGTTTCCCTGTAAAAAGTTTCTTGAAATGTTTCCGATTGTTTTGACAACTGAGCGATTCCTAAAAATAAAACATCCGCCTTATAACGATCCAAGGCGCCTTCGATATAATTTGTACTTCCTTTGATCAGTAAAGAATGACTTCCATGTTGGATCAGAAAATCAAAAGCTCCACCTTCAATGTAATCACTTGCTTTCGCAGGTTGCACCAAAGGGGAATCGATATCCGGATGATTCGGATCTGTCGCATTTGTTTTGCCTAGTATTTTAAAAGGAGGAGTGTGTTTTGATGACAAAACGGTGATTGTGAATTTTCCGATGCGAATCGGTTTGCCGGGAATGAATAAATTCATCTGATCTGGAGAAAGTCCCGCTCCCACTCCTACATTCAAAGTGGAAGATGATCCGTATAAATTCGCTCCTGTCAGTTTTGCTACGAATGGTGCGTCCATAGCATGATCATAATGGGAATGACAGACAAAGATTCCTTTCAGTCGATTCATCCTAGTCTTTGCTATCACCGATTCGATAACGGATGTATCTGTGGATAGTTTAAAAAATGCAGTTCGAAATAAGGTCGGTCTGGTGAAAAATCCGTCCGTAAGAAGTTGTGTTTCTCCATCATCGATAAGAAGAGAAGCGGTTCCCAGAAAAGTAACTCTAACCTTTCCCGGAGGAATTAAGCCCGTTTGTTTTTGTTCGGAAAGATAATCTTTATAATCTCGCACATTTCCAGAAGATCCGAACATACAAGATTGAATCCATAAAAAGGAAAAAAACAGAAAAAACTTAAAACAAAATTGCAAATGATTTTTTAACTGATTCATTCCTAGACGACCCTATTCCTTAATGTGTGCATCAAAGTACGGAAATTTTTATTATTTTCAATCGTTTTTCCGAACTGATGGGAAAAATGGATTTACAAAGCAAAAACAAAGTTAGATGGTCTTTTCAAAATGGTTGATTCCTATTCCGGTAGTTTGTTTTATTTCGGTGGAAAGATTCTTCTCGGAACACGCGGATTAGAAACCGATTTTCATGCACATTTCGCAGTATCCATTCTTATTTCCATTTCAGAACCATTCTGCATCAAAACGAGTGAAAAGGAAAAAACTTACTACCAGGCGGCATTCCTCGCACCGAATTTCCATCATATGTTACTTGCGGAAAATTCAGATATGATCGTATTACAATTTGATCCATATAGCAAATATTATGCGTCGCTATTGACCCGTTTCGGAAGAAAGGGAATCAGGGAAATACCGATCGAAGAAGTCCAAAGCTTCACTGAAGAATGCAAAAATTTACTGGAAGCAAAACTGGATTGCGCAAGTGCACGTTCCTTATTCGAGTCCATTCTCAGCGCTCTTGGAACGACAAAACCCGAAACAAAACTATTGGATCCTAGAATCGCAAGTCTGGTGGAAAAAATGAAAATTTCATTAAGAGAAGATCTTTCGGTTCCTATTCTTGCAAGTGAACTCGGTTTTTCCGAATCCAGATTTATGCACTTATTCAAAGAAGAGATAGGAATTCCTTTTCGCCAATATCTACTTTGGATGAAACTTCATGAAGCGGCAAAGGTTTTGCAATCGGGTGGAAATTTAACAGATGCCTCTCATGCTGCAGGATTTGCTGATCAGTCGCATCTGAGCCGAACCTTCAAAAGAATGTTCGGAGTGCCCCCATCGAAATTTTTGGGGGCAAATCATAAGGTGAAATTATTTTTCTGTGGCTAATTTTTTACTTAGCGTGTGCATGAGAAAAATCTTTCCATTTTCCTCTTTCTTTCAATTCTTTCTCGATCGCATCCTTCAATTCAGTTCGATAACCAAGCTCGAAAAAAACATCGGCAATCACGAACAAAGGAGCCGATACAAGCGCCTGGAATAGATTGTCAAAAAGTGCAGGGCGACTTTTCTCAAAAATAAAGTGTCCGTAAAACTGAGCACTCCAACCTACCAATTGACCAAGTCCGAATACAGTCCATGCGATTTCGGAAGATAGAGTTGCAGTCAGATACTGTGCCATTAGATAGAGGGAACCGAATAACAGAGTTGCTGCGGTCGCGAAAATAACATCCAAAGTAAAATAATACGCCAAAACTGCTGCAACAAATACCGTAGCTGCTGTTACATGAAATCCTTGTAGCTCTGTCAAACTGTATCTGCTTAAAACCAAAAACAGAGTAAAGGTAATCATTGGAACTCCAATGACATGGATCCAAACATTTCTTTTTTCCTGATGGTAGGCGGAATAAAACGCCATTTCTTTTGCAAAGCGCATAAGGTGTCTCCTTTCTATGTAAAGACATCTTAGCAGATGGACGGGAATTCGACTTGAAGGATTCTGCCGTGGGCAAAGGAAAAATTACGGGAGTTTTTGGTATACCATCCCCGCCCTATCGAGATTGGGTGGGGTTAACCACCCGCCACCCAATGGCTTCCTACTACCACATTTCCTTATGCAAGGGAATCAAAATTGCAAAATCTCTTAAAAATTTAGAACTTTGTTCGGCTTTTTGCCCGAATTGAACTAATCCACAAACCGGCGGGATTGAATCATTTTTTCTTTCAATGCCAAGGTCAGTTTCCCATCCGCAATCAAATCCTCTATGTAAAAGGAAAACCGGTAGGACCAGTTTTTATCTTCCGGAGTGCCCGGCAGATTGAATCTGTGAGAGGAAAGATTTTCCAAAATGGAATTCTCTCCCGTAAACAAAAGGTCCTGCAAAATCTGAATCGAAAATAAGCTATTTGTTGAGAAAGAAAAATCCAATAAACCTTCCAAGATCTCGGAAGCGGAGTTCGGAAGTTCCTTTTTCTGGTCAGTAAAAAAGAAATTGCCGGCATATTCCTTTTCTCCATGGGAAAGACTCATCCACCAATCCAAAGCTAACGAAGTGTCATGAGTGGACAAAACACTGATCGCAGTTTCCCTATACCCTTCCGGCTCAATGTAGTTTCCATTTTCCAAAGAACGGGTCCAACGAATCACATCGATTCCTAGAGTGCCCCTTTCCTTCAATGAATCCCGTATAAAACCAGGTACCGCTCCCAAGTCTTCGGCGCAAGGGACGGCGTTTGCAAATCCGTCCAAGGCTGACAGGATCTCTTCTCCCGCCTTCGCCCAAAGGGCTTCATCTTCTTTTAAATTGATCTCGGAAAGAGGAAATGCCTTTGCCTTGATCTCTTCCGGCAATTCCGACCAACCTGGCTCTTTCCAAAAATCCCAATAAAAAATAAAAGAATCTTTTTTGAATTCATAAATTAACTTGCGTTTGATTAAATCTTCAACATCCAATCCCTTTTCCAAAAAATGAGATCGACTGCAACCGATTTGAGGATGAAACCATCCGAATTTAGCACTTGTTTGTTGCATTGGGATTGCCCAAATCCGATACATTCCAATCACATGATCAATTCGATAGAGATGGAAAAAATGATCCAAATATTGAAGTCTTTCTTTCCACCAGCTAAAGTCCGTTTTACGCAAGACATCCCAATTCAATACAGGAAAACCCCAGTTTTGTCCTTCCTCTGAAAAAGCATCGGGAGGGGCACCTGCTTGCAAATCCAATTCGAAATATTCGGGATGTTCCCAAACGTCTGCGGAATTACGGGAAGTTAAAATCGGCATATCTCCTTTCAAAAAGATGCCTATCCCTTCTAACTCCTGTTTGGCTTTTTTCAGCTGCATAAACGCGATATATTGCAAATAAGATAAAAACAAAGCCTCTTCCTTAAAATCGGAAAAAACTCGGATTTTTACCTTCTTCGGATCTTGGTCTTCTTTCTGCCAAAGACTCCAGTCCTTACCTTCATTCAAAGCATACAAAACCCGAAAACATACATAACCTTCCACCCAAGAGTGGTCGGATAGAAAGTCCTTTGCCAATTTTTCATTTTTTTCCAGATCGGAAAGGAAGAACTTTCTAAGTTCAACTAACTTCAGTTCTCTGATTCTGGTTTGATTGATCCTATCGGATACGATTTTTGACTTTCTGGAAACCAGACTGATCCCCAATTCTTTCAGTGAAATATAAATAGGATCGATGGCGAAGGCTGAAATGGAACTGTAAGGTGATTTTCCGAAACCGGTGTCATTTAAGGGAAGGATTTGTAAAATGGAAAAGCCTGCTGATTTGGCCCATTTTCCCAAAGGAAATAAAGAAGAAATATCCCCACATTCAAAGGAATCTCTTGTGAGAATCGAAGAGAGAGGGACGAGTATCCCCCCTCTTCTTTTTAAAATTCTATTTTCTTTCGAAGAACCGATATTATGCTACCGTGATTTCCTTAGAAAGATAAACGTCTTGGATCGCATGGAGAAGAGCCACCCCGTCATTCATAGGCTTTTGGAATGCTTTACGTCCGGAAATCAAACCCATTCCTCCCGCTCTCTTGTTGATCACTGCGGTTTTAAGTGCATCCTGAAGATCATTCTCTCCCGATGCTCCTCCGGAATTGATCAGTCCCGCTCTTCCCATATAACAATTTGCCACTTGGTAACGTGTCAAATCAATCGGGTGGTCGGATGTCAGGTCGGAATAGATTCTCTTATCCGTTTTTCCATAAGTGGAATCCGTATTCAGAACATTATAACCGCCATTATTTTCAGGTAACTTTTGTTTGATGATGTCCGCCTGGATCGTAACACCAAGATGATTCGCCTGACCTGTTAAGTCTGCGGAAACATGATAATCTTTGTCTTTTTTAAAAGCATTGTTTCTGATGTAACACCAAAGGATGGTCGCCATTCCCAATTGATGCGCCATTTCAAAAACTTTGGAAATCTCAACGATTTCCCTTCCGGCATCTGCAGATCCGAAATAAATAGTCGCTCCGATCGCAACACAACCTTGGTCGTGCGCTTGTTTTACGGTAGCAAATAGAATTTGTTCGCTTTTGTTCGGATAAGTGAGAAGTTCATTATGATTGATCTTCAAGATAAAAGGAATCTTGTGAGCGTACTTACGTGCTACAGAACCCAATACTCCTAAAGTCGTAGCAACACCGTTGCAACCACCTTCTATCGCCAGTTTGATGATATTTTCACCGTCAAAGTAAATCGGATTTTTTGCGAAAGAAGCGCCGGCTGAGTGTTCAATTCCTTGGTCGACAGGAAGGATGGAAACATAACCTGTTCCCCCCAATCTTCCATGTCCCAAAAGGGATTGAATGCTGCGTAATACGGGGATGGAACGATCCGTGGGTCCGAAGATCCGGTCTACCCAGTCATTTCCAGGAACGTGTAAAAGGTCTTTTGAGATTTTTGGCTTATTGAATCCAAGTAGGGATTCAGCGTCTTTTCCTAAATGTTTCGATATATCTTCGAAGTTCAAGATGGTACTCCTTATCAATGTAAAATCTGCTAGAAACCAGAGCTGACAACCCCTTTTTGCCTACTAGAAGATTCAATTCGGGGCTTTTTCGATTGCCTCTATAATGGTTTTGCTAAGAACTTCTCTCCCTTGAGTCGACAAATGGATGGGATCACGGAATAAAAGCGGATCACGATCCGAAAAAGTAAAGGAACGAAAAAGAATCCCTTTTTCCGAAAGAAAACGAGAAAACGTTGCCTTGATCTCCCGGTAATTTGGATCAGAACTTACAGAAAAAAACTTGGGAGCTTCCCAAACCTCCAGTGTTTTTCCTTCGGTTTGGTTTTCCTCAATCAAATCCTTCCAACACTGCAATTGTGCAGAATGAATTTTTGGCGAAACAATCCTGATTTTCTCAGACTCCGCGGCAAGACGTTCTTCAGAAGATCCCTCTTCCCTTTTATTCACATAACCACCATCAACAGAAAAACTATCAATCAGTGCTCCTGTTAAAAAATAAGTAGTGATCAATTCTATATTGGAAGTTACAATGAGTTCATAATATTCGGAGAAACTGATTTCCCTTTCATTGCTCAGCAAAGCCAGATAACGTCTTTTTAAATCAAGATCGCTGTCCAACATAATCCTCAAATCGCTAATGGACGGACCTTGGCTTGAGGTTTGAGGATAAAATTCCAATACTAAATGGTTCCAAGTTTTCCCTCTTTTTTTTAAAAATCGCAATTGTTCCGACATCATACAGGGTTGATTTCCATTATAGGCAAGTAAGTAAACTTTCCCTAACTTGGATCGAAGGATACTCGGATCGTAAGATTGGCGAGTGAGAGAAGAACCGATTAATAAATAATTTGAATTTTCTGGTAAAGCCATGAGCCCGGAGGTGGTGCTTGAAAACAAAAAAGAATAATAATTCTTAAAAAAAACAAGAGTAAAAAAAACAAGAATACCCGTTAGTATTTTTAAAATGATATGTATTGAAAACTTATTCATTTAGAATTGAAAATACAAAAAACTAACATTATCAAATTTCCCAAAAAATAAAATAGAAATGGAAATAAACAATCTTAGAATAAAACTAAAATTAACCTCTTTCATTTTCTCAATATAAAAAACAAAAAACACCCAAAAACATACCACAATCGCATGTGCAATAGAAACATTGGACTGTGTGAAAGGGAGGATCGTTTGCCGTAAGGAAGTATTTGTTAATTCCATATTGAAAAGAATATTTCTGATAATATAATGTGCATCTGCCAAATTATTGGCTCGAAAATAAATCCACGCAAATGTTACAAACCCAAAAGTTAACAAAACATTAACTGAATCTACAAATTTCAATTTACTTAGTCTTACAAAAAAAATTCGCTGGGAAGTCATTTTCTGAAAGCCCATCCCAAGGATCCGCCAAACACCGTGCAATAAACCCCAAATAATAAATGTCCAATTTGCCCCATGCCAAAGTCCGCTTAATAAAAAAACGATTAAAACATTGAGATAATTCCGGAATAATGTTACGCGATTTCCACCTAACGGAATGTACAAATAATCACGAAACCAGGAAGTTAGTGAAATATGCCACCTACTCCAGAACTCTCCTATATTTTTTGAGAAATAAGGATTTTTGAAATTCTGAATAAGATTAAATCCCATCATCCTGGCTACTCCGACGGCAATGTCAGAGTAACCCGAAAAATCGCAGTAAATCTGAATTGAAAATAAAACAGAAGCAACTAACAAAGTCAAACCGCCATGTACTTCTAAATTCGAATAAACGGAATCAACGTATACCGAGAGTCTATCGGCAAGCACAACCTTCTTTAAAAATCCCCAAAGCACAAGATCCAACCCATTTACAAGATTTGCCTTCTCCCATTTGATTTGATTACGAAACTGAACCAGAATATGTTCCGCTTTTTCAATTGGGCCTGCTACCAATTGAGGAAAGAATGTAATAAATAAAGAATAGTTAATCCAATTTTTTTCTGCAGGAATTGATCTTCGATATACATCAATCAAATATCCTATGGCTTGAAATGTATAAAAAGAAATTCCTACCGGCAAAAGAAATTTCCATTCGGGAAACTGGTTTGTTATATTGAAAGAAGAAAGTTCTTTTCTAAAAAAATCATAATATTTGAAAAAAAACAAAATCAAAAGATTCAAAATGATGGCAAACATCAGAATGTTTTTTTTTTCGTTTTCCTTTCTGGCTTCTTGATCGATTGCAATTGCGGAAAGATAAGTAGAAATAATGGAAATTAGAATTAAGAAAAGGTAGTTAAAATTCCATGAAGCATAAAAATAAAGACTTGCTACGAGTAAAAAAATAAGAGAAGCATTTCGGTTTTTGAGAAAGAATAAGACAAAAAGAACAATGGGAAAAAAAAGTAAAAACTGTAGAGAATTAAATAACATGAAAACTTTGGATTACCATATTGAAAATCCAGCTTACGTATTAAGTTTGGTAAAAAGTCAAAATGACAAGATTTTTTTAAAAGAGAAAACCTTACCTTGAAGGGTTCTGCCCGTTTTCGAATGATTTTTGCCGTTGCATGGCTCAGTTTAACCGTTTCCTTGGGGATTTGGTGGTGGATTCTGGGACTCAGGCAAGCAAGAACCATCGCGGAAATGACAAAAGATACAACCAGTGCCCAGGAATTGCAACGGGTAGACCGTATGCTCAAACTGGAAGGTTCCTTTTTTTTAGGAATGCTCACACTGGGCGGAGTGACTCTCGCCTGGCTTTCTTATCGGGATTTCAAAAGAGCCAAACTCATCTCTGATTTTTTCACGACAGTCACACATGAAATGAGAACTCCTTTGGCAAGTCTGCAATTGCAAATCGAAGGACTGATCAGTGACAATAAGAACAAACCGATTCTGGTTCGTTATGAAAAATTGCTGAAAGAAAACAAGCGAATCGAATCCAGAATGGAAAAAGCGTTTTATCTGGCGAGCCTCATGCAAGGCGAAAAACTTTATATAGAAACTTTTCCCCTACAGGAACTGGTCTCTTCCGTCAAAACTGATTATCCCGATTTAATCATTGATCCGTCTTGTAATGTCCATACCGAAATCATTGCGGACAAAAGAGCGATCGAATCCATCTTACAGAACTTAATCGAAAATGCCGGTCTTCATGGAAAAGCCACTTCCATCCGGTTATATTCCGTCGAATCGGAAAACAAAAAAATCCATCTTAGTATCGGAGACAACGGAATCGGTTTTTCGGGAAATTTGCGCGACCTCACAAAACCTTTCGTCCGTCACACCAGGACAAGTGGAACCGGGATCGGACTCTATATTGCAAAAAACCTTCTTGAAAAAATGGGTGGAAAGTTATCTCTTTCGTCAACTAACAAAGGATTCACGGCAACACTTGAGGTGAAAAAACAAACTATATGAAACCTTCAATAATGATCGTAGAAGATGATGAAAGTTTGGGAGAAACTCTTCGGGAACGTTTGGTCAAAGAAGGTTATAAAGTCTTTTGGTCCAAAACCGCTGCAGATTCCAAAATTTTATTTTTAGAAAAAAAACCGAACCTGGTCATTCTAGACCTCAGACTCCCGGACGAGAACGGATTCCATGTTGCCGAATTCATCAAAAAAGAATCCAAAGACACACCCTTTTTATTTCTTACGGCCCAAGCCGGCGCGCAGGAAAGATTGAAAGGATTCGAATTGGGTGCTGTGGAATTTATCCCCAAACCATTTCATTTAAAAGAACTGCTCATCCGATTGGAAAGAGTGATTCAAACGAGTCAAAAACCATTCGGTAAAAAATGGAATTCGGGAGGTTTGGAAATCCATCTGGATTCCTTTGCCGTAAAATCTCAAAAAGGAGAACTCATCCCTCTTTCCAAAAGAGACTGCGCTCTTTTGGAACTTCTTATCTCGGAACCGGGCCATGTGTGGAGTAGAAATGAAATCCTGGATCAGATTGTAGGAGAAGATGCATTTCCTACGCAAAGAACCATAGACAACGCAATCGTAAGACTCAGGGAAGCCTTAGGTGAATCTTCCATCCGGAATGTAAGAGGAGTCGGTTACCAATGGGTGGCACCTCTTTCCCCGTTGAATTAAATTCCGAAGGACAAGACTTTTCATCGATTTTACGGTTTTCCGGAAACAGTTCCCATCCTTTCTATTTTGGGAAATCCGAATTCCGCCGACAATGATAAGGTGAAACCCGTTTTTTCCAAATTCATTCTGATCTTGTTTTTTGTTTCCCACTCTCTTTTCGCCTGGGAAACGGATATAGATTATAATTACGAATACGAGAAAAACGGACCTTATACCAAGTTTTCGGATTGGGTTCCCTACAAACTTCATAAATGGGATCCGAAGTATCTGGAAGATTATTACGAACTATACAATCTAAAACAGCATTACAACGAAAACGAACTCAGGAAAAACATCTATTTTCTGAAAGTAGCTCTGACAAAAAGGTTCCGTCACCCAAAACACGCATTATGCGAAACAAAAACGGAAGCGGAATATTACAAATACCGTAATCTAATGTTTATGCAAATCAATTTGGGAATCATGCGATCTTATATGAGGATCGCATCCAAGTTCGACAAAAGACATGTTTATTTCTATAACCTGGACTTCGCTCATGAATTGAAAAATTCATTTCAGATTGCGGAAGGATTTTATAAAGAGGCCATTCCCTACTGGGAAAAAGCAAAAGAATACGCCGACAAAGCAAACGAAGTTCCTTCGGATTTGGATTTGGGAACGATTGAAACGGAAAGATACGAAATCGTAAAAGGTAAATTGGACTTCGGTTATATCATTGAAAATCACTTAACAAGATTGGAAGGAAAACAAAAAATAGTAGGAGAGTATCTGGCCCGTTATCCGCAAGCGGACAAGCCGGTATTAGATCTAGCAGACGTAGAATAAGGAAATACCGATGAAACAAAAAATGATTTTTTTTTACGATTACGTTTTTAGCTGTTTCCGTTCCGACCATTCTATTCTCTCAAAAAAAAGGTAGTGAAAGGCAACAACAGGTTGATCAAGTTCCACAAGGCGGCTTCACTAAAAAAATCGCAGGCAAATGGAATTGCGGTGATTTCGGAACGCTCACTTTGTCGCAAAACGGAAACTCTGTGTCAGGAACTTATACTCCTAACGGCGGAAGCGTAACGGGAAATATAGTAGGAAACAAATTCATTGGCAATTGGGCGGAAAAAGAAAGCGGAGACAACGGAACTTTCGAATTCGAACTTTCCATCCGACGTATGACACCGAATCCCACCCACCTAACAGGCATCTGGAAACATAACGACGAACAAGAATGGCAAACCGGCTGGGACTGCGTAAAATAAGGATTCGAGTCTCCTTAAAATTCCTTACCTAAGTAAACTCAATCAATAACAAAGCAATGTCATCCCGGATGGTTCTGTCTTCACGAATCACCGCATTGGTTACCACGGAGGTCAAAAAATCCTCTCCGTCGGTATCGAAATCCTTCAGTTCATCCACCATGACGAGAAATTTCTCCAAACCCAAAACACCGTCTCTGTCTTTATTTTCCACTTCGTAAATTCCATCCGAATAAAGGAACAGACGATCCTTGGGATGAAATTGATATTTGATTTCAATTCCTTCCCATTCCTCGATCAAAAGAAGCGGATAATTTTCATGGATCAATGACTGTATCTTTTCTTTCTTTAGCATATTCCAAATCAGCAAAGGCGGATGTCCCGCAAAACAGAAAACAGCCTCTCTCGTTTCATGATAAATTCGCACCAAACAACAGCTAATGTGATGTTTTCCCATCACTGGCTCGAGTTCGGTATTCAATTCTTTCAAAAGGTCTTTGGGAGAAAGTTTGGCATCCGAATGTTTTTTGAATCCCATAGCAACGATACCGGAAACCAAAGCGGAAGAAATTCCATGTCCAGAAATATCACCGAATAAAATATCGATATAATCGGGAGAAGGAGCACCATAAAGTATGATATCTCCTCCGATTTCCCCGTAAGGAAAGAAGTTACTGAAAAACTTAACGTTATTATAATTGGGAAAATCCTTCGCGATCCAAGATTCCTGAGTCAACCTAGCAAGCATTAAGTCTTCAGTGATTTCCGAATAGAAACTTTGAAGTTTCCTTTCTTTTGCATGCAATATCAGTTCACTCCGCGCCCTTAACATTCCCTGGGAAATCAAATCCGCGGCAAGGGAAAGCAGATTATGTGACTCCTTCTGCCATTCGTATTTTTTATGAAGCTTTACCACACCGAGTAGCCCCATCAGATTTTCCTCATCTCGAAGCCCGATGGAAAGAGAAGACCTAACATTTGTTTTTTCCATCATTCCTCTTGCCCAAGATCCTTCCGGTAATTCCATGGAATCAGGCATAAATAAAATTCCGTCATTCATCAGAATTCCCAAATTCTCGGGACTCATGGAAGAAATAGGTAGATCCTGCCCTACCGAAACTACGGATTCGACTCCTTCATTCAACCACTCGTGCGTGAAAGACATGGATTGTCTGTCCTGGGATATCTCCATAATAAAAGCACGGTCGGCCTCGGTGTATTCACCGATTTTCTCCAATGCGAACTGAACTGCATCCGTAATGAACTCAGCCTTACTGAATACAAAGACTCTTGAAATTTCATTTAGGATTCCGGAAAGGCGAAGCAAAGCATTCAGTTTTTCTTCCGTGGCCTTCATCAAAGTAATTTCTTTTTGTTGGCCCCAACACCTTACGAATTTACCGTCTAACAATTCACTATGAACATTGATGATAAAATTCCTCTTTCGGTTTTCGGATAAAACTTCCAGATATTCCACATTTGAAAATTCATAACCGGATTCTACAAATTGAACGATGGGAGAAAGATCCTGAAGAGGAATCAGATCTTTGATGTATTTTCCAATCATATCTTCCGGTTTTGTAAATCCGTAAGCTTTAGCCGTAGCGAGATTGCATTCCTTTACGATGGAATGTTCGAATAGATAATTTGCTTGGTCTAGTACAGGGAGATTTGTCGGCATAGGAATGTCGACTTCATAGCACCAGATGGGATCTGAAGAAAATTTAATAAAACTTTCAAGACGATTTGTACGCACATACTGTCCGTTACTTTCCATCAATGTTCCAATAGTTAAAGATAGCCAATTTAGGATAAACGAAAAAAATATGTCATTTTGACAAATATAGGATGGTCATTTTTAAATCACGAATTTTAGATAAAAATTCGAATTTCTTCCCGGTAAAAAAGCTCAAAAAAAAGAATCATCCGATCAACGCATAACAATCATTATCGATTCATGCGCAAAAGAAAGACTTCTTTTTTTCAATCTCAGGTATTTGATTTCATTGCAGAAATAAACCAAGATTGTAAAATTAGATTCCGATTCTCTTATGAAAATAAGCGTGTCGCGCGTACGAATTGATCAAGCTAAAGACATATTGCTTAATTTTTACGCACAGAAATAGAATGCAGTCTGCTTAAAAACGGTGCGATTTCCTTAAATTTCCATCGAATTGACGTGGTATAGATATTGCAGTATATTGGACAACCAGATTAGAATCAGAAACGAACCTCTGAACGAAGGAGAAAAAGATGCAGTTCGCAACCCCAAAATTTACTTCCGGAAAGGAAGTGGTTGAGTTCGCCAAGAAAAACGGAGTCGTATTCTACGATTTCCGATTCACTGATATTAAAGGAATATGGCACCATGTTTCTTATTATGTGAATTCAGTGGATGAAAACACATTCAAAGGGATCCCATTTGACGGATCTTCGATTGCTAGATGGCAGCCAATCAACGCTTCCGATATGCAACTCCACCCTGAAATTGCAACGTCATTCCTTGACCCATTCACAGCTGACAAAACGCTTGTTATGTTCTGTGATGTTTGGGACATTTACAAAAAACAATACTACGAAAAATGCCCGCGTTCCATTGCTAAGAAAGCATTGGAATACATGAAAACTACGGGAGTCGCAGATACTGCTTATTTTGGTCCTGAAAACGAATTTTTCGTTTTTGACAGCTTGAAAGTTCGTGATGAAATCAACTGCCAATCCTATGAATTGGATTCCAACGAAGGTATCTGGAACTCTCATTCGGAAATCCCAGGTGCACCAAACGCAGGAAAAATCAACTTTAACTCCGGACACAGACCTGGAACAAAAGGCGGTTATTTCCCTGTTGCGCCGATCGACTCTCAAGTGGATCTTCGTGCTGAATTTGTAAAAACTCTCGAAGCAATCGGAATGGAAACTTTTGTGGTTCACCATGAAGTAGCACAAGCTCAAGGCGAGATCGGTGTTAAATTCGGAACTTTGATTGAAGCTGCCGACAATGTTCAAAAGCTAAAATACATCGTAAAGATGGTAGCCCACAGACACGGAAAAACCGCAACTTTTATGCCAAAACCTCTGTTTGGTGATAATGGTAACGGTATGCACGTTCACCAATCTCTCTGGAAAGGTGGAAAAAACCTTTTCGCCGGAGACAAATACCAAGGTCTTTCCGACTTGGCATTGAATTACGTAGGTGGAGTTCTAAAATATGCCAGAGCTTGTGCTGCATTTACAAATGCATCAACGAACTCTTACAAACGTTTGATTCCGGGATTCGAAGCTCCTTCTATCCTTGCTTATTCCGCGCAAAACAGATCGGCATCCTGCCGTATTCCTTTTGTGTCCGGAGAAAAAGCAATTCGCGTGGAATTCCGTTTCCCTGACTCAACAGCTAACCCATATTTGGCGTTCACGTCCATGTTAATGGCTGGTTTAACAGGCATTAAAGAAAAACTGGATCCGGGTCAACCGAGAGAAGAAGATCTATTCGAACTCTCTTTGGATGAAATTAGAGAAAAAGGTATCAAACAAATGCCTCATACTTTGAGAGAAGCCGTAGAAGAGATGCTAGCGAGCAAAGATGTTTTCAAACAAGGTGATGTAATGAGTGAAAATTTCATTCAAACATACCAACACTACAAGTTTGAAACGGAAATTTGGCCATGGGAAGGTCGCCCTCACCCATACGAATTCCTAACAACTTATTCTTGCTAAGAATAGAACCCTCGCTGAAAGGCGGGGGTTTTTTATTTATCCTAACCCACCCAACCTCTTCCAGGTTCCCTGGTTCCCCAAAAAGATTTAAGAATCATAGGTTCTGATTTTTCCTTTACCAGTCACTTATCACATAAAAAATGACAAAAGAGCTAATGATTTGGCTCTAAAAAACGATCTAAGGTATAGGGCGAGGTAGCTCAGATGGTTAGAGCACAGGATTCATAACCCTGAGGTCACGGGTTCGACTCCCGTCTTCGCTACCAGATCGTAAAGGAAGACTTTCGCATGAAAAAGACAATTCTTCTACTAGCAGGGGCTTCACTTCTGCTTATCACATCCAATCTAATGGCAGCAGACTTCCCCAAATGTACGGAAGCCTGTGATCGTTTTTACACCTGTTCCGTGCAAGTAAACCCGCAAGCGACAGAAGACCAAAAACAAATGCTTAAAAAAGGTTGTGATTTCAATTGCAACAAACCAAAATACTACAGTAAAATCGCAGCTTGTCTCGCCGCAGGAGATTCCTGCAAAACTTTCAGTTCTTGCATTATGAAGGAGCTAGGCGGTAAGTAACCGCCTTTCTTTTCCTACTTTTTCTATTTCCCTTCCCTCAGTCAGTCCCTGTCTTAGAAAGTTGCTTGGAGAATACCTTGGCTTCGTCTAGTCGCAGAGATACGATTTTCGAAATCCCCGGTTCTTCATTCGTAACTCCGAAGATCGCGTTTGCACGTGAAATCGTAGATTGAGCATGGGATACAACGATAAACTGGGTTTTGTCTTTGAACCTGTCAAGGATCTGGCAAAATCTCAGTTTATTGGCTTCATCTAGTGCCGCATCAATTTCATCCAAAAAGCAGAACGGACTCGGCTTTACCATGTAAATAGCAAATAACAATGCAATGGCGGTAAGGGACTTTTCACCCCCGGATAACAATCGCAAATTTTGAACATGTTTTCCCGGAGGCTCCGCCATAATTTCCACACCGGAATTGAGGCTGTCTTCTTTTTCAGTCAGCTCAAGAGTCGCTCTTCCTCCGTTGAAAAGTGTGGAGAAAGTTTCCTGAAAATTGGCTTTGATTTTTTCAAACGTTTCCTGGAACAATTTTTCGGATTCGGTATTGATTCGTTTCAATACATCCTCAATGTCTTTTTTGGAACCTTCTATATCTTCTTTTTGTTTCAGGTTATGTTCGTAAACTTCTTTGATCGTACGATATTCTTCAATCGCCAAAGGATTGATTGAACCAAGTAGTTGAATTTCCGATTTTGCGGATCTTAATTTTCGTTCCTCTTCTTTTTGTTCCAAACTGATAGCACCCTTCTCCATTTCCAATTCTGAATCGGTCAGGGAATAATCGTTGTACAATTCCTCAATGAGCGAATCGATCTGCACTTTTAATGCGGATGATGTTCTTTCTTTTTCGGACAATAGAGGAAGTAAAGTTTGGAAAACTTCCTGGTTTTTGGAAATATTGCTTTTTAAATTTTGGATTTCTTCGAGTAATTTTTGTAAGGACTCTTTTTCGGATTCCAACATCTTACTCATAGAAAGAAATTCCTGATAGGAATCTTCGATTTCTTTTTCAAGAGATGTTACTTCTTTCTCCAGATTTTCCCGTTTTTCACGAATGCCTGATTCCTGTTCTTTCGAACTTGCGATTCTTTTGAAAATCTCCGCGATTCGGTCATTCAATTCGATCGTTTGTCTGGTTTGGTTGTCTATTCTGGATTGAGTTTCGAGGATTTTTTTATCCAAATCCACAATTTGATTACGGGCGGTTTCCCAATGATTTCTCAGACTTAAGATTAACGTCTGGCTCTCCCGTATGCTTCTCGTTAGATTTTCATTTTCCAAAAGCAAATCTTCGATGTCCTGATCGACTACTTCCTTCTTGGATAAAACTCCGTCCTTATCGAAAAGTAGATTTCTAAAACTGTCTTCTTTCTCCAGGAAGACGTTCAATTGTTCCTTATAGGAACTCAAATCAATCTTACGAAGTTCCGTAGACAGATCTTCCAGATTTCCTTGGTTTAAATAGGAATAAGAAGTTTCTAAATACATTTGGTAGGATTCCAAATTGGCCAAAAGAAGAGCTTTGTCTTCGTTTCTTTTTTCTTCGCTTCCTTGAGATTCTTTCTTCTTATTTTCCAGCTCTTGGATAAGTTCCTGGATGATCAGCTTTTGTTTTTCACGAAGAGATATATGTCGTTTTTCATTCTCTTGGATTTTTGTTTCTTTGGTGAGAATGGATTCTTCTTCCGATTTGATCTTGTCTTCCAAATCCTTGCGGATGCTTTCCTGGTTCTGAATTTCTTGGGAAAGGTGCGCTTGAATTTCCTTCAGATGTTCCGTTTCGGATTCGATCTGTTTTTTTTCCACTTCCAATTTCACAGCGGACTGATTTTCTTCATCCAAGACCCGGCTAATATCCGAAAGGCGGATATCATATTCAGCGATAAAAGTTTTGTTTTTTGAAATTTTTTCTTTTTGAATTTGAGTTCGGGAAAGATGATCGAATAATTTTTTATCAATATCCGCAATTTCTCTTTCTTTGGCTTCTTTGAACTTTTCCTTTTCGGAAATCAGAGAAGTCTCATCCTGAATCTGAGAAAGAAGGTTTTTGTTTTTGTCCCGAATGTCCTGCAATTCTTCATCGGATTTCTTCATTCGTTTTTTAAAATCTCTCAGTTTCAAAAAACGCAGGTTTTTATCAGATTCATCTAACTCTTGCTTGAGTTTAAAATATGCTTCCGCTTTTTCCGATTGTTTTTCTTTTGTCTCCATTTCCTTGATCATGGAGTTCATAATATCCTGGATACGTAATAAATTCTGATTGGTATCATCCAGCTTTTTGGTTGCTTCCTTACGATCCAACTTGAATCGGGATACACCGGCTGCTTCCTCAAAGATCGCTCTTCTTTCTTCCGGCTTGGAGTTTAGAATCTGATCCACCCTGCCTTGTTCCAAAATGGAATAACTGGATTTACCGATCCCCGTATCCAAAAGAGTTTTTTCGATATCCTTTCTTGCGGAACGAACATCATTGAGATAATATTCATTTTCACCGTCAGGGTAAAGTCTTCGTGTGATTTTTACGGAAGGGAAATCGATTGAGAAATAATTATCATGATTGTCAAATAGAATGGAAACTTCGGAAAACCCTGCCGCTCGCCTACTTTCTGTTCCGTGAAAGATAACATCGTCCATTTTTTCACCGCGTAGACCTTTGGCGCTTTTTTCACCGAATACCCACTTTACGGAATCGACAATATTCGACTTACCGGAGCCATTGGGACCTACTACGGCTGTGAAACCCGGGTCGAATGCGATTTCCGTTTCGTCTGCGAAAGTTTTAAATCCAACAATATTAAGGCTTTTTAGATGCATGTTTTGCTCGTGCTTTCCTTTGTTTCCCGGTTGACAGAGGTTGGGAGACATAAGAAAAAACTTTAGATAGTATTATGTCCCAAATTACGGATCAAGTTTCCAGTGAAATTTTTAATCGCAAGCCTTATCTTCGAAATTATTTCCAAAACTGGCCTTCCTCCGGTTTATGGGACATAATTCCCGCGAAGGAAGAAGGACAGTATTATGTCTCATATAATGGGGAGGCGCTCTCTTCCAAATTTTCCCCCGACAAACAAGCCGAAAGACTGCTTGAGTCACATAACTTAAAATCTACGGACGTCGTCCTGCTCATGGGACTCGGAAATCCCCATCTGATCCAAAGAATCAATTCTGCTTTGAGACCGGGCCAGATTTTCGTTATGATAGGAGATGATCCCGTACTAATCGAAGTTATGTGGGATCGGGTATTGAAAGATACGTTAAAGATTCCCGGCAGACATATATTTTCGGGGGAAACTTTTTTACCTTTAGGAATGAACTATCTGGAGTCCTTGCCTATAGATAGAGTCAGCGGATTGAAAATCATCCGCAACCAATCGGACATGCAACGGGAACAGATATTCTATTCCGAAATAGAAGGAAGAATTCAGTCCGTATTTTCAGCGAAAATGAGCGATCTTCTTACCAAATTCGAGTTCGAAAGACTATGGGTGAAAAATTCCATTTGGAATCTTTTGCAAGTCGCGAAAACTTCACCGGAACGATTTAAAATTTCCTCTCTAAGGGAAAACTTTCAAGGACTTTCCGCATTACTCGTATCAGCTGGTCCTTCACTTAGAAAAAATCTGAAATGGATTCATAAGATCAGAGACAAAGTATTCGTACTTTCCTGCGACACCTCTTTGAAAGTTCTACTGAAGGACGGAATCATTCCCGACGGAGTGGTCACACTGGATGCACAAACTAATTCATTCTTTCATTTTATGGGGGAAAACCTGGAGCCGATTCCTCTCTTTGCGGATCTTGTCAGTTCCCCCACCCTACTTCGTGAACCCATGTTTCGTTCCGTAATTCATTCTGTGACTGCAAAATTCCAAGTGGATGCGGAAGGAAGTTTGATTCGGGAGGTGACTGCAGGTGGAGAACTGGCAGACTCAGTCTTTGAGGAAGTGGGAGACATTCAATCGGGGGGAAGCGTTGCCACAACTGCATTCGATATGCTCAGGTATATGGGATTTTCCGAAATCTATTTTGTAGGTCAGGATCTCGCCTACTCTGGAAGGGAAATCCATTCCACAGGAACTCATCATAACGAAAAATGGCTAACGCAGGTTAGTAGGCGCCAAAGCCTGGAGCGGATCAATGAAGTGATCATCCGCAAACGGGAAACGAAGGAAGTTCCTTCCTGTAACGGAAAAACGGTTCTAACCGATTATGTTTTGGAACTTTACAGGCATTGGTTCGAAGAATCGGCTCGCTCCGTGGATTTGAAATTGATCAACTTGAACGCGGATGGCGCCTTGATCGAAGGGTTTCAAAATTTGGAACCGGAAACAGGAATACAGGATTTACTTACGAAAGAAGATCACGGTTACCCTTGGAGAAAAAAAGAACCTTGGCTTGTATCCCTTCTCGGACAAAAAAACAAAACAGATGCGAAACTCAGTAAAAAATCCAAAGAGTTATTCCGACAAATCAGCGACGATCTAATATTTATCGAAAAAGAACTCACCCTGATTGAAAGCGAAAACAAAGAAGAATTCGATCTATTGACAAGTCCTCTTTGGATCTGGGTACAAAACCAATTGTATCTAAGAAGGATGGTAAGAAAAACGGAAATCTATCTGCTTCGCCATAAAGATCTAACTCTTGCTCGGAAAAATAATCTATTGACCCAATCTTTAAGAAAGGAACTAAAATATCTAAAAAGAAGTCTTTATCCGATGAGTGAATTATTGTCCACAAAAGGATGAAAAACAGTTTCATCCACATATTCGGGGAAATAATCAAAGAATAGTTTTTGAGATACCACTCTGTAATAGAATGGATTTTGTTTTTGGAAAGCTTCCGTAAAGGATAACTCGGGTAATTGGTGAAAATTGATTCTTTCTTCGAAATTGATAAAATCCCTTCTGGTTAGATCCTGCCGAATTTCGATCACGGTTTCTTTTAAAAGATTCCAATCCAATTTGAAAGTCATCCGCGCTCCTCGAAATGCAGGAGATCTTTCGATCAGATTTACCAATCTTTTGATCGGACAATCATTTAAATAATAAGGACTTACGAATACTTTGATAAATCGCGCTGACAGTCCGAACGGTTCCCAAACTTGAGTTACTTTTTTTTCAAGAGTCGATTCTTCTTTGATCTCGGAAAGAATAACATGCAATTCCGGAATTTGTTTTTTGCCAGCGAGAAGCGTATTGTATTCCTCTACTCCGAATTCACCGAAATACAACCATTTGTAAAAATCCTGGATTTCCGCTTCGGGGTGTTCTTCTACGAATTTATTGATTAGGAATAACTTCTCTTTATGGGAAAGAGTAGCTTCTTTCTCATGTTGCATGGCTTACAGCTTTGAGTTCCTTGCCGAGTAATATGCGTTTGATGTTCTCCCGGTGAGAAAAGCAGATCAGAAAAAATGTTCCGATCAGAACGAAAAGTATGATTGGAGAATAACCAATGTTTGGTAGAAACTGATTCATTCCCCAATACCAAATCGGCATGGAAAGAGTTCCAAGGATCGAACCCAAAGATACAAATCCGCTGATTTTATAAACGATTAAAAAGATAGCAACCGCGCAAACCGTTACAATAGGAACAAGTGTAAGGTAAACACCCAAGGCAGTGGCGACACCTTTGCCACCCTTAAATCCCAAATAGGGAGTGAATGTATGGCCGAGTATCGCGACACATCCCAGTAAAATTTCGGAGGTAGCAAGTGAATAAGGCGAAGGAATATAATCTGCGAGTAAAACCGGAATAGCACCTTTCAAAGCATCGAAAATCAGTGCAATACTACCGTATTTCCAGCCGATCACCCGGCCCACATTGGTAGCACCTATGTTTTTACTTCCATGTTCCCGGAGGTCGATTCCTTTCACCTTTTTTGCGATTAAGAAACCCACCGGGATCCCTCCGAGCAGGTAACTTGCGATTATTGCGAGAAGAAAGATCATTCTTTACCTTCTTTGTCTTTATCCTTAGAATCACTTCTGTTTCTGAGTTCCAGTTCGACGGAGAGTCCCTCCAAACCAAACTCGCTTACTATATTCTTTCGGAAGAACGATAAAATATTCGACGGAAAGAGTTTCGAATCATTTACAAAAAACAAGATTTTAAAAGGTATCTGCGAAGTCTGAGTGGCGTAAAACACCTTCGGAGGTCGATTGGATGCCTTTCCTACCTTATTTTTTCCACTCCATTTGCTTAGCCAGTTATTTAGAGCACGTGTAGTGAGCTTTTTCTGAGACTTGTCATAGAGTTCGACACAAGTTTCTAGAAGTTTATGAGTGCGGAGTCTTTCCGTCGCAGAGAGAGAAAGCACAGGACGCTCTTTGAGAATCGACATACGAAAGAAAAGTCTTTCCTGATAGTTTTTCCAGGAGTTACTTTCTTTGTCCTCAACTGCATCCCATTTATTTACAGCAAGTATCATAGGTTTTCCCATTTCCTGGATTTCGCTGAAAATCTTTTTGTCAAATTCCCCGAACCCTTTCAAGGCATCGATGAGAAGTACGACTACGTCCGCTTCTCCCAAAGCGAATAGAGTACGTTTGTAAGAATAAAATTCCAAACTCTCTCCACCTTTCGATTTCCTGCGAATCCCTGCAGTATCGATGATCTCGAGTTTTTTCTCCTGGAACATGAACTGGCTGTGAACCGAATCTCTGGTTGTACCGGGAACTTCACTGACTACCGCCCGTTTGTAACCAAGGAGAGTATTCAGAAGACTCGACTTACCGGAGTTTGGTTTTCCTATAATAGCGATTCTACAATAAGGATCATCCGGTTTCTTTTTATTTACAGGTAATAGAAAATTGATCTTATCATAAAGAAGTGAAAAATTCCTCCGCCCGATCGCGGAAATAGGAACGATTTCGTTGATTCCCAATTGATAAAAAGGTTCCAAATCATATTCGTCCTGATCGGTATCGACTTTGTTAACAAGGGATAGAACAGGTATCTGAGAAAGAGTTTCGTCTTTTTTCAGTAAGGCGACCAACTTATGATCATACGGTCTAAGGTCCTTATGATCCATCACATGAATGATCAGATCCGACCTTCTTAAATGTTCGAAGGCAATTTCTAAAATTTCAGTGTTGATTTCATCCAGGTTTTCGATATCAAGTCCAGGCGTATCACATAGGTAAAAAGGAATCTTAAAATCATCCTTTTCGACTAATTTCTGTAATACGTCACGGGTAACGCCGGGAGTATTTTCCGTGATTGCAGATTGCGCGCGTAAAATTGCGTTGAATAAAGTGGATTTACCCACATTTTGTCTTCCAACAATGGAGACGATGGGGAGGCCTTTCATCTGCGTAGTTTATCCTTCATAGCTCTTTCGATTTCGATTTTGGCTTCCTTCTTCTGGATGTCCTCTCTCTTATCGAAAAGCTTTTTCGGTTTGGCGGTAGCAACTTCTACTTTCACCAAACGGTTGTCTTTAAAATAACATTTAGTTGCTATCAGAACCAGTCCCTTCTCTTTCGTAGCACGTTCGATCTTTGCGATCTCTTTTGCTTTCAAGAGAAGTTTGCGAGGGCGAATTTCAGGATGATTCGCATAACCTCCGTCTTTATAAGGAGGGATTTGAAAGTTTTCTAAAAAAACTTCTCCGTTTTTAATTTTTGCAAAACAATCGGTAAGGTTTCCCTTTTTCCCGCGTAAGGATTTCACTTCGGAGCCGGTCAAAACAATACCGGCTTCATAGAACTCGATTAACTCAAAATTGAACTTCGCCTTTTTATTGACGAGAGGGTCCGTTGCTCTTGGTTTATCGTCCTTAGTGGTTTTGCCCATATTGGTTTAGGTTCTTAGAGAATGATGGATTTGGATGAGTCTGGCAATTTCAGCCCCAATCAAATTGGCCATGGAGAAAAAATTATCTCCCGTTATTTGCAATGAGTCAGAAAATACATGTTCAGCAATGTATCTGGGACCAAGTCCTACCCCTAAAAATACATAATTTTTTTCCTGGTTTTTTAGTACAGCTTCTTTCAGTTTTCTGGTCTCAAAAGATCCGATTTCATCCAAAATGTCCATTTTTGCCCTTTGCCCGCGAAAATCGGACAAAATCACAACGATTCTGGTCTGAGCATCCGGCGAAAAGAACCTCTCGCAATTGGAAAGAAGTTGGTATTCCGGGATGGAATCTCCGTGCCAATTTTTACAGAAACTATTGAACAATTCCTGTTCTTTCTCGGGAGTATAATCTTCTTCCGCAGTTTTGGAATTGAAAATATCGATTGTAGTTTTGGAATTTTTGATATCACAGAATGTATTCACGCTCGTTGCAATATCATGTTCGTTTAATATGTGTAAGCTGACAAGCAGTGCGGAAAGCATAGCTACGGAATACTCGAAATTGAAAATCCTTCTGCACTTCGATACGAGAAAGGTAACTTCCACACCTTTTAGTTTTTCATCATTCTTTTCAATCGTGGTCTTATCGAAGATTTTCGTATCTCCTCTACCGCTTTTGTAAGAAATATATTTGCGGGCATCCACTCTCGAACCTTCGTTGCGATACATACGATGGATGTCAATTTCAGGATCAAACAACTGTTCTAAGTTGAGCTCCACCTCTTCCAATTCCTTACCGAATACTTTTTTGAATTCGTCCAGACTCATGATCATGGAATAATCCCAAAGTAATCTTCTTTTCTTTAAGAATTGTTTGTAGAGTTCTTCCGTGCGGTATCCCCAACCTCCTCCACCGCCTGCAGGTTCACCTTGTCCATTATTGCCTTGAGTCTCGGAACCATACCAAGCATCGGCACCTTCTTTGATCTGGCCGCCTGTTTCCGGGGTATTGATTTCAATTCCCCGTTTCAGTTCATTTCCTGAATTGAGTTTTTTTGCTTCGCCGGTTAGCGGATCCCTTTCATGAAGCTCAGGATCCCACCATTTTTTTTTATCTAGATTCGATTCGACTGTAAAAGTTTTTTTTTTCTCTTCGATTTCATCGAAGAGTTCTGATACGACTTCCACACCGGAAAGATAACCATCGAGTAGTCTCTCCAATTCCTTTCTCTCCTTAGGATCGGAGATTTGATTGGTATAGGCGATCGTTCCCCCCCGGTAGGCAACCGACCTTACGTCTTTTTCATTATAGCGATAGATATGGTTTTTCCACTTGAGCAAATTGGAAATTCCAAATCGATACGGCTGTAAATTGGCCGAACCGATCGTACGTTTTTCCGCTAGTTCCTTTGCCTTAGTATGAAAACCGGCCAGAGCTCTCGGCAATACACCTTCCGGCAGATAAAAACTCAATAACTCTTCCAATACTTTTGCGTCTTCCAATTCCGGAAAGATAACAGGCGTAAAGCGATTCCTGAATGCTCGGGAAATCGTGGAAACCGACTTGGAATGACGATAGGTTTTAAGCCCGAATACAATGGAAGTTTCTTTCAATTGGATCGGAATGGATTCCCCCGACTCGGGAGGAAGAGTCAAAGAACGGGCATCGTCCGTTAACATATTCATCTTTTCCACAAGTTCCGCTCCGGCCGATTCAAGACCGGAAATCAGTATAATCTTTCCGTTTCGGATTGCACGAGTGAGCGGTCCGTCCACCCAATCCACGGATTCTATCTTTCCGTCTCTCGTCGGTTTGAGTGCTCCCACTACATCGGAAGTATGCATCCCTTTGGACAACATGACCGATTCTATATCGATCCCGGTAAGTTCAGTAAACAAAGGTAAAAATTCCTGAGGATCCTGATCTTCTCGGAACTCTATTAAAATATTTTCTTTGCATTGGATGGCTGTTAATACCTGATCCAAAAACCCAAGGATAGGTTCCGGAGTCGGATACTTGGAAAGAATCGAAATGGTTTTTTTCTCTTCCCAGGTTTTGATTTCCTTATCGTTCCAGAAGATAGTTCCGTTCTGAACATATCCTTTGGTAGAACGGGATTTGATTTTCCCGCCAAACTCGGATTCAATGAGTTCCGTTTGCAAACTACGATCTTCTTCTTTTCGGAAAGGTTCCTGGAATAGATAAAGTGCCTCTCTCAAGGCAACCGTCCTATCCTCTTTTCCGAAAGCCATGATCCGGTTACAATATTTTTGCAAAGTTCTAAGGTTGAAATGGTATTTTTCCAAATCTCCTTTTCCTATATCACCCCGTTTGATTCTATTTTCCGATTCGATCGTAACCCGGATGATTTTTTGCAGAACTTCTTCTCCGAGGGCAGGATAGAGTTTTTTCAAAATATAAAACATCTCGTCGGGAGAATAAGGGTCTACATAAACGACTGCGAAGTGTTTGGTGATATCGAAAGGAAGAGGTTTTCTTCCTTCAAATCCTTCGCTGGGGTTCTGAGTACCTATAAACCAAAATCCGGTTTTGGATTTGATCCTTTCTCCGCTTCCTTCGAGCAAATCCAGATAATTGGATTCATAAACGGAAGAAAACCGTTTGATGATATTGGGAGCGCAAAGATTCATCTCGTCTGCAACAAAGCTGAGTCCGGAATCCAAAGCATTGGTCAAAGGTCCGTTCGACCAGGTAAATCCTTTCCCATCCAAGAGGATGCGGTAAGAACCGATCAAATCTTCTGGAAGAGTATCTTCATTGAAACTAAAACGCAAAGTCGGCTGGTTGCGCCTAGAATTGATATAATAGATAAGAGCGTTTTTTCCTACCCCTGCGTCCCCCACAAGAAGGACGGGAATCCCTTCCAACATGGGATATAGGATCTTTTGTAAGGTTGACTGAACCGAATCTGTTTCTACTAAACTAGAAGGAAAAACGGGAAACGAAGTTTTATTTGGTAAAACGGGAACTTTGACGGATGCGATCGAAACAAATTCCATATATGCTTCACGATTTCGATGTTTTAACTCCCTGTAAACCAAATTCTATTGACCGAAAGGCACCTAATTTTTCACTTAAATAGTATGGAATTTGCATCTAGAATGTATGGAATCGACTCTTCTCCCATTAGGAAAGCCTTTGAGCTGGCTCGAACCATAGAAAACCCAATCAACTTATCCATCGGACAACCTCATTTCCCTTGTCCACCTAACATTATTGATGCAATGGCCGAGGCCGCCCGGGATGGCAAAACTGCATATACCCTCACGGGTGGAATTCCCGAATTAAAAGAAGCGATGGCCCGAAAATTCCTCTCGGAAAACGGAATCAATTACGCCACTCCCGATCGAATATTGGTAACTTCCGGAATTTCCTCGGCTTTATTTTTGCTTTTCAACGCATTGGTAAATCCGGACGACGAATGTTTGGTGATCTCCCCTTACTTTCTAATGTATCCTTCCATGCTGAAATTTTACGGAGCCAAATTACTGACAGTAAACGAATCCTTTTCTGCAAGCGACTTGGACGCGTTTCGAAAGAAAAAGATAAAACTGATCATTTTTTCCAACCCTTCCAACCCTACCGGAAAAGTTTTGTCCAAAGAACAACTGACGGCACTTGCAAATCTTGCCGAAGAAACCGGGGCATATCTTATCTCGGATGAAATTTACGAGTTATTCGATTATGATAAAAAGTTTTATTCGATCGGAAAAGATTATGATAAAACGATCACTCTGACCGGATTTTCGAAAACATATAATATGACAGGGCTCAGACTTGCTACGATTCTAGCACCCGAGGAAGTGATCAAAGCATTGACTACATTACAACAATACACTGTGGTATGTGCTCCTTCCGTCACACAATGGGCGGGGATAGAAGCATTAAAAACAGATATGAGTTCCTATATCCAAGACTATAAGGAAAAGAGAGATTTTGTATACGAAAGTCTGAAGGATTTTTATCCTTTGGAAAAATCGGGAGGGGCTTTTTATTATTTTCTAAAAGTGCCGATCCAAGATGAGGAATTTACAAGACTAGCAATCACTTCAAAAAAACTGATTCTTGTACCCGGTTTTATCTTTTGTGAAAACAAAGATCATGTCCGCCTTTCTTTTGCTACGGAATGGAACAATTTAAAACGAGGAATGACTGCTTTACAAGAACTTTCAAAAGAACTTGCGAAATAATCCGTAAATAATGGATCTCCAAACGAACATTGTTTTTACGATCCTTCAGTTTGTGTATGGTGCGGCTCTCGGTAGTTTTTACATCACCACTGCCGAGAGAGTTTTACTTTTTTTTTACGGCAAAGAAAGAAAACAAGGAACGAAACTAGAGAGATTAAAAAAACTTTTTACCATTCCTAGTCATTGTCCTCATTGCAAAACTCCAGTTTCTCCACTCCATCTCATTCCTGTTTTAGGTTTCTTTTTAACAAAGGGAAAATGCAAGTCCTGTCATTCGAAACTTTCCTGGACTTATCCTGTATCCGAATTGTTTTTCGGAATCGTTGTAGTCACCTTCTTTCAAATGACAGGATCTCTGGGATTTGCAGTGTTTTTTCCTTTTTTATTGGGCCATTTGATGATCAGCCTCTACACGGATGCCAACTACTTCTCGTTAGATTATGAAAATCTTGTTTTTATTCTGGCGTTCGGTCTTGTTTGTAATTATTTTCTATTGGAAGAATGGCCGGCACTCACCGATTTATATGTGTTTCTGGGATTTGCAGGATTTTATCTCGCTCTCTATCTGGTTTACCGAAAGGGCATCGGATTCGGAGATGTGTTATTCGCTCCCGTATTTGCATTTTTATCCGGCCATCCTTGGTGGATGATGTTTTTAAACTCATCTTATTTGATAGCTACGATCGTTACTTTGCTTTCCCGCAAAAAAGGAGAATCACTTCGCGGCAAAGCGATCCCGATGGGAGTTTATTTTTCGATAGGACTCTTCTTTACATATTTATCCAAGATATTATTTATTCATTTAGGAATAGAAGGAATTACAATCGATGAAACAGAATGAACACATGGAAGATATGCGTAAATCCTATGAAAAATTCACCTTAAGTGAAGAAGAAACGGGAAACGATCCGATTTTATTTTTTCAAAAATGGTTTTCCATTGCGGAAGAAGAAAATGTGGAAGAACCGAATATTATGCATCTTTCCACTGTAAGTAAAGACGGTCAACCTTCCGGAAGAATCGTGCTTTTGAAAGGAATTTCGGAAAACAAATTTCTATTTTTTACCAATTACGAGTCGCGCAAAGGGAAAGAACTGGAAGACAATCCCAAAGCAGCACTTACTTTTTTTTGGGGGAGCCTGGAACGGCAAGTTCGAATCGAAGGCAGTATAACGAAGGTTAGCAAAGAAGAATCAATCGATTATTTTTCAAAACGCCCAAGAGTCTCGCAATTAGGTGCCATCGTTTCCAAACAGAGCTCCGTAGTTCCCGACCGGAATTATCTGGAAAAAGAATTGGAACGTTTTGAAAAGGAACTGGAAGGTAAGGATGTTCCTAAACCGGAGGAATGGGGAGGTTACGGACTTACCCCCCATAGGATCGAGTTCTGGCAAGGTAGAAAGGGGCGTTTGCACGATCGAATTCAATTTACCTTAACCGAAGAAGGCTGGCAAAAAGACAGGCTCGCCCCTTAAAATTCAGCCGTGAAGATTGAGAAGATGTCCCAGCTTCAACTTCTTTGTTGCCAGATAATGCGCGTTATTTGCTTCAGGAACGATTTCAATCGGAATCCTTTCCACTACTTGCAAACTATATCCTTCCAATCCCACGATCTTACGAGGGTTATTCGTAATGAGCCGCATTTTTTGCACTCCGATATCCCGTAAAATCTGAGCACCGATTCCATAATCACGTAAATCGGGAGCAAACCCAAGTTGCGCGTTTGCCTCGACTGTATCCAGACCACCTTCTTGCAAGGAGTATGCTTTCAGCTTATTAATGATTCCGATTCCTCGCCCTTCTTGACGCATATAAAGCAAAATGCCTTTTCCTTCTTTTTCAATCATTCTAAGGGCGCTATGCAATTGAGGTCCGCAATCACACCTTTGAGAGGAAAAAATATCTCCCGTCAAACACTCGCTATGTACTCTTACAAGCACGGGAGCTTCGGAATCGATATCTCCCTTGATGAGTGCCACGTGAATTTTATCGTCAATTTCCGTGGAATAGGCACGGATCTTAAATTCCCCGTATTCCGTCGGAAGATTTGCCTCAACTTCCATTCTAATCAGCTTTTCCTGGTTGCGGCGATATCGAATCAGATCCTCGATTGTGTAGATATTCAGTTTATGAGTGGCTGCAAATTTTTCCAAATCGGGAAGACGGGCCATGGTTCCGTCATCATTCATGATCTCGCAGATTACCCCGCTTGGATAAAGACCTGCCAATTTGGATAGATCAACAGCGGCTTCGGTATGTCCTGCTCTTCTGAGAACTCCTCCGGAGACTGCTTGCAAGGGAAATAGATGTCCCGGGCGGACAAGATCGGAAGATTCCGTTTTTTCGTCTAACAAAACTTCTACGGTTTTGGCACGATCACCTGCGGAAATCCCTGTGGTAGTTCCGTGCTTTGCGTCCACTGATACTGTAAATGCAGTTCCGTGTTTGTCTCCCAGAGTGTGGTCATCGACCATCTTTCCCAGGCCCAGACGACGCAATCTTTCCGCTTCCATCGGCACGCAAATTAGCCCACGACCGTAGGTTGCCATAAAATTGATTTGTTCTTTGGTTGCAAATTCAGAAGCAACGACCAGGTCCCCTTCGTTTTCCCGATCTTCCGAATCGACTAGGATGATCATTTTTCCTTGGCGGATTTCTTCGATTGCTTCTTCAATAGGCCGAATCATATTTTTGCCCTCTATTTACTAAGACTTACCCAAGCCCTCCGATTAAAAGTAGAAACTGGAAGAAATTCATTGATTTTTATGTCAGTTTTAGCATAAGATTGTCAAATTGAGGAGGGCCAATGGAGCTCAAGTTAAACACATCCGGTAAGGTGAAAACGATAGAGATTTCAGGAAAATTTGATATCGAGTCCACCGAGGAATTTGAATCCATTTTTTCCAAGGTGACCGAGTCGAATCCGGGTATAGTTGCAATCGAGATGAGTCGACTTGATTATATTGATTCTTCCGGTATAGGTTCTCTAATCAAGAGTCTCAACAATCTGAAAAACAAAAAAGGCAAGCTCATCCTAATCGGAATGAAACCGATGATTCAGAATGTATTTAAATTAGCAAAGTTAGATATGTTTTTTGAGATTTTAAGTTTAGGAGATTTTCAAACTAAATACGGACAAGGTGATGATGACGCGGACATAAACGACCTACTTAGAAAATCTTAATTCCATAAAATTCTCAATATACTTTGCCAGAACATCCACTTCCAAGTTTACGATTTTTCCAACTTCCCAGGATATAGCGTTTGTTTTGCGAAGTGTTTCGGGAATTAAAATCAACTGAAACAACCTGTTTTCCACTTCGACAATCGTAAGGCTCACTCCCTCTACGGTGATACTTCCTTTTTTTACCAAATATTTGATTAAGGGTTCCGGGCATTCCACCCAAAACTCCTCAACAGAATCGGACTCGATTGTCTTCCGGCTATGGATCTTCCCTACCCCGTCCACATGGCCTTGGACCATATGACCGCCAAATCTTTGTCCTGCGGACATCGCTCTTTCCAGGTTTACGGAACCACCGGCGTTTAACTCAGACAAGTTGGTGAGTTCCAAAGATTTATAAGAAGTATAAAAAGAAAAAATATTTCCTTTCTCTTGAAAATCCGTAACAGTCATGCAAGCGCCGTTGATGGCAACGGAGTCGCCGATGGAAAGATCAGGTTTGTCCCACTCCGTTTGAATTTGAAATTCAATCCCCGAATCAACTGGACTTGCTTTGAGTATTTTACCTTTGGTTTCAATGATTCCAGTAAACATCTTACTTCCAAATTAAAGAGGTGAGGAAATTCGTCAAGGGATGTGCGGGGGATTGGTTTTTTCTATACCATCCCCGCCCTATAGACACTGGGTGGGGTTAACCACCCGCCACCCAATGGCTTTCCTTTACCATATCTCCCTTTTTCTCACAAATCCTTTTCGAAATGACTAGAAAAAAAAGAATAAAAGTTCGCCTTTTTGCCATTTACGCAGCTGATACAACGGAACTTATCTAAACTGGTTTGGACAAAGAGCGCAAATTCCAGAGGTCTTCTCCCACTTGGAACCCCGAAACAAGTTCTCCATCGGATAATCCTGAAAACTTTTTTCCATGAGAAATGGAAACGTTCTGATTTCCCTCAATCGTCAAAATACAATCCTCTTCTTCCAGATGATCCTTTACAAATTCATATAAAAAAGATCCGACTTCAAAGATAGCTGTACCGATTTCTCTTTCAGCAAGAGAACGAAGGAACAATTCGCCTTCATCAGGATAGAAACTGTCGATTGGAAAATCGGAAAGGTTCGAAAGCAAGAAATCCTCTTTTGTTTTGAAATCCTGTTTCTTGGAATTTTTCGTAAGAATCCGATAAAAGATACAACCCTTTTTCCCCAGTTTAGAATTTAGATCCGATTGTTTTTTAATAAACGATTCGGATAAAAGCTGATTTTCACCTAATACGAATATACGGTAAGGTTGAAAAGATCGAATCCTATCCAGATGAAAAGCGAATCTATCTTTTTCGTTTGTTTCCGTTAACAAACTTTCCAAAAACTCCTTACCCGGAGAAAAAAAGAATTTTTCCTGATCCGAAGTAAAATGTTTCGTAACATTCCCTCTTTTTTGAAAAGAATTTTCCGTTAAACGAAAACTAAGCGATGGTTCATCAACGCTGACTGTTTTCGGCCCGACCACAATTGCATCGAATTTTCCTCGAAGCATTTGCAAATAATAATCCGAAGCTTCGTTCGTAATTTGGACTCTTTCCTTGGCATCGGAAGCATAAAACCCTTGTTTTGTGACTGCCGATTTGATCCAAACCCAGGGTTTTTCCTTTTTCATTCTGGTAAAAAAACCGAACAGATAGGGGAAAGAATATTTTGCAACTTCAGGAGCGAGCTTAGTTACAATTCCTTGTTCTTTGTACTGATTCCAATCTCCCGAAGCAACGAGAGGATTCGGATCTTTAAATCCGATTACCAGTTCCTTAGGCTTCTCTTCTAAAACCAAATCTCTGCAAGGTGGAGTTTTTCCAAAGTGAGTGCAAGGTTCCAAACTAACAATGAGTGAGTGGGGTATTTTCTTTTGTTCTACGGATTCCCGCGAAAGAGTTTCTTCCCAATTTGCATAAGCGGCTCTTTCCGCATGAAAACCACCGGAAATTTGAGTGTGTCCTGAAGCAAGAATGCGACCCGCATCATCTAAGATCAAGGCCGCAACCGGAGGATTGGGAGAAGACAATCCCATTGATAAAAAGGAAAGTCTTCTTAATTCATTTAAAATTCTTTTTTTGTCTGAGGGGGGAAGTTCCGAAAACACCCACGTTTACGCTAACTTTCGTTTCCTTCTAAACTGGTCATAGATTTCCGAAATCGGCGCAGCAATAAAAATCGAAGAATAAGTTCCGACAATCACTCCGAAAATCAGGATAAAAGCAAAATCATACAATTCGACCGCACCGCCGATAATGATAGCAACGACGGAAATCAGTGTTGTTAAGGATGTATTGATCGTTCTTCCCAAAGTTTGTCCTATGGAAACATTGATTACATTCGAAAGCGCCAAATTGTCTTTTCCATGAGAATTTTCCCTGATACGATCAAACACTACGATCTTATCATTGATGGAATAACCAAGTAACGTAAGTAATGCGGCAATCATTGGAACACTCGGTTTCATTTGGAAAAATCCGATCATAGCCAAAGTAAATAGTATGTCATGAATGAGTGCAAGTGCCGAAGCCAATGCAAACTTGAACTGAGACCTATAGCTTAAGTATAACAAAATGATCAAAAGAGTGGTTCCCAAAAGCGTAATCCCTGTGGAAGTCAATTCACTTCCCACTACCGCTCCCACTTGGTCAGCGGATAAAATTTTCTCCTTAGGAACTTGGAATTCTCTCTGTAAAATAGTTACGAACTTATCGATTGAAGAAGTTTTCGCTTCTCTTTCATTCACAGGGATCTGATTGTACAACTGGTCTATTTGAGGAGTAGAACCGAGACCGATATCCATTTGATAGATATTTTTATCTTTTTCCAAAAGGATGATCACTGCTTCAATCTCGGACTTTTTAAAAAACGATTCCAAATCCGGACGACCTTTCCCTACGGGAAGTTCGATCACGGAACGAAGTCCTCCGTCAAAATCAAGGGAATGTGCAAACCCGCCGTACTTTCCAAAGGTGACTGCAAATCCTGCAATGATCAGGATTGTAGATAAAGAAATCGAAATCGCTTTGTATTTGATAAAATCAAACTTAAACATTTGATACCGCCTTCTTTCCAAAAAAGAAAGGTCTTAGATTTAAATGGCGAACTCCTATTCGATTCACCAAAAGCTCAACAAACAATCTGGATAAAAACAATGAAGTAAACAATGTAGTTATAATTCCCCAACATAATGTAATAGCAAAACCTTTGATAGGACCATTGCCCAAACGAATCATCAGAATACCTGCAATTAGCGTAGTAATGTTCGCATCCATAATGGTCCAGAAGGCGTTCTGAAAACCGGCAGTAACTGCGATCGGTAATGCACTCCCTGATTCGATTTCTTCTCTAATCCTTTCGTAAATAAGAACGTTCGCATCAACCGCCATACCCATCGTCAGAATTAATCCGGCAAAACCAGGTAAGGTAAGCGTAAAATCCATTAAAGAAAGAAGAGCAGCGAGGATGATCACGTTTGCAAGTAGGGATAAATCGGCAACGAGTCCACCTAATCGATAGTAGATGATCATATACAACATCACCAAGATAAAACCGATGATGACCGCACGAATTCCCACTTCGATCGATTCAATCCCGAGGGTCGGTCCGATGAATCTCATCTCAAGAACTGAAAGTGGAATCGGCAATGCTCCTTCCGAAATCACATTGGCAAGACGAATCGCTTCTTCTTGTGTGAAAGATCCGGAGATTTCGGCGCGTCCCCCCGCAATCGGATCATTGATAACAGGATTGGATACAACCTTATCTCCCCAAACAATCGCTAAATTCCGTCCGCGATTTTCAGATGTCAGCTCGAAAAACTTTTCCGCACCGTTCGGAGTAAGAGTAAAACTAACCATCCAACCGTAACTATTGGAATTGAACGCAGGTTGTGCGTTTGTCATATCGTTTCCGGAAAGTGCGATCTTTCTTTCCAATACGGAAAAACTTCTGGGTAAGAGTGCCGACTTGGCAGCGGACCCGCGGGCCCAGTATGCGAAAATTTTATATTCGGGAGGGATGCCGTATTTTTTCTCCAAGGATTCCAAAAACGCGTCCTGGGCTTTTTTACCCAATTTGTTTTTCACAATCTCTTGGAATTTGAAAATATCGGTTTCTTCCCTTTGGTTCAAGTCCATAAATCTTCTTTCGCTTTCTTCGATTTTCGATCGGAAAACAAAAGGATTCGGTTCTTCGATTCTGTATTCTACAGTCTCGGTATTTTGCAATATTTCAAGTATGGCTGCGGAGTTGGTAACACCGGGAAGAGAAACTTCTATCGCATCCTGCTCTTTTTGAATCCGAACCTGAGGTTCGGTTAGGTTTTGGCTGGTAAGACGATTGTCAATGATCATCTTCGCTTTTTCCAATTCAACTAACTTGCGCATAGGAGAGAGTTCGAAATTGGATTCTATTTCTTCCAATCGGGAAGTAGCTTTTTTCTTATCTTCTGCCGGTTTGGCAACATCAGCGATCGTGGCTTTTAATTCGGAAATTTCTTTTGCGTAAATATCACGGAGTTTTGCACTATAATCCTCGAAGTCGCCTTTCAAAACAACTCGCATACCACCCTGTAAGTCTAACCCGAGTTTTATGGAAA
Source organism: Leptospira kobayashii (assembly GCF_003114835.2). NCBI lineage: Bacteria > Pseudomonadati > Spirochaetota > Leptospiria > Leptospirales > Leptospiraceae > Leptospira > Leptospira kobayashii. The sequence goes on along the minus strand of NZ_AP025028.1, from coordinate 1,563,141 downwards.
GGGACTTTCCTCCTCGAATCAATTCTTCGATCAAAGTAGGTTCCAATTTGTTCTTAGACTCTAAAATCAATTTTTGATTTTCTTGAGAGATTTGATTGATCTTTGCGGAAGTAATGAATCTTCCTTTTACTTTGTAAATAGGGGTTTCTTTGGGAGGTAAACCGGCGTTTGGCTCTATGAACCATTTTCCGTTTGCATTATAATCTTTTTCCCATCTTTCGAAGAATCCGGAAACGACTTTTTGTTTGGTTTCTTCATCCAAATTATAAACGTCGGGTTGTACAGAGAGATTGAGTGTTCTATCTGCAAAATTCGGATACAGAATGGTAAAAGAAACAGCTATAATTAAAGCCGGGATTAATAGTAAACTAAACGATCGCAAACGATATGCTCCTAAAGTAAAATTATCTTCTATACGGGCGGTTGTTGGAACTTGAGCTAGGTCTTGCCATTCGCAATCGATAGAATGCAAATAGTATGATAAAACCAAGAATCAACATTGCTTTTTTGTATTTATCAAAAAATTCGGAGAAACTGAACAAAGGTTTGCTTGCAACTGTCGATACGGAATTTCCAAGCGATTTGTCATCTGGATTTTGAGAACGAACTAAAGTAGCATCCCCGCCAAAACCGGGAAGTCCGTCCGGCTCCACATAAATCTTCGGGTCAATCCAAAGTCCTGAAACGGAAACCTCTTCCTCTACTTTCAAGACAGGCTCGGATAGATTTTTCGGTTCAGGATTTACGGGAATAACAGCAGTTTGATTGGGATTGGTTTGAACCGGGTTGGGATTCAAATTGGAATTTGTTTCCGCAGCAAGTGATGCCGCTTTTTTCTTCTTAGATCTTTTCTTCTTGGTGGAAGTAGTAGCAACAGCTTTATCCGTAACCTTTTTGGTAACGGTTGTTGTTGCAGCTTCTTCTTTTTGTTTTACGGTAGCAGTCGACTTGGGCTTATCGTTCACCTTATCTAAAAAATCAAGAGAATCCTGTGCCATAATCTGCCAAGAGATAGCAAATGTTAGCAAGATTGTGACAGAGGAGTTTTTCATTATCTATTTCTTTTTTTGAATTGCTGAGGTTTCGAATGTAACGTTTGTATTGGCACTGATGTTAATAACAACTGTTTCATTATTGTCTTTGAACTCTACAATCTTTCCGTGGAGTCCGCTATTAGTCACTACTGTGTCGCCTTTTTGCAAATTTGCGATCATTTCTTTTCTTTTTTTATCTTCCTTTTTATTGGGAAGGATCACCAGAAAATACATGGCAACTAACATGATCGGAATGATCAGAAGTGTTTGAAAGGAAGACTTTGTGCTATCTGCTCCTGCGTCTTGCGCGAAGAAGAAAAATGAGGATGCGAGTAATTGGATTGTATACATAATTATCTATTTGTCCAAGGATGAAACAGCTAAGGTTAAATTCAATGTTTCCTGAGTGAATTTGAGAACTTTTTTCTCTAAAATCGACTGTTTAGCGAGTCCGAAACCTTCTTCTATGCTTTCCACTCTGCCCAAAACAAAAAGCCCTGCTCCCGCATTCAAAGCCACCATATCGGTACCGGAAGTTTCTTTTCCCGATAGAACCTCCGAAAAAAGTCGAAAAGATTCTTCTTTAGAATTTGCAAAGACATCCTTAGGTTCAATCTGTTTTTTCAAAGGAAGGGATTTTGGGTCAAAACGCAAACTCTGCGTAGTTTTTCCGTCAAAGTAGCTGTAATCGGTCGGGGCGAAAATGGAAAATTCATCCAAACCATCCTCAGAGTGGCAGACAATGGATCGTTTGCTCCCCAGTTCCTTCAGAATCCCGGAAACAGTCGAAAGTAAGGCTTTTTCATAGACCCCGACCACTTGAAATGCAGGTCGAAAAGGATTGGAAAGAGGTCCGATCAGATTGAAAAAAGTGCGAAAGCCCAATTCTTTTCGAACGGGACCTGCATACTTCATGGACGGATGCCAAGCCGGGGCAAATAAAAACACAAACCCTGTCCGGGTAAATTCGGCTTCCAGATCCTCTTTCGGTCTTTCAAAATCGTATCCTACGGATTGTAAAATATCGGAAGAACCGGAAAGTGAAGACACTGATCTGTTTCCATGTTTTGCGACTTTGGCACCCAAAGCCGCCAAAGTAAAAGCGGAAAGAGTGGAGATATTGAAAGAACCTCTTCCGTCCCCCCCTGTTCCGCAAGTATCTATAAAATCAAAATCAAACCGGGATGTAGGTTTTTCCGCATTTTCCCGCATTGCGGAAACAAAGCCGACTAACTCTTCCAAGGTTTCCCCTTTTTGTTTCAACGCGGTGAGAAAGGAAGCGAGTAAGATCTCGGAAACCTTTCCATTCATTACTTCATTCAAAAAGAATTTTGATTCTTCTTTTGTTAAATGGGCTTTTGAGATGGCTTTGTTTAAAATTTCCCTAAGATTTAATTCTGTCATAAAAAATCCTTCTCAAATTGGAAAAACCAAGCAGCTTGTAATTGGTAAAAATATAACGAAGCCCGGAAATCACTGTGATGATCGTAGTGAATAACATTCCGAAATAAGGAACGAAAGAAGCAATGGATGTGAAAACTTCCGAACTTTCTTTTTCCTTTTCCGAACTGACTAAATCCACAAATCCATGCGCATTGGCGCAAGCGATTTCAAACGTACTCAGTCCGGCGGTTCTGCCTAGGGAATACATATCGTTGATCATCGCTCTTCTTTTGCCCGAAATCAGCATAAAGATCACAAGTATGATCAAAATCGCACCCATTTGAAATGCTGTTTTTACTTTTCCCATCATCGTGGTTCGTAAAGAAGTTCCTGAACGCACAGCAATATAGCGTAAAAAAGTAATCAACATATCACGACCGATGATGAGTACCACCATCCAAACTTCAATCGGCTCATGAATGAATAAAAACGTAATGAAACAACCGATTACCAAAAACTTATCGGCAAGCGGATCTAAAAATTTTCCAAACTCTGTTTGTTGATTCCATTTACGCGCTAAGTATCCATCCACCAAATCCGTGATAGATGCCAATGCAAACAGTACAAAAGCGAAAATCTGATAATTGATTTCCTTTTGAAAGAGCGCAAAAATAAAAAAAGGAAGCGCGAGAACTCTAAGTACGGTAAGTAAATTAGGGATATTTGCTATTGTTTTCCAATCTTCCATTAAGCTACCCAAGAACCTGCCATATCCAATTCGAAAAAGGATTCCACTCGCACTTTTCCGATCTGGCCGACTTGTAAATTACGATCTTCCACAAAAACAACTTCATCAATCTCAGGTGCGTCCTGAAATCTCCTAACAGTTGCTCCCTCTTCCGTGACTTCATCCACGATGGCAGGATATATTTTGCCGATCCTGGATTGGTGTGTGTCTTTTAAAACTTCCAGATAAGCGTCTCTCACCAAATTCACACGTTTGGAAATCTCTTTGTCTTTGAGCTTACCTTCCAAATCAAAACCTTTGGTTCCTTCCTGAGGAGAGTAAGGAAATAGATTTACCTTTTCCGGTTTTACATCTTGGATGAATCGAATGATCTCATCCACATCCGCCATAGTTTCACCCGGGAAACCCAAGATAAAAGAAGTGCGGATCTCAAGCCCCGGCTTTACCGATCTTGCTTTTTCAAACAAAGATTTGAAATAGGAATACTCTCCGGTTCGGTTCATTGATTTCAGAACGGATTTGGATACGTGCTGGAGAGGAGATTCCAGGTAAGGAGCGATCTTGTCGATTTTGCCGTAAAGATCCAAAAGCCTTTCCGTTTTTTTGTCAGGATAAAGGTATAATAATCTTAAAATCTGAAGCCCTTCCACTTCGGAAACGGACTCAATCAACCCGAGCAATTTATCAGTGTCTTTTCCGTAGAACACGGTATCCTGCGAAACAAGTGCGATTTCTTTTGCACCGGCAGCGATTGCACGGCGAGTATCGCTTAACACTGATTCCTCGGAAGAATCCCTGAACTTTCCCCTTAAATTCGGAATGATGCAAAAATGGCAACCACGGTTGCATCCGTCGGAAATTTTTACATAAGAATAAGGTTTGGAATAATTTTCAATGGAATTGGAAAGAGTGAGTCTTTCCAAAATGTCTTCGTTGAATTCCTTGATTTCTTTGAAATCGAGAGGGAATGTCTTTTTTAAAATATCTCCGGCTTGATCGTATTTCCCTGTTCCGAAATGAAGATCTACTTCCGGAAGATCATCCGAGATTTCTTTGCCCGCACGTTCGGCAAAACACCCTACTACTACCAGTTTTTGATTATTTTTTTTTTTCAAATCAATGGAATCAAGTATCGTTTGGATCGTTTCCTTGGTTGCGTCTTGGATAAAAGTACAAGTATTGATCAGGTGAAAATCACTCGCTTCAGGATCATTTGCAGGAAGCAGTCCCTCTTTTAAAAGAGACTGGTGCATGCTCATGGAATCGACTGTATTTTTGGGACACCCCAGAGTCGTAATATAAAACGACTTAGGGAGTGTGTCTTCCTTTTCCTTGGTCTTCGGCATTTTATTCGCCTAACTCCCCAATGATGGACTGGGTAGAATCATAAGGATTTTGTTTGCGTATGAATATCTTTTTCACGAGTTTGCCAGGCTTGCCCAGAACGGATCTTTCTTTTCCGTTTTGAACCATTTCTACCGCACCACCGTCACCAACTTTCATTTCCAGGCGGTCTCTTGCTTCCAAATGTTTGACCTCACCCGCAGAAACAAGTCCTCTTTCTCCCATTTGACCGTCGATTACGAATTCCACATAACTAGGTTTAGAGAAAAACAATGTAACCTGAATGGGAACATCTCCTACCGGTTTGGAGGCGACTCCTTCTCTTTCTTCTTTGAGAGTCACGAGTACTTTCGCTGATTTTTCGGTCACTGCTTGAGTCACAACTCTGATATCACGGCGAAGAGCGGAAAGTTCCGCTATTTTATAGGAAAGAACAGTCTCTTCTCCTTCGGCGGATTGAAAACTATATACGTTCTTTTCAGGGAAAATATTGAATCCTATGATGGCCTTTCCGCCTTGAACTCCCTTAATGAACATCTTACATTGTTGGTTGTTCACGCTGAAAGACACTCCCCTATCTTCTGTTAGGATGAAAGGGACACTTGCATTTTCGGGAACACTTTGAGAAACAAAATTGATTCCGGAAGGAATCTCGGCGGAAGATACGGGGGTGGATTCGGAGGATGAAGTTGTTGTCTCTTCATCGGCGATGGAGGAGCCCGATTCTTGAAAACTCAAGTAGATGATATAAGCCGATATAACAAACAAGGCAACGGAAACGATCGTGATGAGTTTGTTGCGATCCAAAGTGAAGCTGGAAGTCGTAGGCCGGGTAAGTTCTTCCAAAGGTGCTTGCGATTCTTCTATTTGTTCGCCGCGGTACAAATTGAGTAACATCGCAGTGTCCAATTTCAAATAACTGGCGTAATTCTTTAAAAATCCAAGTGCGAACGTTTCCGCTGGAAACTGGGAATAATCTTCCGTTTCCAAGGCAATGATGTACTTCGCTGCGATATTCGTATCTTTAGCTACATCTTTTACAGAGAGTTTTTTTTCCTCTCTGGCTTCTTTTATGATTTGGCCTACTCTTTTCGTATTCAAAACGTTTTTCCTCTTAACAGGGATTAGTTCTCAGAAACCAATGGATTGTTTACTATCTTTGCATTCCCACTCATGTGAAAATTAAACACTCCATCCTGAATCTCTTCTTCAAAATTAATATTAGAAAATGCAATTGTAGTCTCTTTGCCGCGTCCGTCCGTTGCAATCGCTCTTTTGATCAGATAGGATTCCGAGTCTACAAACAACTTCATTTTTTCAAACCCGCCGATCTTTTCTCTTTGGTCCAATTCCAAAACAAAGTATTTGGTAGGGTCTTTTTCAAAAACGATTCTGGGTTGTTCGATCGCGTCGAATTTATAATGATATTTGCGAAACAAACGTGACAATCCGTCGGCACTGTTCGTAGTAAAAAGCGCTCCGGAGGAATTTTTCTTATCCAAACTTAAGTCCTGTTTGCCGACGGCACCTAACCTCTTGATGAAAATATAAAGAGTTTTGCCGTCCGATACGATTTCGTCCCCTTCCGGTTCGTTGAAATTGTAACGAATCTTTCCCGGTCTCTTATAAAGAGACTTTCCCCGCATGGTTTTTTCTTTTTTATTCTCCACGCTCTTGATTTGGAAATCAGCGGAATAGGAATTGATTTCGGAGAATTTCTTTTTGATTTTTTTGACTACTTCCGAAGGGGAATGCCAATTATGCGCAGGCCCGGTTTGGGGAAAAATAGGAAACCAAACGAGTAAACACACAAAGACAAGGCCAATACGAACTTTCATAGTTTCCCAGTTTTTCAAGAAAGCCTCACTTGTCGATGATTTACGCTGAACGAAGGATTTCTCTGGGTTTCGAGCCGATTTGCGGCGAAACATAGCCGCGCATTTCCATAAGTTCCATGAGTCTCGCCGCTTTATTATAGCCGATCCTCATCCTTCTCTGGAGGTAACTGGCACTCGCTTTTTTCTCGGAAACCACGATATTCCAAGCCTCATCAAAGAGCTCTTCATCCTCTTCCGAGCCGGATTCCGTACTTCCTTCCTCATCCCAGTTCATTTCTACATAAGCCGGAGCGCCTTGTTTTTTGGCCTCTTCCACGATCGCTTCGATTTCCTTCTCTTCAATGTAAGGCGCCTGGATTCGGGTTAGGTCGGAGGAAGTAGGAGAACGATAGAGAAAGTCCCCTTTTCCGAGAAGGGATTCGGCACCGTTCGTATCCAAAATAGTCCGGGAATCCGTTTTTTGTGCCACATGGAATGCCACTCTGGCAGGGCAATTGGCTTTGATAAGACCTGTGATCACATCCACGGACGGTCTTTGGGTAGCCATGACCAAGTGAATTCCCACAGCTCTAGATTTTTGGGAAATCCGGGTGATCTGGTCTTCCAGGTCTTTCCCGGAAACCATCATCAAATCCGCAAGCTCATCGATGAAGATCACTATATAAGGAAATTTTTGATAACCTTTTTTATGGGCGAATTCTTCCACCTTGTCGTTATAACTTTTGAAATCCCTACTCTTCAATTGAGATACCATTTGGTAACGGGATTCCATTTCCTGGATCGCCCAAGACAAGGCCTTGGTCGCCTTTTTGGGATCTGTAATAACAGGCATTAATAGATGAGGGATGTCCTCATAAAGGGTCATCTCCACCATCTTAGGATCGATCATGATAAAACGAACTTCTTCCGGAGAACGGGTACAAATCAAACTTGTAATCATCGAGTTCAAACTCACCGATTTACCCGAACCTGTTGTTCCCGCAACAAGCAAGTGAGGAAGTTTCGCAAGATCTATAATTACGGTTTTACCGGAAATATCCTTACCTATGGCAATGGTAAGATCCTTGGTTTTGTTTTGAAGGATGGACTCTTTTAAAATCTCGGACAAAAACACATCTTCCCTATGGATATTGGGAACTTCAATTCCTATCGACGACTTACCGGGGATAGGCGCTACGATACGGATATTTTTTACCGCCAAATGAAGTTTCAATTCATCGGAGAGGGAAGTGATCCGACTGAGTTTGATTCCGTGAGGAATGGTAAGCTCATAACGGGTAATGATCGGACCTCGCTCACGTGCAATCACTTTGGATTCGATTCCGTAATAACCTATGATCTCTTCGATTTTACGACCTACAGTTTCCAACTCCGAATCGAATTTTGCGGTAAAAGACGGAGGTTGTTTATGATCGGCAAGAAGCTTAGGAGAAATATAATAAGATCCCTTCTTCAATTTGATCAAAGGAACCATGGAACCCATTGCGAATTCTTTTTTCTCTTCCTTCTTAATCTTTGACTTGGGTTTTTCCAAAGCATAAACATTGGAAGGAATTTCATCCTCTTCTTCGGATTCTTCATCGGTTTCCAATTCGGACGCATCTACCTCATCATATTCGGGAGAGTCATCTAGTTCGGATTCTACCGTTGGAAACTCTTCTTCCCATTCTTCCTCTTCCTCGGGACTAATCGGTAGAGACAGAACTTCGTCCTCTACTTCGTTCACCACAGTCTCAATGTCTTCTTCCGAATCATCCGATTCCAAAATAGTTTCTTTTGTTTGGCGGTTTGGATAAAGATCAATATCATCAAAACTGAATTTGGAAATCGGTTTGTGCAAGGAAGAACCTGGATTTAATTCGGGAAACTTGGACTCAAGTATATCGGAAACAAAATTTGTTTCCGGCTTTTGCGAAACCGGTTCCAAAGGAATAGAAACGACTTCTTCTATAACTTCAGGAACTGCCAAACCCCTAAAATCGCTGACTTTGATTTTAAATAGATCGGGAGCGAAATTCTCCGTACGTAGTTTCTTTTGCAAGCTAACAGATGTTTTATGAAATCGGAAACTATCTCCCGACTCTTCAAAAAAACCTTCATACAAGGAAGTATTTTTATAAACCACCTTTGGGGATTCGAGTTTAGTTGTTTCTTTGGGAAAAGAAAATTCCACAGGTTCTTCGTCTTCCCAAATCGTCGATTCTTGTTTTCGGGAAACCGGATCTATTTCCGATTCCAATTTTCTTTCGAACCATTTCTTGGAATGAGTATCCTCTCCGAAAATAGGTTTGGCTGGGAAAGTCTTAGATACAATCGTTTGGTTTAAAAAATCGGGAAGTTTAAAATGACTTAGATCACGGGTTCCACCGAATCCTCTGTACATTACATGTGCGAAAGACTGCAATTTACCCAATGTGAAATTCCAAGTGGAATCTTCCAACCAGATCACTGCGGAATATAAAAACAAAAAGAAGACGACTATGATGCGTCCTGTTTCTCCGAAGAGATAATTCAAAACCCAGGAAAAAAACTGACCGAAGATTCCACCACCATCACCTAACTGACCGAGAGGTGTTTCCATAACGTTCAAAGCAACGGAGGAACCTATGATGAATAAAGGGAAAAAAAGCGCCTTTCCCAAACGGTCAAACTCGGGGTTTTTAAATGAAATCACTCCAAGAACAAGAGAAAATCCTGCGAGTAAAAATGCCGATTTTCCCAGCAGATAAAATAGTGTGAAGGAAACATAATAACCGATTCTACCGAACCAGTTGGCACCGGTTCCATCCTCCGTTTCCGTAAAAGAAAAAAGGGATAAAAGTAAAAAAACACCAAGAAAAACCAGGATATAAGGCGTAAAATCCTGACGGATGGCATTCCATTTGGGTATGGCTTTCTCTTTGTTGTCCATATCCAAACTATCGGATGTTTCGAGACATAGCCGGGAAAAAAAGCCATTTACCCGACCGGGAAAGTCTAAAAAAAACTAAGGACGAACATTTGGAAAAAACAAAAAACACATCAATTAGAGACACATATATTTTTATAGGGAATGCGATCCTTTTGGTTACAACCGCCGGGTTAATCAATTCGATCGCCATTTTAGGAATCCACGGATCTTCCGTGGCTCACGTAACGGGAAGTGCCAGTTCCTTGGCAATCGAACTTTCCAAAGGAATATTTTCCTACCATCTTGCACTTCTGATATCCACTTTTTTATTGGGAGCCTTTGCTTCGGGTGCATTCATAGGTTCCGTCAAATTCAGAAAGCAAAACAGCTACGGCGTGCTTCTCATCATCGAATCCTTTATTTTGGTCTTCGGAGCCTTTTTATATATCAATGAAATTGAAATCGGGGCCTATATGTTTTCTTTCGCCTGCGGACTTCAAAATGCGATCGTAATGACTTACAGAGGAAGCATCATCCGCACAACACACCTAACAGGAATTATGACGGACTTCGGAAGTTATTTGGGAAACAAGGCGAGGGGTGTGGAAGTGGAAGCCTGGAGAATTTATATGAATTTTTTCCAGATTGTGGGATTTCTATTCGGGAGTTTCTTCGGGGCTTATTTTTTTCTGGAATACGGAATCATAATGATTTGGCTCCCTGCAATCGCTTGTTTTTCGATAGGACTTTCCTATCATATCTGGAGCCATTATTTCCGAAAGATCATCCATTTGCAATAAGACGCATAAAACCGGATTTCCTAAAACCCGGGTCACCGGGTTAGATATCTAACTTAGCCTTTAAAGTTTTGGAAATTCGCATCAAACTTAAAATCCGCATTTCGAACGGCTTGCATCACTGCTTGCAAGTCGTCCTTTTTTTTGCCAACCACTCGAACGGAATCTCCCTGAATGGTGACTTGGACTTTTAGTTTCGAATCCTTGATCAAATTTGTAATCTGTTTGGTTTGTTCTTTGTCCAATCCGTTTTGGATCTTTACTTTTTGGCGGACAGTCTGTCCGGTTGCAGGTTCCACTTTGGATTCGAAATCAAATGCGCGAAGACTGATTCCCCTCTTCGCCATCTTGGTGGTCAATACGTCGATGACCTGCTTTAATTTGATTTCATTTTCGGAGGTAAGTACAATATGTTCGTCCTGTAATTTGATTTCAGAGTTGGAACCTTTAAAATCAAATCTGGTGGAAATATCGGTCATAGCCTGAGATATCGCATTTTGTAATTCAGGTCTTTCTACTTTGGAAACGATGTCAAATGATGGGTCTTGTGCCATAGCTTATGCTCCGAATTTATTTTGAATTTCTTTCACTGCAGTTTCAAGTGCAAGATCGATTTGGTCGGGGTTTTTCCCACCACCTTGCGCCATATCCGGTCTGCCTCCACCCTTTCCGCCAAGGATTTCGAGTGAGTTCTTCAAAAGATTTCCGCAATGAACTCCCTTGTCGACAAGTACCTTATTGCACATATAAACCAAGGTGGAAGTATCTCCTTCTTTGGACGCAAACAAACAAAGTATTTTTGTTTCTCTGGATTTCAAAGAATCCGCAAGGTCTTTTAGGGATTTGGCATCGACTGCATCAAAGCTATGTTTTGCGATCACTACGTCCCCGATTCTGATCGTTTTGGACATTAGATCTTCGACAAGCTCCGGATTCAAAGAAAAGGAAAGTGCTTCCTTTTTCTTTTTATCTTTGTGCAGACTGGAAAGTTTTTCAGTCAAGCTGTCTTCCAGTTTTCTTTTGATCTCTCTTAAATATTCCACTGCCGAAGTCTTTTTGGATTCGAACAAGGACTGAACTTCTTCCGGTGCAGGAATTTTATCCAGGATTCCGTGGGTCTTTAGATCACCATACACGTCTTTAGCGTTCAAATTATAGTCTTGGATTTTCTCCGCCAAGACCTGAAACGCGGACTGGAAATAATCCACAACAGGATCCCCGCAAATGGCTTCGATCCTGCGATTTCCCGCTCCGGGGCTTGATTCTTTCAATATGGCAAAGTATGAAATTTCCTTCGTGTTGGAAACATGGGTCCCGCCGCAAAATTCTTTGGACACATCTCCCATTCCCACTACCCGAACCAGATTTCCGTATTTCTCATCGAACATAGATAATGCGCCAGAAGTTTTAGCCTGTTCGATCGGGAGAACTTCCGTTTCTACCGCGATCCCGCGTGCCACGGCCCCGTTGACATCTGCTTCTATCTTTCTGATTTCTTCGTCTGTTAAGGAAGCAGGATGGGAAAAATCAAATCGCAGATATTCGGGAGATACTACAGATCCTTTTTGATATACATGAGATCCGAGGACTCTACGAAGTGCACCGTTTAACAAATGAGTTCCTGAATGGTGATTGGCGAGACTCTGTCTGCGTTTGGAATCCACTTCCAAATCCACCTGATCTCCCAATTTGATTTCACCCCGCAAAACAAGTCCCAGGTGAAGATGGGAATCATTTTCCTTTTGAGTATCTTGTACTTGGAATTGGGAAGAGCCTGCTTTGATATAACCCCAATCTCCCAATTGTCCTCCCCCTTCGGCATAAAAAGGAGATTTATCCACAAGGATAACTCCCTCTTCTCCCGCCTTTAAAGAGTTTACCTGCTTTCCATCTTTGAATAAAAACTGAACCGTGGCACCTCCCTCAAGGCTGGTGTATCCTGTAAATTCCGTCTTTAGTTTGGAGGTATCCGTAATACCGGTGAGGTACGCTGTTTTTTTGCCTTTCCAGCTAGCACGTGATAAGTCACGATCCTTATCCAATTCCGCATCGAACTCGGAATCATTAAAACTGAATCCTTTTTCCAAAACAAGTTCTCTAGTCATCTCTCTTGGAAAACCGTAAGTGGAATAAAGCCGGAAACTATCGACTCCCCTAACCTCTGTTTCATTTCTGGATTTCATCTGACTCAAAAGATGTTCCAATTCTTCGAGACCCACTTCCAAAGTATTGAGAAAAAGTTCTTCTTCCTTACGAATGACGGATTGAATCTCCTTGGCTCTTTCTTTGAGCTCCGGGTATCTCTTGGAATAGATCCCGGTCAGAGTATCCACAAGTTTGTAAATAAATGGTTCCGTTATCCCGAGTGTGCGTGCAAATAAGGATGCTCGTCGGATTAAACGTCGGATCACATAACCGCGACCTGTGCGGTCAGGATAAATGCGATCTCCAATGGAAAAGAATACGGAACGGGAATGGTCGGTAATGACCCTGAAATTTACCTTCGTGGACTGGTCGTATGTTTTGCCGGAAAGGGATTCGATCGTTTTGATGATGTTTTTCAATTCATCCGTATCATAAACGGAATCCACTTCCTGTAAAAGCATGGCAACCCGTTCGAGTCCTGATCCTGTATCGATTCCAGTTTGCTTCAAAGGGAGGAGTTCTCCCGAAACGGTCTGGTTGAATTGATTGAATACCAAATTCCAATATTCCAAATAACGGTCGCAGTCGCAGCCTGGTTTGCAAGTGCCGGAGGTACCACAATCGGGTCCTCCTTTTTCAGGTCCCCGGTCCAGATACAATTCGGAACAAGGTCCGCAGGCACCACTGTCCCCCGCAGGTCCCCAAAAATTGTCCTTTTTGCCCAAACGAACAATCCTTTCTTCCGGGATGCCTGCATTCATCCAGATTTGTTTGGCTTCGTCATCGTCCAGATAAATGGTAACCCAGATTTTATCTTTGGGAATTTCCAGATGGTTCAAAGAAAAATCTAACGCATATTCGATGGCTTCCTTTTTGAAATAATCTCCGAAGGAAAAATTCCCCAACATTTCAAAAAAAGTACAATGCCTTTCCGTCTTTCCCACAACTTCCAGATCGGTTGTGCGAACGCATTTTTGGCAGGAACATGCCTTAGAGTAAGGAAGCTCCACCGCTCCGGTAAATAAGGGTTTGAATTGAACCATGCCGGCGGTCGTGAACAGAAGCGTCGGATCCCCCGCAGGGATTAGGCTCGAAGAAGGCACCACAGCATGGCCCTTCGACTTAAAATAATTCAGATATAGATCACCGATCTCTTGTACCGACTTAAACTTCATACTCTTACAGAGATTTTGTTTTTGGCGGATTTCGCAAGTAGATTCGAGATTTAAGCCTCTCTTAATTCAGAATAAACAAAAAAAGAAAGTATACTCGCGATGAGAAAAAAACCTCCCAAATAAGAGAAGGCCACCAAAATCCCGAAAGCGTCTCCCAAAAAGGCGGAAACAAGTCCGGACACTGCAGGAGTGAATTGAAAACAAACGGTATAAAGGGAAAGGAGTCTACCTCTCACACGATCTTCCGCACGTTTTTGCAGAATGGCAGGCAATAGACTGGAAAGAACTCCACCTGCGATCCCAAATAGAAATAAAGAAAAAGAAGTGATCCAAGCTTTTTGAAACGGGAAAAATCCGATAAACAGTACCGAAGAAAAAATCAAAAGTAAAAGTAATATCTTACCTTTATTCTCTCTTTTGTGAAGGATCATACTGAGAGCTCCTCCGAAAAATAACCCGATCCCCAAGGGAGCCAATACCTTCCCTCGGGAAAATTCCCCCAGCCCCAAAATATCTCTTACATACAAAGGAAGCAACACCTGGATCGGACCGAGTGCAAGCATAGTCAGGATCGCGACATACATCACCTGCCTGGAAACGATATCATTCAAAAGAAATTCTTTTACTTCGGAAAAATTAAAACGAATCCCCTCTATCTTATGAGTCACTTCGGTGATTCGAACAAAAATCAGTAAAAACATACTGAATAAGTTCATACTTCCCAAAAGCCCGAAGAGTTCCGAAAAACTAAGACTCTCTTTCAAGGAGCCGATGATGATCGGATTGATTCCGAAAAATAAAATCAATACCAAGTTGCCCGCAATCGTGTGAAACACCAAACGATGATGAGGTGCAATATCCCGAAGGATTGCCATCCTTCCCGGCAAAACCGTCGTCATAGCGATTCCGTTCAGAAAAGCAACGGGAAGAAGGAAGAGTGGATTCTGAGTCAGCCAGTCGGCAAAACAAAAGACCAAAAAGGCTGCCAGAACATGCAAAGCCTGGAAAGAAAATAGAACCCATTTTTTAGAATAACGATCAAGCAGGTATCCTGTTCCGAGAAAAATCAAAGGAAACGGTAGAAACAGAAAGAAGAAAACGATTCCCGAAAATCCGTGGAAGGTAGGAAAACTTTGGCTAAAGATCACCAGAGTGTATAGAAAAGAACTCCCGGCAAGGGTTCCGATTCCGAAAGCCAGGTAAAAAAGAATTAGGTTCATTGCAGCTAATTCTAGATTTTAAATTTTTATAACAACCGTTAAAAAACAAAAAAGCCTCCGGGTTGCGGAGGCTTTCAGAAAAAAGAGGAAAGAAAAAATCTTAACGTTTAGAGAACTGAGTTCCTCTTCTCGCTTTGCGTAGACCGTATTTTTTACGCTCCACCATACGATTGTCACGTGTAAGAAATCCTTCTTTTTTCAAAGCAGGTTTGAAAGCTTCATTGAAAGCAACAAGAGCACGAGCCACAGCGTGACGAATCGCACCTACTTGTCCTACAACTCCACCACCGGATACGTTCAAAAGAATATCGTATTTATCACGAGCATCCAATGTAAATAGAGGCTCAAGTGCACGACGAACCAAATGTTCTCCGTTTTTGATATATTCAGTTACATCTTTTTGGTTTACAGTAATCTTACCGGAACCTGCGGAAATTCTTGCTCGCGCAACAGATGTTTTACGACGACCGACTGCCCAAATTGGTTTAGCTGCCATAGATTATTTTAACTCCAGTTTAAGAGGCTTTTGTGCGCTCAAGTTGTGCTCAGCGCCGGCAAACACTCTGCAATTGCGAAGCATTTGATCGCCTAACTTTGATTTAGGAAGCATACCTTTTACCGCTTCAGTTATGATTCTTTCGGGATTTTCTTGAATCAATTTATGAAAAGCAATCGCAGTCATACCGCCCGGGTAACGAGAGTGATGATAGTAAATCTTTTGTTCCGATTTACGACCAGTCACTGCTACTTTAGAAGCATTGATGATAATGATATTGTCTCCGCAATCTTGATTGGGAGTAAATGTGGATTTGTGTTTGCCTCTCAAACGAGTGGCAACTTGGCTCGCTAGGCGTCCAAGTGTTTTATCAGTAGCGTCCACAACAAACCACTGTTTTAATATTTCTTCTTTTTTCAAAGAAGGTGTCTTGTGGGCTTTAGACAATAGTTCCATAGGTACGAGATTTTCCTCTTTTCTGTCAGGATTTTCGGTTTTCACGGCGGGTCAAACAAATTTATTGGGACTTACCCTTGAAAGAATCCGAGATCATTCATACCCTATTTCCGAAACAGGATTTCCCCGAAGATGATTGTTATTTTCTGGCACCGGATACCCTTGTCACTACAGATTCTTTGGTGGAAGGAACTCATTTTCTGCACCAGTGGTCTTCTCCCGCTCAAATCGCAGAAAAATTAATCGAAGTCAATGTTTCCGACATCGCAGCTTCCGGGGGACTGCCTAATTTATGCTTTTTGAATCTGGGTTTATCCAAACATTCGAAAGAAGCCGTTTGGGTGAAGGAATTCAGCAAAGCGCTTCTGAAACGTTTGAAAAAATACAAAATGGATTTGGTTGGAGGAGATACTTTTTATTCCAAAACCACTCATTTGACTTTGACTGTTTTTGGCAAAACCTCTCGGCCTTGGTTTCGAAACGGAGGAAAGGACGGGGACTATCTTTATCTTACCGGTTCCCTGGGGGATTCTCAGTTAGGGCTCAACATTCTGAGCAAGGGAAAAGTTAGAGATCTAACCCGATACAAAGCTTCCATTCGCAAACACCTAAGTCCCGAATCTAAAATAGAATTGATCCCTCATTTGCAAAAATACGCGATCCATGCTTGTATGGATATCACCGATGGACTCATCCAGGACAGTCTTAGATTGTCCCTTGCCTCCCGGGGAAAATTGGAAATTCATATGGAGGACTTACCCATATCTCCTCTCATTCGAAAGGAACTGGGATGGGACGGAGCCTTGTCTTCCGGAGAAGAATTGGAACTATTGTTTTTATCACCTTCCGAATTGCCTTCGAAAATCGAAGGAATTCCCATTTCCAAAATAGGAAGATTCCGTTCCTCTCGCAAAACAGAAGTTACTTATATACTTGACGGATCAGTCTATATTCCGAAGAAATTAGGTTTTTTGCATTTCAAAAATTAGAAATCAGTTTTAAATGAATTTATATATAAGGTAATTTGATTTTAAATTCTACTTTTGCCTCTTTTGAATCTTTCGAGTAATCCGTTAAGTTTGCCACCTGGACAGTCCCTCCGAATTTAGTAATAGCCTCACGAACAAAACTCAATCCGAGACCGAAATCCAAAGTTTTATATGCATCGTAATTGTTTTTATTTAAACGGAAAAAAGGCTCGAATAATAAGTTATGTAGCTCGTTGGGCAATGCTTCACCAACTCCATTATCAGAATTCATCACATTGATAAAGGAAAGAGAGATTTCATCTTTTTCCGTATAGATCAAAATCGTAATTTTAGATCCTACAGCGGAAAACTTCATCGCATTTAAAAGTAATTCCGTTATAATTTTAGTGAAAAGAGTCCGATTTAACAATACCTTAGCTTGATCGTATTTACGGTTATCAGGCTTTCCTATCAGAATGGTTTGGTCTTTATTTTTCAGCATATCTTCGAGATTCATCTTCGCTGTGTCCAAGATTACGAAAATATCCTGCACTTCAGTCGGCTCGGTTTTAACCCTATCAAAAATAATATCTTCTATTTCAGAAAAAGTATCTACAATCCGATTCGCATAACTGGCATTTTCTTCTAATATTTCAACGATTTCCTCCTGGAGCAAATAATGTCCTTTCCCATCTTTTTCCATTGCCTTGATTATATCGATAATCTGCATAAGAATACCGAAACCCGCTCCTTGGGAAAGGCTTGTTCTCAATGTTTGGAATAAATTTTTATGAAGGGTTTTTTTATCGAAATCGCCTTTTTCCATCGCGCGATTTTTGAAACTGTACCAATCCAAAAGTTTTTCCAAAGAAATAATTTTCTCTTTTTCATAAATCCATCTGGAAAAATCTATTTCCGTTCGTGAAAGTATCGATTGGACCTTGTTCACTAATTTTTTTCGATCAATCGGTTTGATCAGATAGTCCTGAACATTTTCCCTCATTACATCGATAACGACACTCAATTGTTCATTCGCGGAAATAACAAGAATGGGAATCGTTTTATGAATCGAACGAACGTATCTGACAAAATCAGCGCCATCTCCGTCTGGGAGACCGAGATCTGTGATAATGATGTCTTCACTTTCTAACTTGGATGCTTCGCAATGATTGATGGCAGCTTTACTCGTAGTAAAAGAAAGTATTTCAGCCCCTTCTTTTTTCAGAATCGCACCGTACAACTCCTGTGTGCTGAGATCATCCTCTAGAAGCAATATCTTCGTCTTTTTTGCGAACACTAAATATCTCCTGGGAGACTCTAAATTTTCAAACTTATCTACTACTTTTAGGACGTAATTTTTTAATCAATCTTAATCTTACCTTGATTTAACAGGTACAACGTGAAATGAATGATGGTTTTGCATTGAAATCCTCCTTTGCAAAAAAAGGAGGATTATGATCAACACTGGTGGGGAAATGCGGTATCTAGGGATTTAATCTTCGCTATCGTCCGCCGGTGGTTTTTCCGGGCGACGTGGATTCTGGTCTCTAGGTTCTCTCGGAGTATCGGAATCCGGTTGGTTTTGATTTCCTCGGGATTCGGAATCCGAACCCTGGTCTTGTCCATTCGGGTTTCTTCCGGGATGCGGTCCTCGTCCTCCCCTCATTTTTTTGCGAGGCGGACGTTTCTTTTCTTTTTTACGGTTTTGTTGGCCGAACTGATGGGAATCCGGTTTCGGTCTTTGCCGTAAGGAAATTTCCCAAAAGAAAGCGGATTGAACTGCAGCTTCGTTATTTTCGGAAAGAGCGACAATCTTGTACACCATAAAGGCATCGTAGAAGTAATCTTTCTTTTTGAAGAAAGTATTTTGTCTTTCTCTTTCATCATCAGTCACGAGAAATCTAGGTTGGCTGATAAACACCTTAACAAGATTGTCCTGTTCCCGTTTCGGAATTCCCATTCTCTCGAACACAGGTTGAAGAGCATCTTTGATATTATGGGCAAGATGTCCTTCGTCGGAGGAAAAGATATCGCTTACCAAATCATAAAAAATCAAGGAATAGAAGATGGCAGGAGTCATCTCCTCTCTGGCAGATAACAACTGATCCGTGATGACTAAACGTTTTCCGAGAGGAGTTTCGAGAAAATGTTCTCTCCATTCCGGATCGTTTTTTTTCAGCTTATCAACTAGTTCTTTGAATAGAACTTCAAAAAGAAAATTTTCAGCCAAACCTTGGAAGATTTGAGAAGTTTTCCAAGTGCGGAACATTTTATTGTATTCTTCAAGTAACCTTGCGGAAGAGGATTTCTCCATTTCCAGGCGATTCTTTTTGATAGCAAGTTTTGTTTTCTTTTCAATATCTAACCCGAGTAATACGGAGAACTTTACTGCTCTGAGCATTCTGACCGGATCTTCTTTGAAAGAAATGTCTGGATCGCCGATCACTCGGACGATTTTTTTTTGGATGTCATCAAACCCACCGACGTAATCCAGAATGGAATCGTTTTTAGGGTCGTAGAACAATGAATTGATGGTAAAGTCGCGTCTAGCGGCGTCTTCCTTTGCGGTCCCGAAGGAATTGTCTCTTTTGATTAAGTAATCGTTTTCAGCCTTGTGTTTTTCCAATCTGTGTTCCGGGAGGGAACGGAAAGTGGAAACTTCAATGATCTTACCCTTAAAAATGATGTGTACAATTTTAAATCTTTTGCCAATGATGCGGCAATTATTGAACACTCTTTTGATCTGGTTCGGTGTGGCACTAGTCACAATATCAAAATCTTTTGGGCGTTTACCCATGAGGAGATCACGCACCCCTCCACCTACCAAATACGCTTTATAGCGAAACTTGTTCAGACGGTTGATGATTTTTATGGCATCTTCATCAATGTTTGTACGGCGGATGGAATGTGTCTCTCGGTAGTATCTCTTTCCCTCGGGATACATCAAAAAGGAATCGACAGAGTCGGCTTTCTTTCGGAAAAGAGATGTGAGAAATTTAAACATATTCGATTCGTCCACTTTCCCCCAAAAAATGGCTCGGGCAAGTTAAAAATTGGCAGTTTAACCGACATTGGAAGAAACTTACTCAACAACCACCTATGAAAGGCTCCTCATATCCCAATTGAGGTGGAAAAAGCGTATTTTGAAGCTTTTGGACAAGGGGAAACGAAAAGTTAGTTTTGTACTCATCCCAAATAATGAAAAAGCACTCTTCCAGGTGGAAATCTCTCTGGGAATGCTGGTTTTCCTCTCCGCGCTCTCTTCTGCCCTTGTAGGGCTTTCCCTAGTTTTTTTAGTTTATTTTTCCTTTATTTACCAACCGAACCTTTCTTTGGAAAAAAGGACGGAAACCCAACTCACCTCATTTCTATTTTATGACCTGCTTTCCCAGGATTTAACGGAGTCGGTGAAGGATTTGGAAGGAGCAACCGAGGATTTAAACCTATTGGCCTGGGACCAGATTCCTGAAAAAGAAATGATCACCCAAGATTATCTCTTGAAAGAAGAATTTGAAAAAGACGAAACCCAATTGGATTCCAATCTGAATCTTTATAAAGAAGTGGTTACCACCTACAAGGAGTTTGGTGTTCGTTTAGGAAATTTGGTCCCGAATTTTCAAAATGCAATCGATTACCTTTCCATGAGAGAGAGTATTTTTTATTCCATGCCGAGAGGAAGACCCCTGAAACCGGGAGTGGGAGTTGTCACTTCCACATTCGGATACAGAAGTGACCCTTTCGGAATTTTGCCTGTGGGAGAATACCATTCGGGAATTGACTTTGCAGCAGGAGAAGGGACTCCGATTTATGCAACCGGTCCCGGTGTCATAGGAGATGTGGACGCTGCCGCGGGGGGACTGGGACGTTCCGTTCGGATCAATCACGAAAACGGTTTCTTTACTTTATACGGACACTGCTCTCAAGTTTTGGTATCTCCCGGAGACCGCGTGAAACGAGGAGATAAAATCGCGTTAGTCGGTCAAACGGGAAAGGCAACCGGAGCACACGTTCATTACGAAGTACGTATCGGTCTGGATGCTCCTTTGGATCCGGAAGAATTTATCAACCTGGATTAACAGACTACTTAACTGACGCTAAGCCCAATGTTCGGGAGGAGCAATCGGTTTTCCTTGTTTTTCCAAAAAACGATCCAATTGATGGATTCGTTTATGATCCGGTGATAATTTTCTAGCTTCTCCCAAAATCACGTTGGCCCGATTCCAGTTTTTCAGTTTGATATGAATGAAAGTCAAGTTGAGAAGCACCTTTAGATTGTCAGGTTCTCTCAGTCGGACTCTCTCCGCCATGTCTGCGGAATCATTCCAATCCCCCATATGATACTTGTTCAACGAAGCGAGAAATAATGCTCTGGTTTCTTCCGGAAAATATTTACTGATTTCCTCACATACCTGAAGCGATTCTTTAAACAGCTTTTTTTTATGCAATGCAACTGCATCCTTCCACATGGGACGAAGGTCCAGTGAAATCGAATTTTCGGGACAATACTCGATACGAAGTAGAGAAAGATCGTCAGTAAGATCTCCGAATTTTTGAATGTGTTCCGCTATATTATTGAGGTTGCCATCCCCTTTTTCCACAAATTGCAGAAACTTGGTTTCATCTTCGTTGATGATCCTTTTGTTTTCCCCTTCCGTCCCGATAAGTAGGTCGTCTCTTCCGTCGGAGCCGGAAATCAAAATATCTCCCGGTTTCATTGCAAAAATACGAACGCTTAGGTTTCCTTCGGTGATTCGAATCCCCAATTTGCGAAGCTGCATTTCCCGATCTAAAAATTCAGCGATTCCGTCTCTGTACAATACCAAACTGGGATGTTCCGCATTGATATAATAAACTGTTCCGGTGGAATCGTCCACCAAACCGAGAACAAGCGATACAAGCATGCTTCCGTCGAAAGTTTCAAAAACCTTCTGCAATTCCAAAAATGAATTTTTAAGCCATCTTTCCGGATAAACATTGGAAGTGAGTGTGGACATTTTAGTTCGTTCCACTATGGCTGCAAATACGGAACCGAGAACGAGGACCCCACCTGCCCCTTGAATGGATTTCCCCATAGCATCCGCATTTACAAAGACCGTATAATTTTTGTTTTTCAAACTTACCGAATGAGTAACGCAAAGGTCTCCTCCGATTTCGGAATTCCATTGTTTGAATTGAAATTTCTTTTTCTGCTGAATTAGAAATTCGATTTTGACATCTTGGTTCTTAGAAAGATTGGAACCTAATGGGCGTAATAAAAGCGAAGTAAGAAAATAATCTCCATCCTGTTGTGCCTTCAGCTCCTGGATGCTATCCAAACTCCTGGAAAGTTCCTTGGTTCTTTCGATTACTTTTTGCTCGAGAGTGGCATTCAGAATTTCCGTTTGTCTGTGCAATTCGGTGAATTTGTCCGCAAGGACAGTCGCAATCCCCAACATATAGATGAAAAAGGAATATTTTGAGATGGCAATTCCCGTATTAAAAACAACCGAGTCGAGAATATCGAACATTGCCGTCAAAATCAATGC
This sequence comes from Leptospira kobayashii, assembly GCF_003114835.2. Classification (NCBI taxonomy): domain Bacteria; kingdom Pseudomonadati; phylum Spirochaetota; class Leptospiria; order Leptospirales; family Leptospiraceae; genus Leptospira; species Leptospira kobayashii. Next base: position 1,541,122 of record NZ_AP025028.1, on the reverse strand, counting down.
AATTGATCCGAATAAAAGATTTTTCGAATAACTTGCGTTTGTTTTTACACCTTTGTAAAGTAAATACACTACCGCTGGCAAAACGAAAAGAACAGCGGAGAGCTGCCATAGACGAAGTATATATTCACAAATGTAAAGAGGAGGGAAAACGGTAATGAGCGCCAAACTGATATTAAAATAGAATAAGGTTTTTAAATAACGATTTACGGAGCTGAAATAAAGATAGGAAAAAAACAAATAATAGCAGGAAACGAAAAGGTAGAGAATGATGAGCTCTGTTTTTTGGGTTATTTCGGAATCAAGACCCAGTTCAAAGATCTCATTTGTCCTTGTAAAAAAATAAATCCCGGCCCCGATCGCAAACCCGCAGAAAAACAAATTATGAAGCTCTTTTCTTCTTTTGAGAAATAGAAAAAAATGATACATGCCGATAGCGATATAAACCGCAATCAATCCCAGGGAAGTTCGGTCCTGAGCTTCGTATTTCAGATCATCGTAATACCCGATTTCATAACCCCGAGTTAAATAGAGCCCCGTATGATCGTATCTTGGATCACCTATTATATGTAATACGAGTAGATTGTTTTTCGGTCTTAGAAATTTTTTAGGAAGGTGATATACTTGCCCTCTGATGGTTCTATGAAAACGGATTTGCCCGTTTTCGAAAATCCCGTCCGAGGTAATTTTTTCACCATTGACATAAATGGTAAAAACTTCGCCGATTTCCCCCATCCGGATTCCCATCTGAATTTCGTTTTCGAAATATTCATCAGGTACATCAAATCGTGTAGAAAGGGTATAGTTTGCCGAGGATTCGGAAGAAGGATAAAACTGGTTCAACCAAATCGGAAACGATCGAACTTCTTTCCAATCCTTCGAACCGTCCATGTTCTCCTCCGGCTTGAAATCCGGTTTTAAATAGTTTTGGTTAAAATCATTTTTGATATTCCATATTCGGCCTTCACACTTCTTTTCCGAACATAGTTCAGACAAATGGATTGGCTCTATGGCGTAAACGGCTAGAGAGAAAAAAAAGTAAAGCAGTAAGGAAATAGAAAGGCGCAGTTTAAGCATGGGAATTGTTTCTTGTTATGGAAATGTAAGCCAGAGTCAAACCAAATTCTGTTTTAAGACAGATGATGCAATGATTTGCCTAGAGATTGATCAAATTTGTATGATGGTCAGTATTTATTCTTCGTTGGCAGAAGAAATCAAGCCATGGCAACTAACATAAATTAAATTTGATTAGGGTAAATACGGAAAATGCGGGGAGTTATAATCGATAGATCAAACGAACCCGAAAGAAACTACCTGGCCAAGAAGGTTTTGTAGTGAGGGTGAGTTTGAGTTGGGGGAGGAGGGCTAGAGGTCTAACCACCCCCATCTCCCCCAAAACCTCCCCCCACCCAATATCATCCATCTCCAACATATACGAAAACAACCAACATTTCGAAACCCCGAGATAAGTCGCAATAACACCGAATTCAATCAAATCCACTTCCCTTACCTTTACCCCAATTCTTTTCAAATTCAGTCCTTCCGATTGGTAGGCCCGATTCACGGAAGTAGCTCTTACGCCACGACAATTTACTGTAGACTCCACATAATTTCGCAAAAGCGAACGAAATGCTTGAGCGAAGGTTCGATTCCGAACCAAAGATTCCAATTTCATCTGAAGATGAGCCGGAACAAGAAACATAGCACCGATAGAAGTGTATCGATCCATTTTAGATACATTATTGTAAACGTTGATAGAGATAGGGTGACTGAGATAAGTTGGTTTTTTTGCCATACAAGCTATATGGTTGAAAAACCAATCCCTTTGGTTCGAAAAAGTTTACATTTACTCAGTTTTAAATCTAATTTTTAAGAAACTTTGAATCCCCTCCTCCCAAAATTCTCCTTTTCACTCACCCCTATCCTTTCTAGCGTATTCCTATGATTGATCGAATTCCAATACCTAACCCATTTGGATGGGAAGGACTTTCCACTTTTAGCCTTCTGATGATGTTGGCATTCCTTGTCGGTTCTTATACCTTACCGAAAGAATTAGCTAGAAAAAAACTAGACCCAAGTCATTCCGATTGGCTGATATTTCTTGGAATTTTAGGCACTTTGATTGGTGCGAAAGTGTTTTTCATTTTTGAAATTTGGGATCAAATTTTTGTGAACGTTCCCGGATACGAAGGTAGATTTATCTATCCTATCACTCATTGGAATGGATTCCCGGGACAACCCGGACTTTGGTCTTCCCTGTTTAGCGGAGGGGGACTAGTATTCTTCGGAGGCTTGCTTTTCGGAATGCTATTCATTATCCTCTATTTCAGATACTTTAAACTGGATACTGCGGCATATCTGGATGCGGTCGTTCCGTCCGTTAGCATCGGCTATGCGATCGGGAGATTGGGATGTTTTATCAGCGGAGACGGATGTTACGGATTTGCAACGGAAGCCAACATTCCTTTTTTCGTTTTCGAATTTCATGGCGCCCACCCTTCCGGCGTCCCCGTATGGAATACTCCCGTCATGGAATCCATTATGGCATTCGGATATTTTGCTTATTTCCAATACTGGGCACGTTACCAAAATTTTAAAAAATTAAGCATTGGCGCCCAATTTCTGATTCTTCATGGAATTGCCCGACTATCTATCGAATTCCTTCGCGTCAACAAAGCTGTTTTTCCGTTTATCGACCCGCCTAATATGGTAAATATTCCGGATGCAAGTGGCAATCCCACCTTTCTGACAGGATACTATTGGCATGGATTCTCCCAATCCCAATATATATCTCTTGCATTGATAATTGCAGGTGTGATAATGATGGTCCGAGGAAAACTCTGGCAAAAAGAGGTGCAACCCGCATGACTTCCTATCCGTTTTTCGAAATAGAACAAGAAAGAAATGTTGCAATTGTTTACTTAAACAAGCCTGAAAAAAGAAACGCAATGGATTGGTCTTTCTGGAGAGACCTACCCGCGGTCATTGATGACATCAATCGGAATCCGTCCGTTCATTGCTTTATGATTGCCGGGAAAGGAAAATCCTTTTCTACGGGACTTGATTTGGATAATTTTTTCAACGAATTCAGTTCTGTCGTACAAGGCGAATTAGGCGACAATCGGGAAAAGCTCTATCATCTGATTCTAACCATGCAAAAAGGGATCAATGCGATTTACGATTCTCTCAAACCTTCGGTTTCCGTTATCCAAAAACATTGTATTGGCGGTGGTTTGGACCTGATTTCTGCAACTGACGTTCGTTATGCCTCACAAGACGCTTCTTTCTCCTTACGGGAAGCTAAAGTGGGGATCGTTGCGGATATGGGATCTCTCCAAAGATTGCCCGGCATCATCGGCCAGGGAAATACCAGAGAACTTGCACTGACCGGAAAAGACATTGATGCAACCGAAGCGTTGAGAATGGGACTTGTTACAAAAGTACTTCCCGATTTCGATTCTTTACTCAAAGAGGGAAAGAACACAGCGCATGAAATCGCGGAGAATCCGACTCTGGTAATTCGCGGAGTAAAACAAGTATTAAACTATGGGGTAGGCAAATCTCTTTCTGATTCCTTGAATTATGTAGCGGTTTGGAATTCCAGTATGTTGGATTCCAAAGATTTTCGTTCCGCCATCCAAGGCTTTCGGGAAAGAAAAAGACCTACATTCAATCTTGAAACAAGAAGGTTGAACGATTAACAGTAAATGTCTAGTAGCCTTTGGGGAGAAACTTGCGCTGTTACTTTCTCTTCAATGGCCATTTTCATCAATTTTTCCGACAGTTCGCTGTTCTGTTTAAAAATCTCTTTCGGTAAATTCGCAACACTTTGGAGGCTAATTGCATTGTTGATCATATCCCCCTCCTATTTGGGTTCTATACTCCCCAGTCTTAAGTTCGACAGTATCCCGAAAATCTTGAGCCATTTCTAGAAAAATGAACTATTTTTTTACACTGATTCGGGAGGCAAAAGAAAGGGAGGAAGAGAAGGAATTCACCAAAGCATTCAATCTTTATACCCAAAGCGAACAACATACGAAAAACCAAGCCTCTCTTATCAAGATTAAAGCGAAAAAAGCATGGTGTTTGCATTCCGTCGGTAATCCCAAAGAAACAGATTCATTATTCCAGGAAATTCTCGCCTCATTCCCCAAATCACCGTTAAGTACTGTTGTATATTCTAAATATCTAATTAAAACAAAGCGGTATAAAGCGGCCAAAAACCTACTTGCTAAGGGCATCGAAGAATTTCCCACTTATCTGGAAAATTACCTGATCCTCGCTTCCCTTCTAAAAGATACGGAAAGATCCGAAGAAGCGATTGAAATTTTGAAACTAGCTCTTTCTCAGGAAGAATTAACCAGGGCAAGAGGAATCGACAGAAAAGATATCTGGGCGGAACTGGGGTCTCTTTACTTTTCCAGAGGAGATTTCAATTCATCACTCGCTTGTTTAAAAAAATCACAGAAGATGTCGAAAGAAGAAGATTTTCTTCATTACGATGTGCTATCCTTGTGTTATTTGGAGTTGGAAGATCCTGATAATGCCCTGAAAAGCATACATCTCTTTTTGGAATACAGAGGAGAGATTGATCCGGATATTCTTTTGATATTAGCGCGAGCACAATGTAGGTTGGGACTCATCGACGAAGCGGCGCAAAATCTGATTCAAGCTTACTCATATGAGGATTCGTTGTCTTTGAAAGCACATGATTTCATTGACTTCGCTCCGCTCCTCAGAAATGGTTTTTTTACAACGTTAGAAAATATAGAATGGGAAGATGAATAATATAATTTCAAAGAGTCTGGACGAAACCCTTCAAATCACAAAAAGTTCGGTTCTTGTAGAAAGAGAATTGGAACGAAACTTATTTCAAAAAGAAAAATCAAATTCCAAAAACAATCTCAAAGGATTATCCATCGACGATCACTTCTATATAACAGGAGATATATGGAGAATCTCCATATCCGTCTCAAGCCCTAACGCAAACAAATCCTGGTTGAGGCAAGGTGCTCCTGCATTACTGGAAAGAGAAGATTTTTCCCTGGTTGTACAAATTTACCAAGTGAAAGAGAAACTCATCATTTTACAATACAAAGGTGAAATCGAAATTCCGGAAGAAACATCGTTTACGCTTTCTCCTTGGTATTCCGAATCAACTTATGATGCCTACTTGGAAGCGATCGATACTCTCGCGCAAAAAAAAGATAAACGTGCCCGAGACCTACTCTCCTGGATTTTAGGCTTCAACAAAAACGAAAAACCAAGTCCGCCAAAACTTCAAAACATAGCTTCTTATTCGGAAAAATTACTGGATATTAATGATTATGCCTTTCTATACGGACCACCTGGAACCGGTAAGACGACTGTTCTTACGGAATCGATTCAAAAATGGAAAGCGCAAGGAAAATCGATTCTAGCACTTGCACCTACCAATTTTGCTGCGGATTACCTAGTGGAAAAAGCGGTAAGTCAAGGGCTAAGACCGCTCCGTTTGGGAAATTCCGCAAAAATCAAAGAATCCGTCCAAGATTATTTACTGGATACTGCTCTGGAAGAATCCGAGGAACAAAAACAAATCAACATTTGGCGAAAAGAATGGCAAAATCTGAAAAAGAAAGCGTTCGCATGGAAAAGGAATTTCGGCGCTGAGGAAAGAGAAGAAAGGAAACAGCTCCAGAAAGAAGCGAAAGAACTGATTAAATTAATCGGTAGTTCTCAAAAGAGAGTCAAAGAAAGAATCATTGCAAATGCTGATTTGGTAGTATCGACTTTTTTAGGAGCCTGGAATTTTTTCGAAGAAGGAAAAAAGTTCGATATAGTTGTAGTGGACGAATGCACTCAAGCCTGGGAAAGCGCCTGTTATATGGCTATTCTTATGGGAGAAAAAGTAATATTCGCAGGAGACCCGAAACAGCTTCCACCGACTTTTCTGGATACGAATACCTCTCAAATGAAATCATTCCTGGAAAAAGGAATCGAAGAAGATGACGGAACCAGAACAATCTTTTTAGAAACGCAGTATCGGATGCACAACGATATTCTATCTTTTTCAAATAGCGAATTTTATGACTCCAAAGTGATTACAAGCGATTCTCTCTCTCCTTCGGTAAGTTCAAATATCAAATCGGTCTTAGGTTCCGACAAAAATCTTTTTTGGATCGATACCGCAGGTTCCGACGCTTCGGAAGAAACGAGCGAAGAAGACGAATCCACATTTAATACGATGGAAGCGGACCTTATCTTGGAACTTCTTGGGAATGACATCAATAAATCCTCCATCACGATTCTTTCTCCCTATCGGGCTCAGATAGATCTGATTAAAGAAAAAATAAGCAAAGAATTTTCCGGTGGAACCGATCTACCGATGGTTCAGACTATCGATTCTTTTCAAGGAAGAGAGGCGGACACGATCATTCTATCTTTCGTTAGAACGAACGACGAAGGAGAGATCGGTTTTTTGAAAGATTATCGAAGGCTAAACGTAGGATTGACAAGAGCTAAATCAACTCTCATTCTGATAGGAGATAGCGTCACTCTCTGCTCGGACAAAGTATATTCCAGATTATTTGAAACTGTTCAAATCATAGGAGAACATAGAACTATTTTTGAATTTTTATACTGATTTTGCTGGTATAAATAATCGAAGCAAATCCACCGCCAACTAAAAGCAGTAAATAAGATACAGCGACTAACAATGTCTGTAACCAAACGAAAGGAAATGATAAAAATAAAAATGTCAAGGGCATGCCCAGGATTGTAAAGGTAAACCCTGCAAAATAGATAAGTAGAAAATCGAATTTCAAGTTATACTTTGTCGCTAAAATAAAATTACCCAACCAATAGATCGGGAAGATCGCTAAAGTAAGAACAGGGTGAAAGAGTATAAAGTAGAGTAACATGGTTCTGTTAAGATGTTTTTGTAATAAAGATCCGTTTTGAAATTAATATTCCTATCAGAGGGCAAAAGAACAAAATCATCCAGAACACAACGGCAGTTTGTAACTGCAATGCAATGCTGAGATAAAAACAAAGGGAGCCTACCAGTACGGAAAAAGGAAGCGCAAAACAAAGAGAAGGGAAAAATAAAAACCTTAAATCGGATTTGGAAAGTTTCACAACTAGAAATAATACGAAATAAGAAAAAAGGAAAATGAAAAAAGCAACATAAGGAAGCAAGAAATAAATTCCAAACAAAGCCATGGTTTCGTTATGAGAAGAATTCATAAAACCACCCACTTGGAATCATCCAAAGAATACATAAGGCGAAATGCTCCGTCAGCCCCCGGAGGAACATCTTCGATCTCTTCAAAATCGAAATCAACTACAGTCTCCGCATTTTCTTTTACGGAACTAGTCACTAAAATATCCCATGCTTTTGCTGTATCCTCTCCTAGTTTGGAAGCTGCATTCACTTCGGATCCAAAAACATCGGTATCTCCAATCTTCAGAATCTTTCCGTATCCTAAGCCAACGCATAACAAAATCTGCTCTTCTGCCAACTTACCTTCGTTATATTTTTTAACCGTTTTTTGCATCTGTATCGCACACTGAATGGCCTTATTAGTGTTCCGGAACAATACCAAAAAACTATCCCCTTCATCTTTTAATAAAATCCCATCGTATTCGTCCAATACCGGAATCAGGATTCTTTGAGACTCGTAGATCGTTTGTAAAAAATGAATGATTCCGAACTGAGCCACCCCACGAGAAAAGCCGGACAGATCCGTGAACATCACACACCATGTCTCTCCGAAAAGATCCCAAATCCTATTGTCAATAACGGTTTGATTTGCACCTGATTTCAGTCTTTCTTCTAAAAGTTTTTCGAGTCTTTCTTCCGAAGCGGAAGTGGCAATAGTACGTTTTTGACCCATAATGTGAAACTATATCATTCTAAAATTTTAGATTGTCAAAGTAAATTTTTTATTAAAACTGAATGCTGATAAATGGATTATCCGAGGCCAAAGACATTTGAAGAAGCTCTCGATCGAATTGCAGCTTTAGAAAAAGAAATTAGCAATAGCAAACTATTTCAAATTTCAGAAGAGCGATATCGTAAAATGTTCGAATTTGATACGGACGCTATCGTTGTATTTGATCCGGTCAGTGGCTTTTTCGTGGAAGCAAATCCAAGTGCTTGTGATTTTTTCCATTATAGCAAAAACGAATTATTAGGAATGACCCCTTACGGTCTTAGTCCGGATTATCAGCCGGATGGCAAATATTCTCAAGATGCAGCCATGTTTTATATCGAAGAGACGATAAGAACAGGTTCCTGCATTTTTGATTGGACGCATAAGGATAAATTCGGCCAAACCATTCCTTGCGAGATTCATACACTGGCGATTCCCTACTTCGACGGTAGTCTGCATGTAAGAGGACTTATTAAAGATAAAAGAAAAATTTTGGAATTGGAAAAACAAATTATCAAAAACCAAGATTTGATCACCAGAATTACCAAAACGCTTCCGGGAATTTTATATATCTTAAACCTAGAAGACCGATCCTATACTTATTTTAATAATAATTTCGAAAACCTTCTAGGCTACCAAGAAACGGAGTTTTCTTCCTTCAACTCAACAGACCTGCTAAATTCCCATGTCCATCCGGAAGACACGGACAACCTGAGAGAACATTTACAAATCATGTTGGAAAATCCCAGTCTGCCTTCAAAAGAATTGGAATTCCGTTTAAGAAAAAAAACAGGCGACTATCTTTGGTTACATACCTGGGAAACAGTTTTCAAACTAAACAAGGCGACCGGCAGAGTGGAGGAAATTCTCGGAATTGCACAAGATGTAACAAAAGTTAAGCAACAAGAAATTTACTTAAAAGAGAATGACTTCCGTTTTAAAACGATAGCGGAACAAACCGGGCTCATCGTTTACGAATATGATATTCCTTCGGGAAAGATATACTGGGAAGGAGCCATCAAAGAGGTATTAGGTTATACGAAAGCGGAATTCGATTTGGATATCATCGGTTGGGCGAAATTAATTCATCCTGACGATATTTTTCGGGTTCAGAAAAATTTGGAATTTTCCATCCGAAACGAAATCTCCTTTAAAGACACTTATCGATTTAAAACAAAAGAAGGGAATTATATCGATATTAACGAAAGAGGCGTCTATGTAAAAGGAGACCACTTTCATTCCACTAGAATGTTCGGTGTGTTGGAAGATGTTACTTCCAAAAGATTGGCCGAAGAAGAAATCAGAAAGAGCGAGGAAAGATTTCGAATCGTTGCGGAACAAACCGCTCAAATGTTATACGAAGTCGATATGGAGACTGAAAATATAATATGGGCCGGCGCTATAACTAAGGTTACAGGATACTCGGAGGAAGAATTCAAAAGGTTCAATCTGTCCGAATGGTTCGATTCGATTCACCCTGACGAAAGAGCGAATTCCAAAGAAATTTTCGAGTCCGCAAAAATCGGGTCCGGTATTTACAACGATATTTATCGTTTCAAAAAAAAAGACGGCGATTATATATACCTGGAAGATAGGGGAACTTTCCTAAAAGACGATTCCGGAAATATCACTCATATGTTCGGAGTCATGGAAGATGTTAACGAAAAACGTCTTTATGAAGAAGAGCTTAAATCAAGCGAAGAAAGATTCCGTACTTTCTATCAACTTACAAACGAACCGGTCCTCATTATTGATCCGTTAGATGGTAAAATATTAGATACAAACCCCGCTTTGCATACCTTATTTGAATTCGAGAAACACGAAATGTTGGGATCATTCCTTGATAAACTGTTTTCCAGACCGTCACTTATCAAAGACCTGACTTTGAATCTGGATGATCCCGTGGTTCCTATTTCCGTCGAAGGAATTACAAAAAACGAGAAAAGGATTCCCCTGCTCGTTTCTGGCAGACTTTTCATTATAGGAAAACAGGAACGATTTCTTATTTCCGTATTGGATCTTTCTTCATTGAAGGAAGCGGAAACACTTAGGCGTGCAATCCAGGATATTGAAGAAAGAAACAGATTGATCCAGGATCAAAAAGCGGAACTTGAATTTGCGATAGATACTTTGAAAAAAACCCAAAATAAATTGATACTTTCCGAAAAGATGGCATCTCTCGGGCAATTGATAGCAGGGATCGCACATGAAATCAATAATCCTATCGGAGCGATGAAAGCATCGAGCGAACTCATCCAAGATAGTTTGGAAAATCTTCAATCGAATTTACATCGCTTCATTCAATTATTCAAAACTTCACCTGAAAACATATTGGAAGAAGTAAAGGAATGGATTCAAGTTTCCTCCCATCTGGATAATATGCGACACGGGATGGAAGCGCGTAAGCTCAAAAAAAAACTAACAGAGGAATTGAATCTTCTGAATGTAAAAAATCCTTCCCATATCGCAGATGAAATCGTTGATATGGGAATCCAAGATAGTCTGGATCAAATCAAATTGTTTACGAAGTATCAGGATTTTTATGAAATTTTCACCTTCGGAATGTATCATATTCGTTCTTTTCAACATTTAAATTCCATTCGCGAGTCCATTGGTCGTATTGCAAAGATTGTATATGCTTTAAAAAACTTCTCTCATATTGATATCTCCGGAATGAAAGCGCCTACGAATATCGCGAAAAACCTGGAAACAGTTTTAACAATCCATCAAAACCAACTGAAAAAAGGAATAGAAGTTATTAAGGAATTCGAAGAATGTCCGGATATTCCATGTTATGCGGATGACTTGATGCAAGCCTGGACCAATCTCATATTCAATGCGATCCAGGCTATGAATTACAAAGGAACCCTAACGATCAAAATCAAAAATGCGGAAGCCCATATCATTGTTTCCATCAAAGACACCGGTACAGGGATTCCGATTGAAATACAACCTCGCATCTTCGAACCCTTTTTTACAACAAAGGCACCGGGAGAAGGAAGCGGGCTCGGACTAGATATAGTAAAAAGAGTGATAGAAAAACACGAAGGAGAAATCCGCTTTCTCACTTCCAAGAACGGAACCGAATTTCAAATCTTTCTTCCCAAATAAAAAAGCCCAAGGCGTTAAACCCTGGGCTTCCCAAAACGAAGTCTTGAAAGATTCGTTTAGTTTTGTTTCAGAATGTTTTTATTCACGTATTCCGTATCTTCCAATCCCTTTGTAAGTTCAGCCAAAGGAATCTTATCTTTAGGAAGATCTTTCAAAGTTCCGTACTCATAACCTTTAGGATAATGTTCTTTATCATTCGGGTCATAGAAGAATTTGTAATCTTTCACAAGGTTTTTAGAATAACGCCATACGCTTTGTTCCGGGTCTTGATTCACTATGAAACATTTCGGGTTCATATAACCTTCATTCTTCGCAGTTTGAACACGGATAAAATATCTCGGCGCCCATACGTTATGATTTCTGTTTTCAAAAACTTTTACGACGGTTCCTACCGGAACAAATTCAACCACATTGGACTTGTTATCCGCTTCCGCATACAACGGAACCGTAAAATCCAATGTTGCCTTGTTTGTTTTTGCATCACAAAGTTTATGCCAAGCAACTTGCGCATTATGAGAACAATTTACAAAGCCTGCTAAAGCGAGAGTGCTAATTAGGATTGTCTTTTTCATATTCATTTACCTATTGATTGTGGTGTAGACATTCGTCTAACCTTGGATCACCGACCGGAACCAGACTGTGTTTTTCCAATTTTTTAAAGACAAAAAGTCCGAAAAGTCCGATCGTTCCGATCGTTGCTCCCAGAGCCAATCCGAAGTGAACGAACGAGAATTTTTCGAAACTGGCAGGGAAAACCAACCAGAATAATTCAAAAAACTGAACTGCGAAAATCCAAATTGCCATCTTCCATAGAAAATCCAAATCACGTTTGTTAGGACGGTTCAAAAGAAGTAAAAATGGAATTACGAATTTTACAAAAGGAAGAAGAAGAGTAGTATAACCCCATCCTCCTGTAAGTCTCATCTCGTAGAAAAAAGTTTCTTCCGGGATGTTTGCATACCAGATCAACATGAACTGAGAGAATCCTACGTAAGCCCAGAAAGTGGTCATACCTAGTAAAAATTTTGCGATATCATGGTAATGGTTTTCATTCACCACTTCTCCGTAGAAACCGTTCTTTTTCAAGATTGCGATCACTAATAGGTAAGAAGCAAGACTGGTTTGGAAAGCACCTGCAAATGTATAAACTCCGAACATAGTGGAAAACCAGTGAGGAGAAAGGGACATGAGAAGATCAAATGCGAACAAACACCAGGAAAGTGCAAAAAACAGAATGAACCCGCCGGAAAATTTGGCAAGTGTCTTTGTTGTTCCGACCTCTTTGTCTTTGTCCTGCCCTACGGATTTGCTGTGGAAGATATAAGCAAACACAGTCCATACGACCAGAAAAAGAACAATTCGAATGATAAACGCAGTCGGATTCAAATATCCGCTTTTGTGATGAATCAAATGGTCTTTTTCACGAATCGTAGCATCCGCCCATTCATACAGATCATGCATTCCGAAAAGAACACCGATCAGAAGAACTCCCAGAACAGGTACGAATAATCCGTAAGTTTCGAAAAGACGTCTTACAGTCACTGACCAATGAGATCCTGTTAGGTGCTGGATGGCAGTGAAGAAAATCCCGGTAATGGCAAGCCCTGCAACAAAGTAAGTTGCTACAAGAAGCGCATGATAACCCAGGTTGGTATGGTGGAAACGTCCTGCTTCATCCATATGACGGGATGTTTCGTGTCCATAACCGAGAAAGGATACAAGTAGACTCACTACCCCGATTCCAATCATTGCGATCAAAGCGTTTCGCAAATTGGCAGGAAGCTTGAATTGTAAAAGTTTTTCGTCTAGTTTAGCTGCTTTGTGTGCGCTCATAGTTTCCTCTAGTTTGCCTGGCTCAGCTTTTGATTTTTGGCTTCGAACTCTTGCAATTTACGAATGTAAGCAATGAGTTTCCAACGATCTTCCGGTTCGATCTGGAAAGCATAACTTCCCATCAGACCACGACCCATAGTGATGATATGATAGATTTGTCCGTCAGACCAGGAACGGATTTTGTCCGAAGTCACAGGAGGAGGAGACTGAGCAAACCTTGGATAAGGACCGACTACGTTTCCGTTTCCAGCTCCACGAACTCCATGACAAGGAGAACAATAGGTTTGGTATCTTTTTTCACCTAACATCAAATCACCTAAATTCGCTTTTACGATCGGATTTTTCAATCCTTTGTCAGGGTTTGTAAGATTGTCAGGAGTGGCGACAGCAGTATAAGGATAAGGGTAATATCCTACAGGAATCGCACCTTGGGGAGGAATACGGGAAGCCGCTCCGTTTCTGGAAAACGAATCCGCCTCTTGGGATTCTCTTGCAGGAGAATCATACATATTGGGAAAATATTCCCAAACTGGTGTCTTGTATTCGCAGTTCGCTAAAGAAAGAAGTGCTAATGCGAATAACAAACGTAAAATGATATTTTTCATCTATTTGTTCTCCGATTTTACAACAGTCACTTCCGTGCCGCCGAGTCCTTTGATAAAGGAAACAACTTCCGATTCGTTATAACCTTTTGCATGTTTCGGAATCCAAAGGGCAAATTTATGAGAAGTGATGTCTTTATGAAGAATCCTTCTATTTGCCTTAGGAAGACCGGAAAGGAAAAAGAGGGCCACAACAGTGTAAATACCTGCTGCGAAAACGGTTAATTCGAAAATGATGGGAACGTAAGCAAACCATGCGTTCAAAGACTTACCTGCGATATTCAAAGGCCAGTCATGAGCGTGTGTTAGGTATTGAAATAAAATACCGATCGTGCATCCGAAAATCCCTGCAAAGAAAGTCACCCAAGGAAGTCCCGATCTAGGTGTTCCCATCGCTTCGTCAATCCCGTGAACAGGATAAGGAAGCAGGCAATCAAAACCTTCGTAGTTTTTTTCCTTGGTTTTTTCCGCTGCATGAATGATCGCATCGGGAGTGTCGAAGAGGCCGAAAACCCCTTCTTCCATCTCTTTGTATTTATGAAATTGTTCTAGTTTAGGAAGATACATATTAGTGATGTGCTCCTTCTTTTGCAGGCATAACCGTTTTTACTTCCGCAATCGCAATCACCGGCATGATTCGACACCACATCAGGAATAATGTGAAGAAGATACCGAAAGTTCCGATTAACATTGCATAGTCGAAAAGAGTGGGAGTATACATGGCCCAACTGGAGGGTAAAAAGTCGCGGTTGAGTGTCATCATGATCACAAATCTTTCAAACCACATCCCCACGTTTACAACGAGAGATGCGATGAACATCACAGGGATATTGTAACGAAGTTTTCTGAACCAGAACACTTGCGGACTGAGAACGTTACAGGAAATCATAATGAAATAAGCCCAACCGTAAGGACCGAAGGCTCTGTTCCAGAATGCAAATCCTTCGTATTCGTTACCGGAATACCAAGCGATGAAAAACTCAGTTCCGTAAGCAAGACCTACGATGAGACCGGTAACCATCATGATTTTGTTCATGTTGTCCAAGTGTTTTCCGGTGATGTAGTCTTTTAGGTTGAATACTTCCCGAGCGATTACCATAAGAGTTACCACCATGGCAAAACCGGAAAAGATCGCACCGGCAACAAAGTACGGTGGAAAGATCGTAGTATGCCAACCAGGCAAAATGGAAACAGCGAAGTCAAAAGATACGATTGTGTGAACCGAAAGAACGAGTGGTGTGGAAAGTGCCGCGAGAATCATACATACGATTTCCATATGAGACCAAGCGCGAGCGGAACCGACCCAACCGAAAGAAAGAATGTTATAAAGACTCTTTCTCCAAGTTTCCGTTGCTCTATCTCTAAGAGATGCTAAATCGGGAATGAGTCCGATGTACCAGAATACCACCGAGATGGAAAGGTAAGTAGATACCGCGAATGTATCCCAGATCAGAGGAGATCGGAAGTTCACCCAAAGAGGACCCCTTTCATTCGGATAAGGGAAAAGCCAGAATCCTACCCAAGGGCGTCCTACGTGAAGGATCAAGTTGGATGCGGCAACAAGAACGGCAAAAATCGTCATCGCTTCCGCAGCTCTGTTGATCCCTGTTCTCCAACCTTGACGGAAAAGGAATAATACCGCAGAAATCAAAGTTCCTGCGTGACCGATACCAATCCAGAATACGAAGTTTACTACGAAAAATCCCCAACCAACCGGGTTGTTGATCCCGAGTAGGTAAAGACCTTCATAAAATAGATAACCGATGATGGCAACGTCGATGAGTGTGATCGTTGCGACCAAAGTGAAAGTATTCCACCACAGTTTTGTGGGAAAATCCTCATTCGGTTTGGCGATATCAGATGTTACATCTTTGATGCTTTTCCCGCCTGTTACCAGGTCGGGGATGTCCAATTTATCTCGAACTGCTTGTGCTATTGACATAAACGCTCGTGCTCCCTAAACGTTGTTACGAACTCGAGTCAGGTAGCTGACCGCAGGTCCAATGTTCAAATACTCCAAGAGTTTATAAGATCTTGGGTCTTTTAATAATTTCGCGACTCTTGATTCCGGATCATTTACGTTACCGAAAACAATGGAATCCGACGGGCAAGACTGCTCGCAAGCACAGGATGCTTCCCCGTCTCGGAGAGTTCGTCCTTCGTTTTTGGCTTGGATTTTAGCTTCTGCTACACGTGAAGAACAGAAGTTACATTTTTCCATAACACCACGAGAACGAACCGTAAGTTCCGGGTTCAAACCTAAGTTACGCGGAGGAGTTGCTTTGAAAGTGTAAGTGCTTTCTCCCAAAAGATTGTGCTCATTCCAATGCTCTAACCAATTGAAACGACGAACCTTATACGGGCAGTTGTTAGAACAGTAACGAGTTCCCACGCAACGGTTGTAAACCATGTCGTTAACCCCTTCCGAACTATGAACTGTCGCAGCCACCGGACAAACAGTCTCACATGGAGCATTGTCACAATGTTGGCACATCAATGGTTGGTGAGCAATTTCGATGGACTCAGGAACTTCTGGGTCACCGATATAATAACGGTCGATACGAAGCCAATGCATCTCACGACCCATTCTGACTTCGTCACGTCCTACCATAGGAACGTTGTTTTCAATGCTACATGCAACTACGCAAGAACCGCATCCTGTGCAGGAAGTAAGATCCACTGCCATTCCCCATTTGTATCCTGGGTATTGGAATTGGCTTCCCGGTTGGTCGGCAGGAGCGTTTGCCCCTTGTGCACGAACCAACTTTCCATCGACTAGGATTTTTGGAATCTCAGGCTCAGGGATGTTAGCGGAAGGGTTCTTAT
This sequence comes from Leptospira kobayashii, assembly GCF_003114835.2. Classification (NCBI taxonomy): domain Bacteria; kingdom Pseudomonadati; phylum Spirochaetota; class Leptospiria; order Leptospirales; family Leptospiraceae; genus Leptospira; species Leptospira kobayashii. The sequence goes on along the minus strand of NZ_AP025028.1, from coordinate 1,524,837 downwards.
CGTAATCTTGGATTTTTGCGGAAATGATAAGAGGTCTTTCTTTCCACTCAACTCCCATCATCACACCGGGAGACATCATATGGTGATCTTGAGTGGTAGCTAGTTTGTATTTTTTGCCTGTAGGTTCAACGGATACGGAAAGTCCGGAATAAACGATTCCGTCTTTTGTGATAGGTGCAAGAACACTTGCATTCTTACCTACACCGTTTCCGATTTCACCGACTGCAGTGCGTCCGTAACCGATTGCGATTCCCACTGCTTCCGGGTGAAGACCCGGTTGAACGAGAGCTGGCAATTCGAAGGACTTGTCCCCTACAGTTACCTTCACCACATCATTCAGTTTGATTCCTGAAGAACGTGAAAATTGTGGACTGATGGCAACATAATTGTCCCAAGTTACTTTGGAAACAGGATCCGGAAGTTCTTGCAGCTGGGAGTTGTTTGCACGCGCTCCGTCTTTTACCGCAGAACTAGTGTATAACGAAAGTGTCAAGCCTGACTTGGAAGCAGCGAGAGGAGCGATTGCCCCTTTGAATCCGCGAGCTCCTTTGTCGGCTTTGCGATTTCCCGCAGTATTGTAAATTCCACTGCGAAGCAGCTCTTCCCAGTTTGTTTTTTTAGAATACTTTGTTTTCAGGTAATCGTAATAAGAAGAAGCACCCAGTAAACTTCCACCCGCCCAAGCGATCAAAGAATCTTCGAAAGATCTGGAGCTGAAAAGAGGACGAATGGTAGGTTGTTGGATGGTTGCGATTCCGCTGAAAGGCTCCGCATCTCCCCAAGACTCAAGGAAGTGGGAAGCAGGTGCCAGCCAATTGGAAGCAAGTGCCGTTTCATCCACTCTGTCGCTGAGTGTTACGATTTGCGCCGCTTGGTGAAGCAGGTTTTTCCATTCTTCTCCGTTCGGAGCGGAATAAACCGGGTTGAATCCGTAAAGGAAAACCACGCCTACTTTGCCGTCTTTCAAATCTTTTGCAAGAGTGGAAAGGTTTGCGTAATAATCTGTGCGTCCGTTTTTTCGCACACTTGTGGAATCGATCGTCTTACCGTCGTTACCAAGTGCACTATTCAACATATTCACAGCGATTTGCAAATCAACCGCATCTGCAGTTTCCGCACTAGATCCGCCGGCAACAACCAAGGATTCACCCTTAGCACTTGCAAGTGCGGTCGCGGTTTTCGTAATGAGTTCTTTCGGGATTCCAAGCTCAGCTGCAGTCTTAGCTAAGTCAAGACCCGCAACTCCCGAGATTCCGCCCACACCTAAATCGGAAAGTGCTTTAGCAACAGCTAAAACAAACTTTCTTTGATCGCCCGGCTTAAGAGGAACTCTTTGGTCTGCATTGGTTCCTGTCATCGTAGGATGAGTTTCCGCTGCGATGAACTTGTTGAAATCTTTGGATTTTTGTTTAACCAGGTCTCTTCTTTTTGCGAAGTCTTTTTGGAATTCTACGGAAGAAAGCCACTCTCCAAGAAAATCACAATCAATCGATAGGATTACTTTTGCTTTGTCGAAATGGTAGTTCGGAAGAACCGCTTTGCCGTAGGATTTTTCCTGAGCGATTGTAATTGCATCTTCGGAAGTTCCAAGTAAAATTTCGTAATGTTTTCCACCGCCAACTGATCTTAGGAAATCATTTACGATCTCTTGGGAAGAGGAAGAAGGAAGAGGTTTTGTCACCACCACCGTCTTACCTTTGTTTGCGGAAAGTTTATCTTTTACGTCTTTATCGAGTACGAACCAATCGGAAGCTTTTGCTTTGCCTTCGATGATTTGAACAGGCTCTTTTGCTCTGTCAGAATCATAAAGGTCAAAAATAGCTGCCTGACCGGATGCACAAAGTGCACCTTGAGAAACAGGGTGATTCGGATTTCCTTCCAATTTCAAAGGACGTCCGTCTCGGGCTTTTACTAAGATCCCGCATCCAGCACCACACTCTCCGCAAACGGAAGCATAGTGATAAGACTTGCCATGTTTTACGAAGTCGTATTGTTCGATTTCGTCCTTTTCATTTTTGAAAGTAAGATTTACATAAGGAAGAATCTTTTCTTGCGGTTTTGGGATACAACCTACCGTCGTCATCACAACGGAAGCACCCATAAACTTAAGGAAAGTTTTGCGATCGAAATCGCCTTTTTTGATCCTTGCGATCAGAGGATCCGGAGATGTGTAAAATTCTTGTTTACGAAGTTGCGATTCTTCTTTGGATCCGCGGAGTTCGTAAGACTGCCAGTGGGCTTTTTTCTCTTTTTGGAAAGTATCATCTTTCATCATATATATTCTCTTAAGTCCTCCGGATTACCTGTGACAAGTAGAACAATCGTTTGGCGCATTGTTTTCCCGGTGGCAATCCACGCAGAAACCCATGTTTAACGATTTGGTTTGTTTGACCTTGACCATCTCGGCTACGTTTCCGTGGCAAGTGGAACAATCCACTCCCCTTTGCACGTGACGCGAATGATTGAAGAAAACAAAATCTGGTTGGTCATGAATGCGAACCCAGGGAACGGGTGTTTTGTTGTCAAATTGTTGATTTAACCATTTAACATGTTCTTGTTTACCAGCAACGTTTCCGTATGCACCACCATGACAATTCATACAAGTGGAGCTAGGTGGTATTGTCGCATGGGCAGATGTCTCTACACCAATATGGCAATACTTACAATCTATCTTGTTGTCGCCCGCATGAATTTTGTGGTTAAAAGGGATGGGTTGATCCGGAGAATAACCCACATAACGGCTTGGTGAAAAAATCAAATATGCGACCGCGGCAATTGCTACGATCGGCACAGAGATCTTGAGTATTTTTATGTTCATTCGAAGAAATCCTGAGCCCGTTTACACTGTCTTCTGACAAGGAAAGGTAAAATAAGAAAAAAAGCAAGTATGTATGAGTTTTCTGATTAGAAAAAACTAATAAGGAGACATAACTAAAAAATCTCCCGGCAGGACTGTAATTGATTCTTATTCTCAAATAGATATTTTAAGACAATTCGATTTAGAAAATCATTATATTCTAAATTTCTAAATTTAAGGAAAACTACTAAAAATATTACTTCAAATCGGATTCATTCTGCCGGAATTTTGAATCTTTGAGTCACAACCCTAAGAGTCTCAGCCGTATGGGACAGGTTCTTAGACGAAGATGCCACCTGTTCCGACCCGGAAGCAATGTGCATTGTCTCATTATTAATCCCTACTACCGATAAGGAAATCTGCTGCATCGCCTTTTTTTGTTCTTCCATCGAGCTTCTGAGGAAGTCCGACTCCCTTCCCACTTCTTCCGATCTCTCATCAACCTCCCGATTGTAGCTCAATTGGGACTGAGTCGCATCATAAAGCCGCTTCATCACGGTTTCTACTTGGCCGATTTCTTTGATGATATGGTTGAGTAATTCCACCGAAGACCTGATTCCTTTCGCACCCGCTTCCAGATCCTGACTGTTTTTTCCGATCATATCTTCAATGGACTGAATGGAATGCGCGGTCTTGTCCGAAAGTTTGGAAATCTCCTCTGCTACCACCGCGAAACCTCTACCTGCCTCCCCCGCTCTCGCGGCTTCAATGGCTGCATTCAACGCAAGTAGGCTCGTTTGTTCCGAAATCTCATCGATGATTCCGATCACTTCTCTCATTTCCGTGGAAGATTCCAAGATAAGAGCGATCATATCTTTCATCTGATTCAAAGATTCTCCACCCAACTTTGCTTGTTTGGTGATGTTTTCCGTATTGGAAAGAGCGGATTCGGTATCTTTCCCGATCTGTTTCGCACCTTGGGACAGCTCCATGATTTTTTCGTGAAACTCTTGTATGTTGGTATGTTGTTTAACGGTAGACGCGGCGGTGCTTTCCATACTGGACAAAACTTCTTCCGTGGTTGCGGAAATCTCTTCGGAGGAAGCTGCGGTGCTTTGCGCCATTTCCGAAAAAGAATCCGAAGAACGATTCAACTCTTCCGAAGAAGATGCGATTTCTTCCGCTACGACTTGGATTTCACGGACGGAAGTGCGGATGCTTTTGATGAAACGGTTGAGAGACATACTCATCCTGCCGATCTCATCGTTATAAGCAGGTTTCAAATCTTCCGTCAAATCTCCTTTTGCCATTTTTTCCAAAACAGCTCCCGATTCCTCCAAAGGCTTCAATCTCTTATTCAGTAAAATGAAAATTCCTATGATAACAACCGCAGTGATCAGAATGGCGGCAAGTGCCGCATAAAGCGCGACTTTTGCGAATTCGTTTTTGATTTCCGATTTGGGAAGTACGACTCCGATGATAGTTCTCCATTCTTCCAAACGATGAATGAGCATCATACGATCGGTTCCTTGAAATTCGTAGTGGATGAATTCACCGGATTTGGCAGCTAACATCTGTTGACCGAATGGAACCTTTTTCAAGTTCAATTTTAAAATTTGGGATTTTTGCGGGTGGGCAAATACCATTCCTTCCGTCGTGACTGCGGAAACATAACCCGATGTTCCCACATGCACTCCTTCGACCATCCTTTTGGAAACTTCCTCGAGGTTGAGTGCAATCCAAAGAATTCCCACTACTTTGTCTTTTGCATCTTTTACAGGGACTGAAATCAAACTAACGGGAAGACCGGTAATCGGAGATTCATGGACAAAGCCGATGGATATTTTTCCCGCCAATGCCTCTTCTACGTTTTTGCCTGTTTTTTCTTTTTCCAATTTGAAACCGATGGATCTGGGAATTCCTGCCGCAAAGATGCGTGCGGTATATTCCGGAACGGAAAGGAATATATTTTCATATTCTCCCTTGGAATCATTTACGATCTCTACGAATTGTTTTGTAGCAGCTGTTCCGTTTAAAGTCTTAAGCCCGTCCAACACTTCATTTTGTTTCGCCAACATTCCCGCCACACGTAGCTGAGATTGGTAATAGGAAACCAATTCGGAACCTGCGCTTTTACCTGCGTTTCTCATTTCGCCTTTGTAAACGTTCACCAACATATTCCAGGAAAGATAAAGGATCAAACTGGAAACTACAAATGCCAAAAGGACAATAGATAGGAAGGTATAAATGCCAAGTATATGTTTCAGACTTTTCATAGGTTAGATTTTTTATAGGATACGTTCAGTACGGATATGAGACGAAAAAAAAATCTCATATAACGACTGCAAATTTTCATTACACAGAGGCAAGAGATTAATACAAATATCCAAAAGGATCAAGTGATAATTTTTTGACAAAACAAAGATCCCTAGTGTTCGTACGAACGAGCGGAATGATAAGTGTACCATTTGAGATATAATCGAAAAAAGATGAGGGTAAAAAAAAAGGCCCTGATTTACACCAAAGGGCCCTAAAAACCAGACTTACACAATTTAGCCTAGTTTATGTTTCGTGAATTTTACGGTTTTCCCTGAGTCTTTTTCAACCAAACCAGAGAAATTTTCTTAGTAACGAGGTGTCTGGACTCCTTTTTCAGGAAAGCGACCGTGGGAGTGGCCACTTTGTAGGATTCTTTCTCCAAAATGGGTTCAATGATGTATTTCTTTCCCGCCGTTTCCTGGAGCGCTCCCAAAAACTCAGTGGGAACCACGACCAGACGTTTTTCTCTTCCTTCCCAAGCCTTTTCGATTTTCCCCGAATCGTAGATATTACGGAACAATCTGTTGGAATAAAACGCATAAGATCTTTTGGAATGGGAAATGCGATATGTATAAAGAATCGGTTCTTCCGGTTCCAGTTTTTGAATCTCCTTACCAAAAAGATGGGAAGGTTGATAACTTGTAAGAAGAGGATAGTATACCAAACTGATCGCTCCCAAAAAGAGACAAGCGCCGGTAGTGGTCACTAAAATTTCGAGAGGTAGAATTTGTGCGGAGATCAGTATAAATGCGATTCCCACAAATGCAAAAACATAATACAGAACTCCTACTTCGTTCACAAACAAAGGAAGCAAAAAATAAGAAACCAAGTAGACGATCCCCGCGATCATAAAGGAAGGGCGGATTCGTTTCGCCGAAGAAGTAAACAAACTCTCTTCCGAAATTTTACCGAAGTAAAGTGCTCCCGCAGGTAAAATCCAATAAATATACTGAGGAAGAGGAAAACGGGAAAAGGAAATTAGAAATAAAAACAAAAAGAGCCAGAAGGGAATCACGAAATCTTCCCCTTTGTATTCATTGTCTTTGATCTTTCTCAGTATCTCTTTCCAACCTACCGACTTAAAGTATTTATAAGATCTGAACACTACATACAAAAAGAGTGGAATGACTCCACTAAAGAATGCCCAGGCAAAACTTTTGTAAAAGTAGAACGGATCAAACTTCACATCATACATATCCTTGTAAAATCGTCCGAAGGATTGAATCCATAAAAAGAAAGTGGGACCGTACGAATTGTACTCCCGGTAAAGATGAAAACACCAGAACAAAGGAAGAGATGCCAAAACAAAAATCCCGGTGATCGGTCTCATCTCCCAAAGCAACTTCCAATCTCTTCGGAAAAGAATGTCTCCTCCGATGGAAAGCGCAGGAATCACAACGCTGATGGGACCTTTTGTAACAAAACCCATAGACATCATAAGATACATCAGATAATAATAACGGGTGTCTTTCTTTCTTCCCAAATAATAAAAATGGTAAGTGAACGCCAAGTAGGCAGTGAGATAAACATCTATTTTCGGATCGACCACCATCGCAAAAAAACCGGGAGCAAGCAAATAAGCGAGTGAGGACAAGTAGGCTTGTCTCTCTTTTTCCCAAACCAACATGGAAATACGAAAAATGGAATATACCGACAACAAACTGAGAAATAATGCAGGTAGTCTGAATGTAATGTTATTTACACCGAATAACGAATACGAGGCGGCAATCGTCCAAAAAGTAAAAATAGGTTTGTCCAGATACTTTCTACCATTGTCAATAATGGTAAAAAATTCTCCCGACAAATTCATCTCGCGCGCGATTTCCGCATACTGGGAAGAATCGATATCGATTACATCCAAAGGGAGAGTGCATAAAATAGGGATGGATGCGATTAAAATTAGAATTCTGAAAAATAATCTTTCTGTAGTAGTCATTTTTTACTCGAGTGTTCCTATTTGAATCACGCATTCTCCGAAACCCTGACAAGAAGTAGGTTCTTGTTCGAAACATTGCAGAATCTCACTATTATAAGTAGTGCATCCGTTCAGACAAGAGGTGTGTCCCGTCTTGATGGCTTCGGGTGCAAGCTCGATCTTCATCACTTTCTGAGTGCAAGATACGAACTGATCGCAAGCTGCGATGCATTTTTTTTCAATCACATCCTGGCAGGATACAAAAAGTCCCAGATGCAATAAAATCATAAGTAAAACTAATTTTCTCATTTTAATCCTAATACTCCATATAAAAGAATTATGACTGACCAACTAGTCAAGTTCCTATTTGGGCTTGTCCAATTTGGTTCCCAAAATTTCATTGAAATTGGAGAGAAGTTCATACAGGGGTATTCATGAAATCAGTCCATAATAATAATATAAAAAAATGGGTTTTATCACTTCTAATCCCAGTTACGATATTGGCTACTGATTTAGGTTTTAGATTTGAAATTGTTAAGGGATTCGAGTTAGTCCAATTATTTTTTTATTTAAGTTCCATCTTTTTTTCCGTATTTCTCTACTGCTTTTTTCTCTTCAGTTTAATCGGTACAAATAAAGCAAAAAGAACTTACGAAATTTTGCTAATCACCATTGCCATTTTTTACACTATTGCAGTGATAGGATCGTACGGGTACTACCAGTATTCGGGGATCATGCCCAATTTTTTTGTCTTTTCTTTTATGTTCCAGGAACCTTATAATAGTTGGGTTTTATTCAAAGCCGGACTTTCCATTGTTTCCTTACTTTTGTTCGTAACTGTATTTTTCATTTTCTATCTTGCCTTACGTTCGATCACTCGTAGGGAAAAGTTTCGTTTTTTCCGATGGACTTATCTCGCACTCATACTCTGCCTCATTTTGCTTAATTTCTTTTTTCATAATAATGCACGATTTAACGATCAAATGTATGTAACCGATACTAATGCGGTCGTATTCATTAATCGTAATGTATACAATTTGCTCACGGGAGACCGGCTTGGATCGGCGGGATTGCAATCCAGGAACAAACCGAAACTGGGGATTGAAACAAATACATCCAAGCCGAACGTCCTTCTCATCATTGCAGAAAGTCTACGCAGAAAGAGTATGGGATTGTATGGCTATGAAAGGGATACTACTCCTCGATTGGATCGTTGGTTTGCGACAAACACGGGCGGAAACAAAGTTTTGTTCAAAAACAGTTTTTCCAACTCCAGTTCCACTCTGATTTCGGTGCCCAGTATCCTTTCCGGAATTTCTCCTGACCAACCGGTAGCACTCACTCACAATTCCCCTTTGTTTTGGGAGTATGGCAAAGCTGTGAATCTATCCACCTTCTTTATCTCAAGCCATAGCTTTCGCTGGAATAATTTCGAAGGTTTTTTTAAGAACGCAGGAATAGATTATCTTTGGAACAAAGAAACAAGCGGAAACCCTACTTTCAACGATATAGGAATCGATGATAGAAAAACTGTGAAGGAATTCAAAAAACATGTAAGTTTGCTGAAAAAAAACGGTAACTCTTTTGCAGGAGTGCTGCACTTCAACACAAACCATTTTCCTTATTTTATTCCGAAAGAATCGGAGTTTTTGCCCGTAGGGAGAGACATACTGGCACCTTACGACAATTCGGTGAGACACTTGGACTCTCTCGTAGATGATGTCCTGAACTTTTTAGAAAAAGAAGATCTCCAAAAAGATACTCTCGTCATCTTTACATCGGATCACGGCGAAACGATATTCGAACACGGATACATCGGACATGTGGAAAGCAATCATATTGAAACTGTTTCCATCCCTATGTTTTTTTATGTTCCCGAATCACTCAGATCGCAAACAAGAGATCAGATTTTGAAAATCAATCAGGATAGGAATGTGGAAAATATAGATATCATTCCCACCATTATCGACTTTCTGGGATTGGAAGGAAGAAAAGATATCGCCCCTTATATGGCAAAGCTGGAAGGAAAATCCCTTCTAACCAAAGTTCCGACGGATAGAAAGATCTTTATCGCAAATAATAATGAAACATCCCTATACCGGGTAGGGCTCAGTTTTATATACAAAGATCTGCACTATATGTTGAGATTGAACAAAACTTCTCCAACGGAAGAATTGTTTGAATACACGAAAGATAAAAACGAAACCAACAACCTTTGGCCGAACTTAAATGAAACGAAAAAAAAGGAATATCGCAGCCTCTTAAAAGACTGCAATCTTTGTTTCGATCTCTATTCTACAGCGGACATTTCCTTATGAATGACTTTATCCAGTTCTTTATCAGTGGGAAAAATTAAATTTTGATTTAAAAGATCATAACTCAAATTTAAAAATGCCCTTGCTTTGATTCCCAAATCATCGCAAGGCCCGTGGTTGATTTTACAAATGTCTTTTTTCTCACGAGGAGGATCAGTGTCATATGCAAAGTCCTCTTTCCCGTCGAAAAATCGCGCATAAAAAACATTGTCTTGTATCCAACCGAATAGATTTCCGTAAGCGTAATATGCCGATTTGGAACGTTCTTTCGCTAGCAGGTTCCTACCCATGGCCGAGAAGTATGTTTCCTTTCCCACCAAACCAAGAATAGTCGGGATTACATCCAGTTGCGATCCTATGGACTCTTCTATACCCGGTTTCACTCTACCTGGTGCATAAATCAAAAACGGAACTCTTCTATCATCATAATAATCCAGATATCTATGATGCGTATGATCCGCAACGAACACGAAAATGGTATTTGAAAAATACGGAGAAGCTTCCGCTTTTTTCATAAACCGATCCACTGCATAGTCCGCATAATGATATACATTTAAAAAATCTGAGTCTCTTGTTTCCGAGCTGAAAATATTAAAAGATTCATGGGGAGTTCTATAAGGGTAATGCGTAGTCAAAGTCAACGCGACACCCAGAAAAGGTTTTTTGGAAGAAGAGATCTTTTCATGAAGTACGGTTAAAACATCTTCGTCATCATATCCCCAACTTCCTAATTTGAATCGATTCAGTTTAACGATTTCCTTTTCACCATTGACATCTTTAAAACCCCAATGAGGCATCAAAGTATTCTTATTATCAAAATTCAAATCACCACCGGTGACAAAAAAAGTATCGTATCCCATCTTTCCGAAAATACTGCCGAGACCGGAGAAGTTTCCGAGCACCTGATGCGTTCGAACCACAGTGAGTCCCGGCCTGTCGGGAACTCCCGTAAGGATAGACATCATTCCGTTTGTGGTCCTTCCACCGGAAGCCATGAAATGATTGAAGAATTTTCCTTTCTTGATCAACTGATTAAAATTAGGTGCTACTTCCTTTCCGTCCACCAAACCGTCAGAAATCGGTCGGATGAATTTTCCCGTCCAATTTTCCAATAAGATCAATACTATATTGGGAGGAGTTCCTTTGTTAGTTTCTTTTTGCACACGAAGAAGAGGATAACGGTTGCTGATGAATTCCGCTCCTTCGTAAGAGATTTCTTTTCTTACAACTTCAATGTATTCTTTCGAATCCATTCGAAGGAAACCGGGAATGGATTGACTTTTCATATCCATCACGGATGTGAAAACACCGTTGAGCGCCAGGTTATTCGCAAATGTATTTCCGGAGACAATCGCATTGGTCGCGCGTATGGGAGAAGTCTGAAGTCCTCCCCTGATCCCTATGATCACCACCGCAAGTATCAGAACTAATTGAATGAGTTCCTGCTTCCAGGAAAGTTCGACGTATTTGTAAGGATTGAATTTTTTAAAGATCCATGTGGAGACAGGAAGAAAAACCGCCAAAAAGAATAAAGTTCCGATCGAGAGAAATGGATTTTGTTCAAATGCGGATTTAAGTAAAACTCCCAAATCTTTGCCGAGAAAAACAAATCCTTCATAACCGATATGTTTGTTTGCATTCTCATAATAAATAATATCAGCAACCAAATGAGAAATCATCCAAAGGCTGAGTATAATGGGTGTATAACCCCAAAAAAAACGGTAATAGGAATATCTGTTTAAGTAAGGAACGGCGGATAAAACCGCAAATAGGCCGAGAACCATAGAGATCGTAGCCAGGTCGAATCGCACTCCCAAAAGCAAAGCGCGTAACATCTCCGATGTTTTTATATCTTCCAGACGGTAAAAATAAACCCCGAGAAAGGTAAATCGGTAGAGTGTTAAAATGGCAAAAAAGAACAGAACATAAACAAAGATAAGTTTGAATTGGGAAGGGAACTTCCAAACAAAATCCTTGGGCAAAATCGCAGCCAACCTCTTCTTCATGATTCGGCTCTCCTCAACAATACCAAATTAGAATGATTGACTATGCGGTCAACATAGAAAGAACACGACCCGCACAAGCCTTTTCGATCGTAATCATGATTACCGCATTCCTGAAAAAACAGTAACTAAGAATTCACAGATTTCCAGAAAAATAAAGACTGTATTAGAATATTAAATTATTAAACTTCAACTTCTTTTCTGGTACCTTTTAAGGCGAGCATACCGCATGCGCCGTTGATATCCCGACCGGGACTCTGTCTATTCAAGATAGGTACACCCGCCTTCGCTCTCAAATAAGAAACAAATTCCCCCACTTCATCCTCGGTAGGTCTTCTCCACTGAGTGAAATCGGTATTTAATGGAATGACATTGATTTTGCATTTGTTCACGGATCTCGCAATCTTTACGAGTCTGTCCGCATTTTCCCGACCCATATTCACATCAGGGATGAGTACATATTCAAATGTAATCATTCGATCCAATTCCTGGGTAAATCTGCGGGCCACGGCCAGAAGTTTCTCCAGAGGATGTTTTACATTCACATCCATGATCGTATGACGGGTGTTGGGATTGGGATGATTGAGTGAAATGGCGAAATTAAAAGGTTCTTTATTTTCGATAAAACGGGTGATCCCCGTAACTACTCCTGCGGTAGAGATGGTAATCCGTTTGGCGCCCAACCCGAAAGCATCTTTATCATGAAGAATATGTGCCGCTTTCATTACCGAAAAATAATTGTGCATGGGCTCACCCATTCCCATAAAAACGATGTTAGTTGCACGGTCGCCTACGATCTTTTCGACTTGGATGATTTGATCCAGGATTTGCCAAGCATGCAAATTCCCTTTGTATTCGAGAAGTCCTGTTGCACAGAAAGCACAATTGAGAGTACAACCTACTTGAGAGGAAATACAGATGGTTTTGCGTTCTTCATCCGCAGTAGGAATCCAAACGGTTTCGATCTCCTTACCTGGTTCCACTTCGAATGTAAATTTTCTGGTTCCGTCTTTCGAAATCAATTGGCGTCCCAGTTGGATTTCAGGGTATTCCGCATTTTCCGATATTTTGGCGATGAGTTCTTTGGAAAAAGTCGTGAATTGGGAAATGGATGTATAACGGTTTTTATAAATGCCGGTATACAATTGTTTGGCGCGAAACGCTTCGACCCCTATGGACTTGCAAAAGTCCTGGATCTCTTCCAGACGTTTCCCTTTCAGTATAAACTTTTCTTCTTTCATATGTATTTCAGGCTTAAAAAAATTAAGCCTTTGCCGCCGGTGCAGGGGCTTCGGAAATTACTTTTCCGTCTTCCAAAATCATTCGGATGAGTTTTGTCATTTCAACAGAGTATTCCACATCCAAGTGTTTTGTTACGCCTTCGCAAAATCCGTTGATGATCAGCAATTTGGAATCGTCTTCGCTGAGTCCTCTGGATTGTAGATAGAACAATTGGTCTTCATCTATTTTGGAAACGGTGGCTTCGTAATTCAAAGTCCCCTCTTCTCCGGAAACATCATTATAAGGATAAGCATGGGACTGGGAACGATTGTCCATCATAAGTCCGTCGCATTTGATATGGCTATAAGACCCTTTACTGGAAGGTTCGAATTTAACAAGTCCACGATAGGAATTGATTCCTCCGTCCAAGGCAACTCCTTTTGCCAAAATATTGGAACGTGTATTTTTTCCCACGTGAATGATTCGGGCCCCAGTGTCTTGCACTTGTCCGCCGCCCGCGAACGCTAATGAAAGTACGTCACCTGTGGAATGGTCCCCTTTCAGTATGATGCCGGGGTATTTGATTGTGTTCGCACCGATATTGCAATCCGTCCAAGTGATATGTGCCGCTTCTTCGCATATTCCGCGTTTTACGGTCCAATTGTACATGTTCTTTTTCCAGTTTTGGATGGTAGTATAAAATATCTTGGCATTCTTTTTGGCAACAAGCTCGACGACTGCCGTATGAAAATTGGTTCCTTTGTCTTGGACGGAAGTACAACCTTCGCTGTATTCCAAATGGGAATCTTCGTCTGCGATCAGAAGTGTTCTTTCGTATTGGCCGGAACTTGCGGCAGTGACTTTGAAATAAGCCTGAAGAGGCATCGGTGTTTTTATGCCTTTGGGAATGTATGCAAAAGATCCACCGCTAAACACACATGAGTTGAGGGCGGAAAATTTATTGTCTCCGATCGTTACCACGGTTCCCAAATACTGACGAACCAGTTCCGGATATTCCTTGATGGCTGTATCAATGTCGCAAAAAATGATACCTAGATCGGTCAGCTCCTTTTTCACGTTGGCATAGATGGTTTCGGAATCGTTCATCGTTTCCATACCGGCCAGGTACTTTCTTTCGTGCTCAGGGATGCCCAGTTTTTCAAAACTGCGTAAAATTTCAGGATCCACTTCGTCCCAGGATTTTTTCTTTTTCTGGTTGGTCCCTACATAATGAACATAATCATCAATATTGATATGGAACTGAGGAATAAAGCCCCAATCCGGCATAGGCTTTTCTTCATAGATGGAGAATGCCTTTAACCTAAACTCTGTTAGCCAGGAAGGCTCGTTTTTAATATGAGAGATCGACTCTACTACTTTCCGAGAGAGTCCCTTGGGGAATCCGTCGGCCGGATAAAAATCTGGATTTACTTTCGGAATTTCAATCGTAGTGTTCATATTGCCTAACTATTAGACTAAATAGTCTCTCCAAACCAGACTGGAATAAGGTCTGATTTGGAGTAGAAGGAAATTTTAATTTACAGCGGCAAAATAGTCTTTGGAACCTTTTGGATCCGCTTTCATTGTTTTTTTGCCTTCGTCCCAGTTTGCAGGGCAAACTTCACCGTGTTTTTCCACAAATTGGAATGCTTTGATGAGGCGAAGCGCTTCGTCTATATTTCTACCGACAGGCAAATCGTTCACAGTCGCTTGGCGAATGATTCCGCTCGGATCGATGATAAATGTTCCCCGTAGAGCAACACCTGCATCCGGACCTGATTCAATCAAAACTCCGAAATTCTTAGAGATTTCTTTTGTTTTGTCTGCAATCAAAGGGTATTTTACGTCCCCGATCCCGCCTTCTTTTTTAGGGGTATTTTTCCAAGCTAAGTGAGAGAACTCGCTGTCGATGGAAACTCCCAAAACTTCTGCACCGATTTTTCTGAAATCTTCGAGTTTGGCATCGTATTCGATGATTTCCGTAGGACATACAAAAGTGAAATCCAATGGGTAAAAGAAAAGGACGACCCATTTTCCTTTGTAATCGGATAATTTGATTTCTTTAAAAGTTTGGCCGACGACGGCAGTTGCCTTAAAATCAGGCGCGTGAGAGGTTACTTGTGGCATGATTGATTCACTCCTTAGAATTATTCTAAATTTAGACTTAGTTCCTGTCTAGATGTTTTTTAGGAGAAAACCAAACGGAGTAACTCAAAATTACCATTTAGGATCATTTGCCCTTTTCATTCTTTTTTCAAAATACTGTTGGGAATCGTATTCCTAAAGACAGATCCTATCCGAATGTCTCATACCCGGGTCTAAGGATCTTCTTTATGGAATCGTTTGAAAAAATCCGATTTGTCCTTTCTATTCATTAGTTCCGTTTCAACCGTCTCGTCCCAATTCGTAAGAAACAATCTGTCCGATTGGGAATGATAGATCCATTTCTTTTCTCCTTCCAGATAACCCATGTAAGAATCGGAATTCCAGGACTTGAATTTATGTTCGATCTTATATTCTTTATTAAAAAAGTTTTTTTCTTCCCGGATCCCGACATCCGGAAAATCAAAGAGCGCGAGCAAACTCGTTTTAAAATCGGAGAGAGATCCTACGGGAAAATGTTTCCTTTCATTCGATTTCGTATAACGAATCATAAATGGAACCAAGGTTTCGGAATTATAAACGGAATAATTATGCCCGAAGAATCCCCTTTCTCCGAAAGATTCCCCATGATCGGAGGTAAGGATGAATAAAGTATCTCTTCCTCTTTTTTTCGTTATCTCATTTATCATTTCATCCACCAAACTCAAATTAAATTGCAATGCGGATAAAAATCGGGAATGAGGGTCGGAAGAATTTTCCGCGGGAAACGGATTGGAATCGGAAACAAAATACGGGCTATGGGTATTGGAAAAACCGACCCAGAGAAACATCGGCCTTTCAAAATCCGGCAAATATTTTTTTACAAAATCCAATAAAGACCTGTCGTCCAGTCCCCAACTGAACTCACTGTAACGGGAATTCAATTTGGATTTTAACTTCTCCTTATCATAATGAATTTGAAACAGCCTCTTTGCCATTTCATCTATATTTTCAAATACGGAAGGTTGGGAAAAAAGAAAGATCGTTTCATAACCGTTTCTCTCGAGTATTTTAGGAAGACTCGCACTTAAATGGAGCGGATTCAGATTCGGCCTGGTTTCCCTGATTTGGGTTACCCCTGTCAGTGCCGTAAATATGCTTTTGCTGCTATGAGGAACGGAAATATAAAAATGATCCACTTCCCAAACAGGATTTTTTTTGGAAAAATTTTGCGATCGGTTCAAATTCAGATCTTTTTTGCCGACTCCTTCCAGAAAAAAAACAACGATATCCGTATCCTTAGATAACTTCGGTATCGTAAAATCGATGTTTGGTTTGGAATCGAAAACAGTCCGATTGGAAACCTTTCTTTCCGGGTTTTGCAATGAGGTGAAGACCAAAAGAAGAATGAGTATTCCCAAAAAGAGGAAACTCAGGTTTTTCCTTTTAAAAAAAGGAAAACTACTGAATAAAAAATAACTGAAAAATATCAAATGGATCCCGAAAGGAAGTTCTTTGATCTGAAATACAAAATCATTCCACAAATAGGAAATATGGATGATAAAATAAGAAAATAGGGAAAACGAAACGGAAACTTGAAATTTCCTTTCATACAAAAGGAATAAAAGTAAAAATAGAAAAGAAATGTTTTGAATCAGAATTCGAATCGGTTTATATTTGTTTCCATATTCAGATCCGATTCGTATCAGAATGCAGATTGCAAATACGGTGAATTTAAATATTGTTTGGTGGTTCCACCACAACGCAAAACCGTTCCATAGAGGAATCGGAAATAATATCAGGAGCAAAAAATAAGGAACTAAATACAAATAGGAAGAAAGGAATTTCATTTTACGATAAATCTTATTTTTTGAATTTCTTTTCCCTCTTCCTTGAGTGCAAGACTATGTTCTCCTCTCTCTATGGGAATACTCGCATTACCGGAAATAGGAATCGGAATACTGAATGATCCGTTTAAGACCAGAGAAGGGTTTCTATCTTTTTTATAACGATAGTTTCTCAATCGAACAGGAATCTCCTGACTGTTTTTTGAAACTCCGGGATGATAAAGAAATACTTGTCCGTTTGCAGGAAAACTGATCGTTATACTCTCTTTTGTTTCGGAAAGATTTTCTTTTTCCTTATGCCTCGAACAATATTCCTTCGGAGATCTGAGCTCTCTCATATGAAGTGTAACGAAAGGACATGTCTCGAGAGCAAGCATTCCCGTCTTTCTGCAAATTCTTTTTGGCAAAACGGAAACGGGCAAATAAGAACGATCCGTTTCCCTTTCCATCATATAACGCATAACACTATGAAATATCCTTCCCGCGCCGAAAGAACCGGATACTTCCATCGTTTTTTCTCCTGAAAAATTTCCAACCCATGCACCGATTATGTATTTTTTCGTGAATCCGATGGTCCAGGAATTACGAAAATCTTTGGAGGTTCCCGTTTTGATCGAAACAGGATAAGGAAAGTCCATAAAGTTTCTGTTTCCAAAGGCTCTGGATCTTAAGGAAGAATCATTTAAGATATGAGTGATTTCTTCCGCTGTTTCTTTGGAAAATAAGACTTTGGAACTTCCGAAATAAATTTCGGAGTTTCCGTTTTTGCCGATGGAAACTTTCGGAAGAATCCCTCCCAACGGAAAAGAAGCATAAACGCGCGCTAGTTGAAAAAGATTCGCTCCACCCGTTCCCAAAGATAATCCCAAACCATAACGATCCGATCCTTCCTTTAAATGATTCATTCCTGATTTTCTGAGGAAAGAAAGGAATTCACCTACTCCTATTTTCCGAGCCGTCTCAACCGCAGGTATGTTTCTGGAATTTGCCAATGCTTCCGCAACAGTCATTTCTCCCCAGAATTGTAAGTCCGCATTTCGGGGAATATAACTGCCCGAACCGTCCTCCAAAGGAAATGTTTTGTTCTCATCATGCATAATGGAATTGATTTGAACCAAATTTCTTTCGACTCCTAAAGCGTATAACATAGGTTTCAAAGTACTTCCGGCATCTCTATAAGCCAAAGCTCCGTTCACCTGGCCGAAACCGTCTTCAAAGAAATTTTTAGAACCGATCATTCCCACCAAACGTATCTCATCCTTCTTATTTTCAGGAATTTCAAAAGCAATGACGGATGCATTGCTCACATTGTATTTTCTTAAACCTTCTAACTCAGATAAGACGATCTGATGGATCTTATGGTTTGTTTCGTTTGAAAAATGGGTTTCCAGAGAACCGGTCAGACCGGGAAGCTCCGATTGAATCCAAAATTTAAAATGTTGGTTTTCCGATTTCAAAACATCGGACAATACTTCTGTTTGTTTGCCGATTTCCAAACTGGAGACAAGATATTCAAGATCGGGCTTTTCTTCCGGTGAAATTAAATTCATAAGAAGAACCACCCTTCTTTTGAAATCATTTAAAGAAGGCGAATTGGAACGAATGAGAACCGCAATAGCCACTCCTTCTTCCACAGATAAAAACCGAACATGTTTTCGAAAATACTTCCGACTGACGGAAGAAAATCCTTCATAATTGGAGCGAATAGAAATCGAATTGAGATATGCTTCCAGTATTTCCTTTTTGGAAAGCCATATCGTATAACGAACGGAAGTCAGTATCTCCAAAGGTTTACGAACATATCCCGGAAGGGATCTTATTTTCGGGTTTTGGATTCTTACCAATTGTTGTGTGATCGTAGATCCACCGTTGGTTTTTTCATTCCAATTTACCAGTGAATACAAAGCTCTCAGCATTGCGATCGGATCGAATCCGGGATGGTTGTAAAATCTTTTGTCTTCCGCAAAGATTACGGTTTGCAACACATGTTTCGGGTATTGATCCAAACTAACCCAATCACGAAATGCCCCGGAAACATTGGTTTTGTTTCCGATACTCGCCTTTTCAAGGGATAAAATCCTCAAGGAAGAATTTGTTTTGAATTCCTCAAAAGAAACAGGGGTCAATAGAAATACAAACAAACAAAGGTTAATTGCAATAAGAATAAACCAATGTTTGCCGGTTTTTCTTGTAAATTTCATCCGCTATTCCACTTTGATTTTGGTTGTCGCAGTGTTCGCATAAATATTAGGATGATACATCAAAAAAGCTTTTGCAGCCGGACTGAGCGCCAATCCTTTGACAAGTGGTCTTAAGAAATAATGGAATTCCGTTTTTCCTTTACTCAGATAATCTCTGGAAAATAAAACCTTATCATCTCTAAACTCCTGGTATCCTCCGTAAGAGATATGATAATCTTCTTCGTTTCCATCTTCATTCGATTCTTCATAACCTTCTTCGTTGGATTTCCCTTCGGTCAAAAAAGAAGTGTTTACTATCTCCGAATTGCTTGGGATCGGATCCACTACCATAAGGAAAGGTCTGTTCTCTTCGGACTCTACAATGATTTTAACCATATAAGTTCCTCCTCTTTGGAGAAGAGAGTTGGAATCTTTTAGGATCGGATCTCCGTTCGAATCACGCCCTTCCACACGATAGATTTTTTTCTCAACATTGATTCCGTTTGAGACTGCTTTTCTTTCATCTTTTGCGGGAATATAATTGAAGCTGGACGAGTAGTACAATCTACCTTCGCTACTGGTTCTTTGAAAAGATAACTCTGTAGAGGACGGAGGTTTTTTTTCAAAAAGACGATCCAATGAATATTCTTCCTGAAGAATGGAAGAAGCACTTCCCGAAAAAGATTGATCGATTAGATTTCTTTCTCCGAAAAACACCGACGCGGAAGTATCGGATTGCCCTACTTCATAAGTATTTCTATACTCTCTCAGTGCGAGAGCAAGATTTCCCGAACCGTGACTTTCATCCCAATAGCTCAAAGTTTTTTCCAAAAGAATGTTTTGAACCAGTTCGGGGATCTTTTTATTCTGAGAATCCAATCGAACCATAAGCCGGAGTAATCCGGCAAAAACGGATGCTTTCGAATAATACGAGTACCAGTATTTACCCGATTGGTCCGAGATGATTTTGATGGAATCTTTTTCCCAAACGAAGTTTTTCAAGAACTGGTCATATCGTTTTTTCAATTCCGAGTCCGAGCTAACATTTGTTAAATTTTTTGATTCCGCATATGCTAAAAGAAAAATCGCCTGAGACTTCGGATTGAGTTCCGAAAAATTGTCGAATAAGGATTTTTGAAGTCCTGCTACGTCCTTTTTATCTTTGGAAAGTACGGAATAAATCAAACTCAAAGTCTGCCACGACTCATCCTTGCTTTCCGTAGGGTTCTTTAAATAATTTTCCAAATAACGAATCGCTTCCGAATATGCTTTGGGATTGTACCTGTAACCTTTCTCCTTCCCGATTTGCATAGTTTGAACTACATAAGCCGTCAGAAACGGGTACCCCGATCTTCCGTATTTTTCCTTCCAAAGTCCGAAGCTTCCATCGGAAAATTGAAACTCGGACATCTCGTCCAAAAACAATTTTTCGATATTATTAAAATCATAAGATTCATGGGAAGGAGGAGAGTATTTGAATTCCTTAAGTAACTCTCCTGCACTCACCGAAAGTAGATAAGCGGAAGTTCTTTGTTCCATACAAAAATAAGGATTTGATGCGTAAAAATCGAATGCGTTCCGAATTCCGGTAAGTGCGGTAGCGGATAAATTGACTTTCAAATAACCTCTGTTAGCAAGTATGGATTCCTGATTCGGAAACTTTATGGAATACTTGGATGTGGAATCGGTATATCCCGAAGTCCGTGCAATCGTAACCGGTTCCAATTCCTTGATTGGGATAACTACCTTCAAAGAATCCGAAATATCCGTCTTTTTCAGATCGGAAAAATCGGAATAAGATTGAGGTTCCGCATGTACTTCGTAAGTCGCTGAAAGATTTTCCGAAGTGTTTTTCGATCTCATCTTCAGATATTGTTCCTGGGTCAGTTTGAATTTTTTGTTATATTCCTTGGTCTGCCCCGCAGCCAAATCCAAAATTTCTTCCTTAGCCGGTGACACCAAAAATTCGGAAGAAATCAAAATCTTAAATTTACCGTTCTTCTTAGTGTTATTGGTGATGGAAACTCCTACCTCCAATTCATCCCCCAATCTTAGAAAGCGGGATGCGGTCTTTTGCAAAACCAGACTTTTTTTAACCCGGAACTCTTTGTTTTCTACAGCATAAGATCCGTTATTTGATGATGCAACCATCACTCTGAACGTAGTCAGATTGTCAGGCAATGCAAAACTGACTTCGGCTTCGCCGTCGGAGTCTGTCGTTACAGTAGGGTTCCAGTAAGCGGTGTATCGAAAATCCTTTCTGATTCCGCTTTCAGAATCAAATCCGAACCCACCACCTCCTTCGTTTCCGTAATCACCTCCGGGACTATCGCCTTTATTCTGATAAGCATAATGTTTGATGATCATTCCCCTGAGCTCGAAAGTTTCTACGATGTTTCTCCATAATCGATAGAAGGCGGAAACGGGATTGATAAACCTATAACCAACCAAATCCAAGACTCCTCTATCCGCTACTGAAATCGCTAACTCAGAATAAGGTGCGGTTTTGATGGAAATGGTAACTTTGTCCCTTGGTCCATATTCTTCTCTGTCCGTTTTGACAACCAAAGGAGAAATTTTGCCCGAAGTATCCACCTTTAAAACAATAGATCCCGTTTTGGACTTGGGAGCACCTAAATCTTGTTCGTTGAATTCTTTTTTATCTTCTTCCGAAGCATCGTCCGGAAGACTCTGCCTTCCCGTAATCAACATCACTTTCACTTCTACGTTGGGCAAATATTCGGAGGAAATGGGAATCTCCAAAGGAAGGCTATTTCCTTTCATTTGATATGTTTTAGTAAAATACAACTGATCTCTTTCTACGGTTACAACTGCCCGTGCATTTGCAAAAGGAGACTTTATCAGAATTTTAGCTTTGTCTCCGATCGCATACTCCTGTTTGTCGGACTTGAGTTCGATCGAATCATCCCCTCTGAAATCCCAAGTATAATGGGATTCTTTTTCATAAGCATAAAAATCCATCCTGGAATAGGCACCGTCTTTGTTTGTGACGATCAGAGTATAACTGCCTGAATCTTTTACTTTGTAATCGAACGCTACTTTGCCGGAAGTTGTGGTCAGTTTTTTCGTATCCACAATCTTCTTTTTCAACTGATTGGAGCGGAACAGATACTTTCCGATCCCTTGGGAAAGAACGGAAGTCCAATCATTATAAATTATATATGCCTTGATATCCTTTCCCGATAAAGGTTTTCCGTCATTGGAAAGAGTCACAAATTCAAACTTGAAATTTTTCTCCATCCCCTGATATCGATCGGAACATTTGACTCCCACCAAAAAATCGGAAGGAAAATATTGAACGGATTCCGTTTTAGTAACGGACTTTCCATCTACATCAAAAACGGAAGCTTCTACTGCAAGATTGTAAGGCTTTACAATTTCAATATCCTCTCCTTCCGTAGAAAATTGAGTCGCAAGATCCTTTACCGGAATATCCAATTGATATTTCCCTTTCTCATCCAGGCTCGATTCTTCACCGGTAATATAGCCGGAAGAATCCTCGGAGTAGTCATCCGAATAATCGTTGTAATACCATCTTTCTCCGAAATCATATTCGGAATATTCGGGAAAATGAATATAACGGTTCTTTTTAAGAAGTGAAAATTTCATTTTGGCATTTGCCATCGGCGCACCGAATAAATATTTCCCTTCCACGTCCCCTTTGATAGATTCATTCTTCGCAATGGAATTTTTCAAGTTTACATTCACCATAAAATTCACGGGACGGAACTCTTCCACTTGAAAGCTATCGCTTGCGATGGCATAACTTTCACCACCGACAAGAACACTTACGGAATAATGTCCCAGAGGAGAATCGGAAGATATCGTATAACTTCCATTTGCTCCTCCTTGGGAAGAAGTAATCACGGATTGAGACAATAACTCTTTTCCTTTCGAATCTCTAATCAGGATGGTCGCAGACTTTCCCGAATAAGGTAAGAAACTACCTTTCTTTTTTTCTCCGAGGAATGCTTTAAACTCCACCCGATCTCCTGGCCGGTAAAGTTTGCGGTCAAAGAATAGCTTTCCCTGATATGTAGAATGATCGGAATAATAACTGTAATAATCGGACTTTGTTTCTCCCAAATAAAGGAATGCTTTATCACCATCACTTTGTTCTGCGATCAAAACGGATTTGTTCGTGTCTAATTTTTCTCCCGAATAGGATAATGCGCAATAACCTTCCGCGTCCGTTTCACAACTACCTTTCGCGTTCCCTTTTTCATAGAGCTTTACGCTTACTTTATCAACGGGTGAAGCTTTGCTTAAAGTATGGGCCCATACATAAACTTTTTCCCTATCGGTTTTGGCAGTGATTCCCAAATTCGTAGATTGCAGAAAAATCTTTTCTTTTTTGAAAGTCTCCTTGTTTTCCGAGCCGATGATATTGGCTCCGATTTCCAAAGCAAGCCAGGACTTTTGTTTTGGTTTTCCGAAGTAAGAATCCAAATCCATTCCCTGATCGGAATTTGCATTTATCTTCTGGCCGGGAATCCAAGTTTTATTTTTCCATCCGATTCCGTTTTCAAATTCATAATAACGGTTCCCCAAATGAGATACGGCTTGTACCAAAACCTGAGGGTCAATCTCCGCATAACGTATTTTAAATTCTTTGATATTGGAAACCGAGATAGGAAGTATTTTATTTAAATCCGATTCGAAAATATTTTCACGATTCAAATAAAAACCGGGTTTTCTGGGAAGAGCCGGAATTTTAAAACTTTGTTCTTTGGAATAAATACAATCGTTCTCGCTGAAAAATTTGGAGACCCGAACCTCATATTCCCGGTTTGATAACAAACCCCAATTGTCCAAAGAAAATTTTTCAGAACTCCAGGAGTATTCATCGGTTAACTCCTGATAGTATTTTGCTTCCGGTATAAATCGAACCGCCGAAACGAATTCCTTGATTTCCGTTTTTTCGGAAACCTGAAAATGATAATTCCAAAGATCATCAATGTATTTCAAATCGGTAGTATCGAGCGTAACTTCCACCCTGCAATCTTTCGGAAAAAGTGTGCGACTGATTTTTCTCCAGGCGTTGGAAGTGAATTTTCCTATCCCGCAAAAGGAAACAAATAGGGGTAATAATAAAATTATAAGAATTCTTCTTTGAAACATTGTCTTTCCTGAAATCGGATTAGACAAAGTTTAGAAATCGTAAGAAAGAAATGCCAACTTTTATTAAAAATGAAGCGATGATTTTTACGGATTTTTTTTATGGAAAAACCGATTTGCGAAATTCTTATGCAATAAAACCGACGTTCCGTTGAAAAAAGACAATGAATTCCTTATCAAATAAAAATCTATATCTGAAACCCGGTAAGCCTTTCTGTAGTATTTTTTATTCCAAAATCCCAAGAGGCGGTATTGCCTGCGAGTATCACTTGTTCTTTAGCGCGTGTTAATCCCGTATAAAGAATATGTCGGTTTAAAAGCCGGTTCGCCTTTTCATTGGGATCCGTATCCAAACGGTCCGGCAAATAAAAGAAAACGGTATCGTATTCGGAACCTTGACTTTTATGAACGGTAAGTACGTAAGCCGCCTCATGTTTGGGAAGAGTGTCCAATGCGAAATGATACAGTTCATTATCAATCGGAAAAACCGCTCTCAGCTCTTCTCCCAGTTTCATAACGAGTCCGATATCTCCATTGAATAGTTTTCTATTCCGATCATTCTCGGTTATAAGCAAAGGCAATCCGGAATAGTACAATCGTTCTGCGAGGTGTTTTTTATAAATAGAATCAGAAATATTTTTAGTCTGCGACCTTAATTCCAATTGAGCAAGCGAAGCAAGTTTTTCCTGAATCCCTTCGACTCCCCAATAACCGGATCGGAATGTAGTCAAACACCGGAACTTTTTCAACTCAAGAGAAAACTTATCATATAAGGATTTTTCTTTGATCTCGGTATGATTTTTTATCTTCCATTCCGAAATTCTTTTTACCTGAGGAAATAAATACTGTTTCCAAACTTGCAAAAGGATTTCATCCCTGGATTGATTGGAAGAACCGTTTTTAGATTGAAACCAAACTACTTCGCTTGGATAGGAAACGGATTCCCCTATCTCATTCGTCTTCTTCAAATCATTTCCGATCGAAACGTTTTTTTTCAAATCCGCGCTTTCGTTTTTCAAAATAAAATCGGCAAGTTCGATAATTTTGGATGTTTCCCCGTTTTTTCCAACCTTCTGTCGATTACTCTCCGTTAGTTTAGAAATGAACTTTCCCTTCTCTTCCAATACGGATAAAAAATCGCCGAGCACCGCTCCCTTATCTACGGAAGGCAATTGATTAGGATCCCCTATCAAAATAAGTCGGATCGGTTTTTGTTTCGGATTAGGCAACGCTTCCAAAAGAGAACGCATCAATTTTAAATCCACCATAGACACTTCATCGACTATGATAAGGTCGTGCGGCAAATAACGGTCTTTGTTATAATAAAATCCGCCTAAGTAGTGTTTGTAAGCGAGTAAGCTATGAATTGTTTGCCCACGCAAAAAATCATCTTTTGCCGAATTGATTTTATTTAGATTTTCACGAATGGATTCGGTTAGCCTTTGTGCCGCCCTACCTGTCGGAGCAGCCAAAGCGATTCGATCCCCCTCCGGTAGCATCCCCAATTCTTTTAAGATGGCAAGTATATAGGCAACGACAGTCGTTTTGCCTGTTCCCGGTCCCCCGCTTATGATTTGGAAGGGGTTTCTGATTGTTGCAAAGATAGCATCCTTTTGGCCTTCTTTCAAATGAATCGCATCTGGTTTTCCTTCGGATTTTTCCAAAAAGGCAGATATCCTATCTTCATCTAACTTTGTTTTGGAGACAAACGCCAACCGCTCCTTTAATTTTTCTTCCAAAGCTTTCTTCGCTTTAAATGTTTTCTCAAAATATAGTAATTTTTCTTTTCCTTTCGTTTCGAGGATCAAACCTTCCGGTTTGGATTTTAAAAGACTTTCCCACTCCTTTTTTATGGGAATGCACAGGTTTCCTTCTTCTTCCGAAAGCCATAGTTCCGTTAAAATGTTTTCCAATTCAGTAGACCCGAATAAAGATTGCTCCCTCTCTGCCACATAACTAGAGTTATGTTTCAATTTTTCCAAATCTTCTTTCAACCTGGACACAAAATTTTTCATGAAAGGCTCTCCTCTCCGGTCAGCCTTTGGACTTCGGATTGAATTTTAATCAATCTTTCCTCGTTCCAATCTCCATCGAAATAAATTCCATCCTGCTTTCCGACTTTCATACCTCTGAGAAAAAAATAATACACACCGCCTAATTTGGATAAAGCGTCGTTTTCACCGTATATATGTTTCAAATACTCGGCTAAAACCAGCGCGTAGATATCTCTTTGTAAATCATATCTGCTCTCCGGATCTGAAATCACATCTTCCAAATGAGAAGAAGAATAATCGGAAAGTAAATTTGATTTATAATCCGCCAGATAAAACTTCCCTTTAAAGGAAAATACTAGATCAATCGAACCCTTTAGAAAATTGCCGGGACCTTGGGGAAGAGATTTGTATTTAGGGTGATCCAAATACAAATGAAAGTCCATTTCGGCAACCCTGTCCTCCTTTGACAATTCCGCCAATCGAAAACGATCGGCTCCCATTTCCGCATTCAAAGAATTCCATATAATTTCCATGGTTCTTCTTTCATACTCCGGTTTATCGGAAATCAGCCCGAACCGGTCCAAATGATAGTCGATTTTGTTTCTTAGTTTTTCGTTCTTATACAAATCGGACGGATCGGGAACCATAAACCAGGAAAAATCGGAAGTTTCCAAAAGAGAGTGTAAATACGAACCGGTATTAGCTGATGAAGGTAATAAATCTGCTATTTCATTTATATTTTTTTTCTCATCGTCCGATTTTTTTTTCGAATCGGAGTCATTGAATAGAAAAACTTTTTCCTTCTCCTCTTTTGCACGCAAAGAGGAGTAACTGTTGATTTCTATCGTTTTCCGAAGGTTGTCTCCCTGAAAATAAAGAGGCTTACCTGTATCTTCTTCGGGAAAAAATCTTTGGGATTTTTTCTCCAATTTCAGACGAGGAATATAGTCACGAAAACCGATCCCTTTCGTCCCTATACTTTGTGTCAGTGCGGCGTGAACGAAATTTTTATAAGGGGAATTGGAAGAGGTTTCAAAATAAGGTAGATACAATCTGTATTTCGGCCTAGTCATTCCAACGTAAAACAGTCGTTTGTCTTCTCTGACCAGTTGACTGAGATAAGTTTTATTATCCGCATTCCAAAGATCCAATTGGTGTATTCTTTTTCCATTTTCAGCGATCGAATAACTATAGCTGGAATTATGATACGAATTCAGATAACCTTTCAGATGAAATAAAAAAACGATCGGCCACTCCAAACCTTTGGATGCGTGCAATGTCAGGATCTGGACTGCATCCTTTTCCGTTTCTTTTTCATATAACGGAAGTTCTTCTTCGTTTGTCTTTTCCTCTCCGAGCCGAACCAATTCTTTCAAAACTTCCTCCAGCCCAACTTGTTTGGCGATTTGGAATTGAAGTAATTTTCGGAAAATCTGTCTATAATTGGTTCTCTTTCTTTCCCAAATGATATCCGTTTCTTCTTCGTTGAGTAAAATCCGACTGTCTTCTTCGATGGAACGGAATAGTTCCGCGAACTTTCTTTCCGTTGCAAGCACCTTCCATCGGTTCAGCATTGTTTTTTCATAAGAATCTATCGAGTGTTCGTCGAACGAAGCAAGATATTTCGGATGAATTTTAAAAATATCACTTAAAAGTATTTTTCGATACGAGGAAGGTTTATTCGGATCCAGCAAACATTCCAAAATATTTTGAATCTGAATCGACTCTTCCGATTGATAGATTCCCTGTTGTTTGTAAAGAGTGAATGGAATTCCCCTCTCCTTCAATGCTTGACCGACCAAGATCCCATTTCTTCTGGAGTCCACAAGGACGGATATATCCTTCGGTCCGATTATTTTCTTTTTTTCGTTTTCAATATAAGAGAGTGCTTTTCCGGAATTCAATATTCCATCGATTTCGGCTGCAATACAGTCGATCCACAAATCCCTTGCTTCGCCGATACTGAGTTTATTTTCGGAAAGTCTTAGAATATGAATCGAATCCTCAGTATCCTCGGGAGATTTTTTTGTCTTCAAAGAAGTTTCTTCGGGTACAAGGACAGGAATATAATCCACCTTCTCTTCAATTTCCTCTATGGGAAAAAAATGACCGATGATTTTATTATAAGCCGAAATCAATTCGGGAACGGATCGGAAATTGTATTCCAAATGAAACAATCTTGCTCCATTTTTAATTAACTCTTGTTTGGCCCCCAAATAAGTGCCCAAATCAATTCCTCTAAATCCGTAAATGGACTGTTTGGGATCTCCAATCAAATACAATGCCTGATTTTCTTTTTCCAAAAACAAAGAGGAAAAGATTTCATACTGACCTGCATCCGTATCCTGAAACTCATCGATGATTCCGACTTGGTATCTTTCACTGAGCGCTTCTTTCAAATGCGGATTCGTTCGCAAAGAGTCCCTTAGTTTCAGAACCATTTGATCATAACTCATCCACTCGCCTGTTTTAAATTCTTCTTTAAGATTTTCCGCAATTAGTATTGCGGTATTCTGTTTGAAATTTTCCGAATTCCATTCTTCCATTTTATAAGGGTAAGATTTTCCGCTTAATAATTTTTCTACTGAAAAAAGAATCTTATCCACAGATTTGAAAAAATTGGATTCGGAAAGCAACTTGGCGAGTTTTTCCTTTTCAATCAGGCCGTTCCAAAGATTGTGCTGAAGATCATATAACAAAAGTTTTGCCTTTGACTTAACATCCGTGATTTTGAAATGATCGAAAGTTTCCGTTTCAATCGGGTATTCTCCCAAAACCATATTGCAAAATCCGTGGATTGTGGAAATAGTCGTTGAATCCAAATCCCGAAGTTCGTTCGTTAATTTTTCCTGGACGAGTTTTTTTCTCAGTCTCTCTTTGAGTTCCCCCGCCGCTTTTTCCGTATAAGTAAGGATTAGAATTTTTGAAAGCGGGATATGATGAAATTGGATCAGATCGGAAACAATCTCCATGATCGTATAAGTTTTACCGCTTCCCGCGGAAGCTTCGATAAAACTATGCTGCAACGGAAACGGACGAAGGCTCATAAATGAATTCTCCAATCCAGAAAAGGTTGATAAAAATCTTTTGCAAAACCGAGGGAAGATTCCAAAATCATCGAATGCAAGTCAGGATACAAACGAACGAGAGAATCCAAACCGGATTGAATCGCATCTACCTCTTCGTTCAAATATCTTTTCCAGGAAACTTCATCTTCGTAAACTTCGGTTAGGTTGGGAAGATTGGGATTTTTGCCGGAAGCTTTTTCCACGCTTACATAATATTCTAAAAATGCGTACCTTGGAAAAAAATAAGGCTCCTCTTTCTGATAAAGAGAAATGAGTTTGGAAAGATAAGAAAGATTTTCCTTTTTATCTTTTGTCTTATAACGAAGAGTAAAAAGGTCTTCCCCTTTTTTCTTAGGATCTCCTTTAGGTCTGGAACGAAAAGAATAGATTCGAAAATCTGATACCTCCGAACTAAGAACGGCTAAAGAACTCAAAAAAGGAAAACTCATTTTTTTCCAATAATCAGTGAACCCGTTCCAATCCACTTCCGGATCTTTGTCCAAAAGTTTTGGTAAAATCCAAAAATAGATTCCGTTCTTTTCAATTATATGTTCCCATTCGCCTACGATTTCCTCCGCACCTATTTTCAAAGAAGGAATCTTTTTACATACCGTCTCGGAAAGTCCCGTATCACCTAAGCTGAAAAAACGATGATAAGTTCCTCCTGCAAATTCGGAGTTCCATGTTTTAAATATTTCATTCGTGATAGAAAGAAACCGCAACAATTCCACTTCTTTCACTTCCGCATAAACGGATTGCGGAAACTTCGCCCTCGATTTTTCCTTTTTTATTTCACCGGAAAGCAGTTCCTTCAAACGATCTTCATTCCAAGGCCAATCCCCTTCTACTACCAAATCGGGAATCATATGTTCATAAATTGATTTCAAGATCATAGATTCACCAAGCTCTTGTATGGTGAACATTTCTCCAATCTCTCTATCGGTTTCCTCTTCGTTTAAATACATCCCCATTCTTTTGCTTAGGTATGCGGAAAGAGGATCTTCCAGGAATTGGGAAATTTCTTTCAAGTGGATGATTCGGGAAGAAGTGAGCTTGGAAATGGTTTCCAAAGAAGACGGATCCTGGAAACGGGAAAGTAATGGATGAGCCTTTCTATCCAGAGAAAGCCAGTGTTTTGAAAAATCAAAGCTAAGCAAACCTTGTTTCAATTCATCTTCCTTATGAGTATAAAGTTTACTGTAAGAATGGAGCGGAATCTCCGTTGCGGTTTCAATACCCAAACCGAACATTATCTCGTAAAGGCTCGAACAAGGTTCGAACGATTTGTCTTCCTGTATGTTTTTCCCCACATAACTTAGAGTAATCGATTCACCTGCGGAATGCAATGACTCCCAAAACAAAGACTCGCCCACTTCCTTACGGTTGATATCCCATTCTTCGGGAACATCTTTTCTTAAATTCAAAGGAGAGAGATCTTTTGAGCCCGGAAATTTTCCTTCTCCGAGTCCGAGTATATAAACATGTTTAAAGGGAATGGGCCTCATAGGCTGCAAAAGGAAAATAGTCACTCCACCCGTCAGATAATCTCCCTTACGGTAAGGGATTTTATCAAACGACTGTTCCGTGACAAACCGAAGAAATTGAATGCCGTCCTTTTCCGATAAATTTTCCAATCCTTCCCACTCGGACATCGATTCCAATAAGGAATGAAACAAATGCAATTCTCCCGTTTCTTCCGAAAGATCGAATAAGGATTCCAATATCTCACGGATTGCCAAAAACTCATCCTTTCCCCAATATCCTTTCTCCAAAATCAATTGTAGTCTGTTTCTTGTTTGAAAAACAAGTTCCCAAATTTCGGTCAGGATAACAGGATCTTCTTCCGATTCCATGGGCAAAAGTATCTCTTCGTAATTTTTCCAGGAAGAATCGGAATCCAAAACTGCGGACAAACGAATCCTGCGTAGCCCCCTGGATATTTGAAACCCTTCTTCTTCCCTGCCCTTCTCTTCATACTGAACACCCGTTAGTTCAACTAACTCTTCCAGTCTTAGAAGAGTTTCATTATCGATATTCAATTTAGAGAGAAACAAAGGATTATGAAGCAAAGATAAAAAGGAATCTTTCGTAATTCCCATACCGGAACATAAATCCCAAAAGCCCATACAACCTTGATAAAGATAGGAAGAATCACTCGCTTTAATATCGGTTAGTGAGTATGGAATTTTTTTCCGGATCGGTTCCGAGGTTTCCGAACTTTGGATGAGGAGTCCTCCGTCAAACACCCATTCTACTGTCGGTCTGTAGGTTTTGATATCCGTCAATAGGATTGCGAAATCCACATAGGAAAGTCCGGGGTCCCGGTTCAATTTGAATAAAATATCATTTGCTACCGCTTCCATTTCCCGAAATGCGGAAGGAGCATTCCAAAAACGCACCGAAAAATCGTCTGTCCGGGAATTACCGGACAAAGAGTACGGTTCCTTCAATTGTCCCGACAATAATTTTCTCAATGCTCCCAGACCTTCCGGGTATGTCTGTTTCGGAGTAATATCCTTTTGGGAGAATTTACCCATATTCCTAATGCGGGAATGTGTTTGGACCTGAGGTCTTGACCAATGAACGGGGATTAAACTATCTTTGGGAATATGCGAAAACCCGTTATGAAACTGGTAGATATAAACCGGGAAATCATCCGTTTCCGAAATGGATTCCAAAATACCCAAATATGTATCCGCAAGATTGGAAAGACAGAACAAATGAACGGAAGAAAATTCGCTTTTGAAATTTCCTTTTTTTTTCTTCGATTCCTTCAGGAAAAAATGAATCGAAGATTGCAAGTTTTCATCCGAAAGGGAAGGATCTAAAAATATATCCTGATAGATTTTCTTTTCCATTCTCAGATAATCATTGTCATGTGGAAACTTCGACTTTTTCTTGGATACGGAAGGAATTTCTATTCCGTTTTCTTTCGCCCATTCCTCAATCCATCCGGAACGATTCAATTCATAGTCCCGAAAGAGCAATGCAAGTTTTGCACTTAGGGAAAATACCCTGGGAATGTTTGTCAGATAAGATGATAAAAAAACGAATTCTTCCTTTTCTTTATTACGAACAAGATAGGACAGAATTTTTTTTTGAATGTTTCCTGGGCCCGGAAATGTACGAACCAAAGGATCATATTCCTTCCCTGCGCGACCCAAATAGTACTCTTCAAAAAACCTTTCTAAAAACTGATACCTTACTTGCGTTGACAGTCCTCCGATTCTTGCCAAATTCAGATCCAACCACCTACGCATGTTTAGGTTAGGAATGATTACTGTCGGAGCTTTGAGAGGATACCTTTTTCTCTCCTCCCATAAATTGTCCGATAAAAGCGAACTGATATCGTGTAAAGAAAGACTAGTAAAATGTTGTATTGGCATTGGAATACAATTTCCCATCTTGAATTTTCCATTCCAGAAAGGAAAGTCTTTCTAAAAACCGAATGTCATGACTTACGAGCAAAATCGCCGAATGAATGGAAATCAAAATCGATTCCAAAACTTCGATCGAAACCAGATCCAAATGATTGGTTGGTTCGTCCAGAATCAAGAGCTCCGGCCTACTACCGACCGCCATAGCGAAAGAAAGTTTTTTCCATTCTCCCGGACTGAACTCTTTCGATTCCAAAATTCTTTCCGGATCCGTCCCCAAACGATGAATGACGGAGAGAATCTCCCCCTTATTTTTCGTATCCGTATTTTTCCAGGAAAGGTCGATTTCGTTTTTGTTTTGGTTTGTTAATTCCTGAGGGAGATAAAATACTTTATCATTTGTTAGATTTAGATGGGAAGAAAGCCACTTCAGAAAACTGGATTTGCCGGAACCGTTGGCACCGGTTAAAACGATTTTGGATTTTGGGGTTATGGACAAATTTCCGGAAGAAAGCTTCAAATATCCGAAATCCAATTCACCCGCATCCTTGAGAAATAAAAAATCCTTCTTGGAATACCCTGTCTCCCAGCTAGCACCTAACGTTTCTTTTTTGGAAAGTTTCAATCTAATTTCTGTTTCTTTTTGGTAGATCCGATCGACCCTGGATTCCAGTTGGGATTTTAATTTTCCCGCCTGTCCATCTTTTCCGGAAACAATGGCAAGCCCGATCCTACCGCGACCGTCACTATCGTGTAAGGCTAGTCTTTTTTTCGACCTCTTACCATCCGCGACAAGTGCATCTTCCGTTCTCCTCTTCAGTTCCTTTTCCAATTTTTTTTTGGTTTTTCGAATCGCATCCAAATCGTTTGCAACTTCTTCTTCCTCTCTTTTCTTTTCCAAATTCCCTTGGGTATAATTTCCCATTCGTTGAATCACAAAAGGCGGCTCCATAAAAACGCAGGATTCGCAAGCATCCAAAAGTTCACGGTCGTGGCTGACCAAAATCCCGATCCCTTTGTATTTGGACATTGCAGTGACAAACAGATCCCTGCTCTCTTTATCCAAATGATTGGTCGGTTCGTCCAAAATCAAAATCTTGGGGTTATGAAAAATAGCCATCGCCAAGAGAGCTCTTTTTTTCTCTCCGTAACTTAAGTGCTCGATTCTTTCCAAAAAATCATAACCAATGGCAAGCCTGCTTTTCCAAAAGCCCGATTCGTTCGAATCATCGTATAAAAATTCTTCCAAAGCATTGTAAGTTAAAACAGGTTCCTGTGGGTAATACTCCACTCCGTTATTTCCGATGATTTCTCCTGAATCCGGCTTTAATTCGCCTGTGATGAGTTTGGTGAGAGTGGTTTTACCGGAACCGTTTCGACCGACGATGCCAGTCCATTGGTTTCGGAAATGAAGATTCACATCCCGCATCAGATAAGAAGATGCTGTGGGAAATCGGAAAGAAATATTATGAAAGGAAAGATGAGATAACATAAGATGCCCCTTTGGTTTGGAAAACAAAACCCAGGTAAACATCCGGAATTTAAGAAAAGATTTTAAAACAAGCGGTTTACCTGGAATTAGGCGGTCAGTCTCATCGGTGAAAATACCTCTCAGTTACTTACAACAGAAATGCTAAAATTGAATTTGTCAAATGAAAATCATTTCATTTTTCCCGCTCTCGAAACATATTATTTCGGCTTCTAAACTTCAGCAACCTTTTGGCGCCTATTGTTCGTTATACGAACAAAGAAACCAACGGTTGTCCCGACCGGGCTCTCCTTAAGGCGGCAACGCTCGCTTCGCTGGTCGATCCCTGGCGAAGGAAAAATTTCGTAATTATTTTATTTGGGATGACAGGAAATGACCCAAGGAGGGATTCGAAGGTATACCATCCCCGCCCTATTCGAACTGGGTGGGGTTAACCACCCGCCACCCAATGGCTTCCATCTATCACATCGCCTATTTTTTGTAAAGCGGGGATGAGTTTTATTGAATTTTTATTCCAATAAGTTCGGCTTTCTGCCCTGTTATCGCTCTCATCTTCGTCACATCCACCTAACCGCCTTTGGCCATTAGGAATTTTTCCATGAACTCGGTGATATCCCGGATGTTTCTATTGATCATTTTACGAAGTTCTGGCGGAATATTTTGCGATTTGATCACGCGATAGTAGTTCAAAGCGTTCTTTAGCATTTTTCTTCGGGCAAATTCCTGAGCCTTCATCAACATGGGTTTGTATTTAAAATAAGAATATTCCATAATCGAATAGTTTTTCGACAAACGGAAAGCATGCGGTATTTTTCCGAAATCATAAGTAAGTGTAAGAAAAGGTGCATCATCCGCTTCGGGGGGTTTTAATTCCAAAACCCCGTGGATGATTTTTTCCGGTTCTTCCTCCGTTTTTTCCGCCAGTTCATCCGGAGTGTCCGTCGCTTCGGGGATCTCATCCAGATTTCCATCAACGATTTCAATTTCGGGAGGTTCCGTATCTAGTTCGGGTTCTTCCCCTTCCTCAAAAGACCCCGGCTCTTCTCCTTTTTTAAAAGGTCTATCTCTATAAACTTCATCCGGATCGGGAAGCCCGATTTTCAGTTCTTCTTTTTGAGTGGGACCACCCATCAACTCCACTTGGATAGGGTCGTCCGTTTCGATTACTGTTTCCGATTTTGCCTTTGCGGGATCTATTGCATCCGGTAAACCGATCTTAGGTGCCGTGCTCGAATAATCATATGGATCCACGGGAGCCGGCAGATCCACTTCCTTACGAAGTGCCTTTGTTGTTTCTTCAAACCATTCCGATTCGTCCCCGATCCACTCCTCTTCCTTTGGTACTTCCTTCGTAAGAGGATCAGGAAGATCTAGTTTCTCGGTAGGTTCAGGTTTGGGTCGTAAATCATCTCCCGGAGGAAGGTTCAGTCTCTGAGGAAGTGCGGGAAAGTAAGGAGCGAGTAAATCATTCAACGAAGACTTGGGAAGGTTTTGTGCCTTCTTTACATCTGATTCTAATTTCTGTACGGCTTTATCTTTTAGATACTCTTCTCTTTCCTTGAACTTATCGCTTTGCCTTCTGTCAAGGCCCGATCTACGGTCTTTTCTTCCCGCTTTTTCCCTTCTGTCGGCATTGACTCTTCTTTCCTTACCCGACCTGCGATCCACCAATGGGAGATCTCTAAACTTTTTCCAGTCATTGGAGAAGAAAGTATCATCGGGAAGATCAAGTCCGCCCAAATCTTTAGACTTGGCACTGGCACCTAACGCAGATTCCATGCCACCCGCGATGTTACCGAGATTTCCAACTTCTTCGGTAGCCTTCGAGAGTGCTTCCGATAAATTCTGAAAATCGGATTGAATCTGTCCTGGATTCGGTAGATAGAAAGGACCTACGATTCCGGACGCAGCCGGGCTTGCTCCTTCCATCGAAGGAGTACCGGGAGATGCTCCTCCCGCCATAGGAAAATTAGGTGGTAGAACAATAGGTCCTCCTACGGAAGGAGGAGCCATCAGCCCTTGGTTTAAGGACTTAAGTAGATTTTCATAATTCCCTTTTGCTTCCTTTTCTCCTACATGAGAGTAGTCAGGAAGAGGAGGTGCGTCCTTTAAAAATTGATACACCAGCGGATGTAAAAAATCCGCTCCTGCAGCTCCCGGAGGAGGAAGAGTATAGGGAACATCTTGCCTTCCCCCTCCTCCGGATTCTGGTGTTCTTGTTTCCGCATTGCCTGGTTTTTGGGGCGTGAATTTATCAGAATCAATTGCATTGGGATTATTATTAACAGGAGTTTGTGGGGAAGATGGCGGAGGTTGGAACGGTTGTTGACTTGATCCGGGTCCAGGCCCTCCTCCCGGAGGAAGGTTTTGGGCATATTGAATTGCTTTCGCAATGGATTCCGCAAATACCTCGGATACTTGTTTCAACGCGGAAACAAAATCCTGATAATCTGCATTTTTAGAATCACCTAACTTTTCTTTTTTGGAATCCTTTTGAGGTTTCGGTTCGTCCCTTTTGCCGGAAGGCAGATCTTTTTCAGGCTCGAATACTGGCTCTCCGCCTGCGAACTCAATGTATTCTTCCAAGTCCCGAATATTTTTCTGGATCTTACTTTTGATTTCCGGATCGGGGATTCTGTCTCCGGTTCTGGTATAAATTTCAATCGCTTCTTCCACATGGTCCGATTCAACCAATGCTTCCGCATTCAAAAGCGGTCTTCTGTGAAAGGAATATTTCGAGTTTTTAGAAATGATATCATCGGCAGAAAAGGAAAGTTCGGGTTTTTCCTTTCTTTGCTTTAAATTCCCGGCAAGAATCGGATCGTCTTCGTCTTCACCAAACTCTCCTAAGGGGATATCTTCCAGAGATTGCGGTTTGGTTTCCTTTTTTTTATTTTTATCTCTGGATCTGCCTTTGGGAGCGGGAACAGGCGGATAACCGGCATTATCTTCTTCATCGCCTAACTCAGGTAATTCATTTTCTACCGGCTTTGGTAGTTTTGGCTCTCTATCGGTAGGACCTTTCGGTGTACGGAACGGTACTTCTTTTCCCCTTCCTCCCCATTTAGGAGGTGGAACATCCGGCAATCCATCCCCATCCTCTGATTCTCCGCTTTCTTCGCGTGCGCGTTTTCTCTCTCTCCTCCGCCTACTACTTCCCCCACCTTCCTCCTCTCTCTCTTTTCCCCGGGAAGGCTCTTTGATTACATTGTACAATCCGGCACCGGCGCCGGAAAGTCCGAGTAACATCATAAGAGTGGTGATCATTTGAATAAGGCCTTATTAGTTATTTTCGAGGTTTCGGAACCCATTATTGAGTAAAGCTTACTCAGGCTTCAGATAAAACGGAAAACTTCTCTAACCTGTAGACGAATTTAAGTAAGATGCAAGTGCCAAAAAGGAGTATGTGTTTAGGCGAAAAGCACGATTTCCGCCTAAAAACCCACAGAATCGGCCTAGGCTTGATTTGGCACGTTTTATGCTTGACACCAGAGTTTTTCTTGCGTGTTATGGTGGCATGAAATCCGTTGCCAAAAAAAATCTAAGCTTTGCCTCGAGTCCGGACAACGCAGACGGGTTGCAGCTCAAAATCACATTCGACGAAGACACTAAAACTGCCTTCGGTGACTACACCTGCCCCGACAAGTACCAGGGACTACCGGATCAGATCCACCCAGGTATCATCTCTACCATATTGGATGAGATCATGATGAAGATCAACGAAGCGATGAATTTCGAAACCACAACAGGTGAATTGACCATTCGGTTTTTGCAACCTGCCAAGGTAAATGAGCCACTTCACCTTCGAGGATGGTTTGTTAAGAAAAACAAAAAAATCATCGAAAACCGTGCTGAAATTGAAAATGAGATCGGCAAAATAGTGGCCCGCGGAAAAGGTAAATATATCGAAGCAGAGGATTAAAGCTAAACCGCCGATGTGGTGGAATTGGTAGACGCAGTGGATTCAAAATCCACCGATGGCAACATCATGCCGGTTCGATTCCGGCCATCGGTACCACCCACAGAACTCTAAGGGTTCGTTTCAGCACTCCTCTTCGCTTCGATAAAGTAATCTTTTTCTATTTCATCAATTGCTTGCACGATCGCAAGCATCTCTTCCCGGTTCAGCTTTTCAAATAAATCTTTCCCTCTTTCCAAAATCAAAATCCCCAACTGGATTCCTTTTCTATCTTCTTCCGTATAGATGTTAAACTTTTTCTCCATTCGAATCAGTACATCTTCCATAATCAGAATGATTTTATTTACAAGTATTTCATCCGCAAAAAGAGAAAGTAATTTTCCGATGTCTTTACGAAAACTATCCGCATCCTTTTGTGAAATCCTACCTAAGATCTTTTTGAATCCTTCTTCCGTATGGAGAAAGTAATCAAGTCTTGATTCCTTCTTTGCTTCCTGCAATAGTACTTCTTCAAAACTATGAGCGGTTATATACGAGTGTAATGCGGCGATTCCGGCTTTCAATGCTTGCGGAAAATGTTTTCCGAACCGGAAAATGGATGCTGCAAGATTCCCCAGAATCCCCCAGAGTTTTGCAGGATGATGAATAAAACCAGCTAACGAATTAAATGCGGAATCGAGTTTTTTTCTGTCTTCATATTCAGGATATAGAAATTGTATGAAAAATTTTACCAACCCGTCGATCAATTCCCTATCTATGTTTTTGTATTCGGGATATTTGTTCAAAGATTCGCGGGAGTATCTGAATCTTAAGGAATTTTGATAAGCGAGGATGAGTTCGGGAAAAACGGGATCGTCCAGAATATTTTTCTCTTTCAAGGTGCTGCCACCTCTTCAAAATAATCTCCGTATCTATCCCAGTTTACTTTTTTACCTTTCGGAAAAATCGGCATATTCTTAAATTTCCGAACTTCGATACCGCTAAACAAGGAGTAAATGCCGACTGCAAGAGAGATTGCGGTTTCTTTTTTATTTTCAGTCAGATACTTTATATCTCTTTTTCGATTGATGTAACCGATCTCGATAAACGCGCAAATCGCATTTGTATATGTAGGCAGGCTATAAGTCGAAATATAAGGATTTTGAATCGGGCCGACCTCCGGATACCCCTTCTCGTCTTTCAATTGCAATCTGAGTCCGTATTGGACAAAACGCATCAGCTCTTTTGCTGCGTAATAATTATCCCCACCGAAACCTTCTCGACCCCCTTCTCTTCTCCAAGTTTCCTTTTTACTTTTTTCCCTTTCAAAAAAAGCTCCTTCGGGACGGAAACCGGAATGGGTTTTGGAATAAGGACCTTTTCCATTGGCATTTGCTTTGGCTTCCCAACCTTTTTCATCCGCATACTTCCAACTAACCATATTTTGGCGATATCCTTCGAATTTATCCAATTCCGTTTTTTTTCCGGAACGATCGGACCAGTATCCATGAAAATAAATCCAGGCATCCGCAACCGCATTTTCCAATTTGGACCAATTGCCGGCAAACACCATCCAGTCGGACCAGGGTTTGTTCAAAAATTCTTTAGGTTTTCTTTTGCCTTCCGAAATTTCTTTTAAGAGATTGAAAGTGGAATAACCGGGAGTAAGTACAGCTGCCATTCCCCCCGTTTGCCCCTTACCCGCAGGATTCAAATGAAGGGAAAGTACAAGATGGGGTTTTTGGTCGTTGATAAACGAAATTCTTCCTTTCTTTCTAACGCCTGTTTTGGGGTCGGGAAAATCATAAAGCCTGTATGGGGCATTGGGATCGGAAGAAGAAGGGTCGGAATCGAAATTGGATTTTCGAGTCAAAACGGATTTGATGATGATTCTAGGAAATGTTTTGGATTTAGAAAATTGACCGAGGTAGGAGGAAAATTTAATCCAACCTTCTTCCGTTTCCGTAAGCCGAAGTATTGCCTCTACTTCTTTGGAAAGTGCAAGAACCACTTCTCTTTCCGTTACCTTACCTGACTCCGTTCCTTGTTTGTATTTTTCCAAATAACCCATAGTGATCGAATCATACTTGTCACCGTGTTCGCTGGTAGGGTCTTTTGCAATCCCACCATGTCCCGGATCAATGACTACCTGATAGGTGGGAAAAGAAAAAAGGGAAAAAGAAATGAAAAATAAAAAAATAAATCGAATCAAATCGGAGATCCGCCAAGGTGATTACCTTGGCTCACCTTTAGTTAATTAATTAGGTTGTGCGGACGAACCGGAACCGTAAATCAGATTTCGGTTATCGCTTAAGTCTTTCGCGTATTTGTCCTGGATCGTTTTTTTGTCCGCTTCCGTTCCTTTCAGATCGGTCAAAATTTTGATTCCATAATCCTTGGCATTGCGATAATGAACGATAGAATGATAGTAACGTTTGCTTTCCGCCATATCAGTAGCCAAACCTAATTGATAATATGCAATTTTTAATTTTTGTTGGCTGCTGGTAATATCAACATATACATTCGATTGTTTTCCGGACTCTTTTGAATCATCCACCAATTGACTTTGTTCCTGTTGGCTGATTGCATCGGCACATTCGGTCAGTAGAGCTTGCGTTTTGGCATCGAATGATTTTGCAAACTTGGAAAGTATATCACTCAGATCCTTGTCCACCTGAACGATCCCTTTTCCGGATAAGATATAAGTCCTTCTGTAATAATAACGGAGAGCTACTTGATAATCCTTTCTGATCTTTTCCAAAGTATTTTTGGAATCGGGAACATCTTCTCCGAAATTGGCAGTGATGATCGTGAGCAGTTTTAATCCGTTAACAATCCTTTCACGATAAGATTCGGAAATCTCCTTGGCTTGTTTTTTTTCCAAATTAGATCCTTGGTCTAATTTTTCAATTTCGTCATGGGATTCTTTCCCTTTGTCCGCTCCGCCTGATTCTTGGGCGGAAAGAGAGCCGATCGTGAATAGAATGATAAATAGAAGATAGAACTGTTTCATTTCCAACAAAGCATAATATTCAAACCGGCAATGAAAAGCATTTTTTATGGCTTTTCAATAAAGAGTAAGCCGTCTCCCACAGGATAAAGAGTGAACGGATATTTGGAATCTTTCACCTTTTCCCAAAAACTCTTGATCGCAACATCAGATGGCTTTTGCAATTTTGGGTCCAAAATCCTTCCGTGCCAAAGCACATTATCATAAATGATTTTTGCTCCCGGCTTCGCTTTTGCGGAAAGCAGTTCCCAAATTTGAGGATAAGTCACCTTATCACAATCGATGAAAAACAAATCCGCATCCGACCATAAATCTATGTTTTCATACATATAATCCATACACCAGGAAGTGATTCGTTTAATTTCTGTTTTTCGAAGATCACTCCATTTTTCCTTATATCCGTCGAGTAAAGCGGCTTGGGACCCGTTCCTGTCTATGGTAGTGATTTCGGATTCGGGCGAACCGTAAGCCATCCATAAAGTCGAATAACCGATCCCGGTTCCCAACTCCCAAACGGATTTCGGTTTGAGAAGGCCTACGAGATGGGATAATACTTTTCCAGTCGCGGCAGATACGATCGGAATTGAATTTTCTTTTGCATACTCTTCCATCTCGTCAAACAGAGAGTGAGGCCGCAAAACATAGTTTTCTTCTATATGATCCTCTAAGTGATCCCGGAAAATACTCGGTCTTGATTTCATACGAAAGCTTTTGTAGGAATGAAAAGATGAGTGCGGTCTCGCAGACTATCCGGAATTTTTTTACGAAACCATTCGTTTAATTCCCTGTAACTATATCTTTTGGAAGGATGGATCAAAACGATCGCTTCATTTTGAAACGAATCCGCGTAAGCGACGATCTCGTCCAAATGAGTGTGTCCCCATTCTCTCGCTCTTTCCACCCCTCTCTTCTCGCAATAATAAGTACATTCCAAAAACAAAATACTGCTTTTACGAACTTCTTCGTTTTCAAGCAGATATTCTATTTTAGTATCTCCCGAAAAAGAAACGATTGGAGATTGGATTTCTTCCGTAGGATCCTGACCTATTTCACGAAGGGTGCGGATTTCATTTTGACCGAGTCCTATGAATTCTTTTTTCAACTTGCGTCTGGATTCGAAGACCGTATAACCTTGTGAAGGTACTCTATGAAAAGAAGGCAATGCTTTAAAAAAAAATCCCGGTTTCAAATCCACTCTTTTGTTATGCGGAACGCCCTCCAAGTGGTATCCGTAATCGAAGTCTTCCATTTCTGAATAAAGTTTCAAAACCTTTCTCATATTTTCTTCCAATTCTACCGGAACGTAAATTTTCGGCTGGGACAAACCCCGAAGACTTCTTTGGGAAACATAATAGGGAATGCCCGCGGAGTGATCCAGGTGAGCGTGAGTCAAAAGAATCTGACTGATATGAACTTTGTCCGGATTGACTGCACCGAAATCGAACATCAAATCAAGTGCGGGAAACGCAATGGAAGTCCTGATTCCACCTTCGGAAACCCCGTCAAATTTCCAACCCTTATGTTCGAAATAAGATACTGCCATTAAGGTATTCTGTCTTCTGGAGAGATAACCTGAAACTTTTCACCTAAGTTCTGTTTGAGAGATTTGGGTCCGACAACCACGGTAGCCAGTTTTTCCGGATTAAAATACAATTTGCCAACTCTTTGGATATCGGAAAGACTTACCTTTTCTATATTTTCCCTGAAGTTCACAAGGTATTCCTTGGGCATATGATGTTCTTTGAATCTCAAATCGTTATTTAAAACTTTTTTGGAATCATCGAATAGAAAAACAAACTGATTTGTAATCGCTACTTTCGCGCGTGTAAGTTCCTCTTCCTTGATCGTATTTATAAATTTGGAATCGATCAACTCTTTCATCAGGCTCACGACTTCCGGTACCGATTCTGTTTTTGTCATCGCGAAAAAATTGATCACTCCGTACTGATCTTGAAAATCAGCGGAACTTCCGGCAGAATAGGCAAGCCCACGATTGTTCCTGATCTCTCTCATAAAGTACGAATTGAACCCTCCTCCGCCAA
Source organism: Leptospira kobayashii (assembly GCF_003114835.2). Lineage (NCBI taxonomy): Bacteria > Pseudomonadati > Spirochaetota > Leptospiria > Leptospirales > Leptospiraceae > Leptospira > Leptospira kobayashii. The sequence continues at coordinate 1,482,141 of NZ_AP025028.1, read as the reverse complement.
TGATATAATTCAATACCTGGATGGAATAAAAATCAGGGTCATTGTGTTTGGGAAGAACTCCCATCATAATTACAAACGATTGGGAAACATCCTTATCCACCAGAATGTTTTTACTTTTAGCTCCCGCCAAAGATTGTTTCAAATTTTCAGTGGTTATCTCTTCCGAGGAAACTTTTGGAGGGGCTTCATATACCGCTAAAGCGGATAGATTTTTTTTCCAGGAAGATACATTTACATCTCCGGATAAAATCAGAACTCTTTTCTTTTCAGATAGAATTTCCTTTTGAAATTCAATCAGATCCTCTTTCTTAATTCCTTCTAACCCTTGTATGGTGGAGGTTTTTCCCTGGAGAGTACCCGAAAAAAGCAGTTCCTGGGATTTTCTTCCTCCCACAGCGGAAGGATTATCATTTCTTCTCTTAATCTCTTCTAAAATCCTTCCTCTCATGGTGGAAATCACTTCATCATTCAATGCGGATTCTTTCCAAAAAGATTGAAATAGCTCAAATACCCTTGCTTCGTCCTTTTTCAAATAACTAAAACCGATCACTGTTTTATGATAACCGATCGAAAGGGAAAAACTAGCTCCTAAATTTTCGAACTCCTGCAGTAGAGTGTCTTTAGGATATGACTTCGTACCTGAAAATTCCCAGCTATCTTCCAAAAGCCGGATGATTTCCACAGGTCTTTCTCCCAGATCCTTTTTACCATGATAGATATGTAACTCGGAATAGATGATTGGAAATTCCGAATTAGGAAGCGCCAAAATTTCGGTTCCATCACTTAGTTTTTCGGAAACAAAATCAGGGATCGAAAAATGGAGAGGAGTGATTTTTATATCTTTTACAAAATCTCCCATCTCTCTTGCAAACAAACCGGGCGCTAAAAGTAGAACTATGATTAAGATTTTATTTTTCATTTTTGATTTCCGTTTTTTCTAACGTCTTCCAAAACACCGATGGTAACACGGTTTTTGGACAAATAGGTTTTTACTATATATTTTATGTCTTCGGATTTAACCGCGAGGATCGCATTGTATTGACGGAACAATTGGTTCCAGTTTCCGTATAACAGTTCGTAGTAACTGAGGGAATCGGCGATATTCGCATTATCATCCATGGATTTCAGAAATTCGGAAACCATTTGATTCTTGATTTTTTCCAATTCCTGGTCCGATACTCCTTCCTTTTCGATCAGATCCAATTCTTCTCTGATCGTATCTTCCATTGTTTTTTGGGAAAACTCTGACTGAGGTTTGATAAATAGAGTGAAAAAATTGGAATATCTTTCTCCCGGATATCCGTTTGCAGAACCTACGGAAACTGCCGACTTATCTTTTAACACAAGTCTTTGATTCAATCGGGAACCGGCTCCTGTCGTAAGCAGATTCGACAAAACGTCGAAAGCAGCATTGTCCTTATGAGGATAAGGAGGTTTCAGCCAACCCATCATGATTTGAGGACTGGAAGGATGAAGAACGGAAAATCTTTTCTCACCTAAGTATTGTTTTTCGGATATCTTGTAAGGAGATCTTTCTTTTCCCTTTTTCAAATCGGAAAAATATTTTCTGATAATCTTTTCCGTAGAATCAAAGTCCTGGTCTCCTACGACGGCAATCACCATTCTATTGGGAGTATAGTTTTCCAAAAAAAACTTTTTCGTATCGTCTATTTTCAGGAAAGGAAGTCCGGTCGCATAACCGATCACAGGTTTTCTGTAAGGATGGCTTTCAAATGCCACGGAAAAAAATCTTTCCCTGAGAACTCCCGCTCCGCTATCTTCCGTTCGCATCCTTCTTTCTTCGATGACAACATCCCTTTCGGTGTAATATTCCCTCAAGATAGGATTTTTCAATCTATCCGATTCCAATTTCGCCCAAATTTCCAGACGATTGGAAGGCAATTGAATTTGATAATTGGTTACGTCCTGGGAAGTATAAGCATTGAACCCGACTTCCCCGTTTTGTTCGTAAATATAAGAATCTTCGTTTTTAATGATAAAAGAATCCTGAAGTTCGATCAGATTCTTCAGTCTTCGACTAAGAACGGTTATCTGATCATCCAGCTCTTTGGGAACTTCTTCTCCCCTTTCCAGATAATCCCTTTTCAAAAGGCCCAGGTTGTCCAGTTTGGTTCCCCAAACTTCTATCTGGATCTGGTATTTTTCCTCTTCGGAAAAATTACTGGTTCCTACATTTTTTGTTCCCTTGAAGAGCATATGTTCCAAGAGGTGGGCGATCCCTGCCTGTTCGGGAGTTTCATCCACTGCGCCCACTTTGAATTTAATATAAAGGGCCAAAGTGGGAGAAGTCCCTCTTTTCATGAGAATGGCTGTAAGACCATTTTCCAATTTGATCTTTCTGATTTTTTCAAGGAATTGCTTTTCAGAACTGGGAAAGAAGTTTTCCTGGGCACTAGTCCCGGTTGCGATAAGAAAAAGGCAAAGGAAAAAGGATCGTATTTTCAACATCTACTGCTATCTTTGAGACTATAAAATGAATCGTAAACTTCTAATTTTATCCTTTTTCTTCTCTTGTTCCGGCTTTCAACCTGCGGACAAACTTCTTGTGGAAAGGGCATTACAAAATGAGACGGATATAGGTTTTATTTCCAGGGAATTTTTTCAAATGAAAGTTGAGATTCCTTACTCTTCCTTGGAAGCCCCGAAAAAAACGAAAAGAGAAGAATGCAAAACCAAGGCGTTCCTAAAACGGGAAGAACTTTCCATGCCGTTTCTTTTGCAAGTTCATAGGGACAAATACAGATTTGGCGAAGGAATAGAAGACTATTCAAAAACAAGAGTCGGGCAAATGCGAGCTCTCAAACAGCAAAAGGATGCCCAGGCAAGTGCAAGTCCCATTCCGGGGCTCGCCGTTGGAAATACAAATACCGCACTTCCCAACCAAACACAAAACCAAAACCAAGCCGCAACGGTTCCCCTTCTATCAGCCCCCCTCCCTCAGGGAACGAAACCGTACACTCAGAACTTTGCATGGTTCTTCGACTCACTTCATCTTTATAAAGAAGATTATTCGGATAGATCAAAATGTGCTTTCCTATTTAGAAACATTCAAGAAAAACTATACGCAAAGGTAGAGGAGACCCAAGTTCCTTTGGGTGCTTTCCAAAATCTTGAAGAGAGGGATTTAGAGTGAAACAGACCCGTATATTTTCGTCTACATTGGCATTTCTGAGTATTTTTTTTCTTTCAGCTAATGCTTGCAAGACGCCGCAAAAAGAAGTCAAATCCAATCAAGAGACGATTATCAAAGAAGAAGTAGTTGAATCTCCGGAAGTGATCGAATTTACAAAAGCAAAAGAAGGATTCTTAAACGAGAATTTATTCCAAGTCGCTATTTCCAGCGTTCTTGCGGATTCGGAATCGCGCAAATCCGAAGCAAACACAATCGCAGAACAAAAAGCACTTAATTTATTAAAGACATACTCTCCCCCAAATCTTTCGGAAAAAGGGAGAAAAGAATTACGCGAAATCTCGAAAGAGGGTAAATTGGTGGATAAGAATATCTCGCTCGGCGGAAGATATTTTTTCCTATACCAAATCCAGAAAAAAGACTTAAAAAGACTGGTTACAAGCCAACTCGAATAACAGACGCTATCTAAAGAATCTGTATCTTTTGCGAAATCTTTCCCGGGATACAGATATTCTTTTTAAAGTTGCAATAAAACAATTTTCCGTTTACTTCCAGATCCCCCTTTCCCGAAACTTCGAACGGCAGACCTTTTACATATTCAAAATATTCCACTTTCTTAGGATGAATGGGACCATTTAATTTCAAATCCGCTTTCGTAACAGTCAATCCATTGGCACCTGACAAAAACAGACGATGCGGCGCTTCTATCTGAAATCCGTAATCGGGCGGAAGTTCCAATCTCAATTCAAATTTGTTATTTTTCAATTTCGCCGCAGTGATCACAATCGGATGTTCCGGAACGAGGCTTCCTTGCTTTGCCGTTTGACTCATGGAATCGCTGCATTGCAAAACAAGAAAGGATAAGATAAAAACAAATACAATTCTTCTAATCATTCTGATTATTAGACTGGAAAAATAAAAACAATCGTCAATTCTTTCTCTGTTTATGAAAAGCTAGTTTGCCTTTCTTAAAACCACGCAGCGATTGGAATTTGTACCTTTTTCGTTATTGGATACGTTCCAGCAATTGGAAAGTTTGGTAAAGCTTTGCGTATGAATATAAGTTTTGGCCCAGACAAGCCCTGTTCCCTTCGCCATATCCACGACATCCTCATCCAAATTAAGAGTTTCTTTTCCCTTCTTCACCTCACCCACTTCCATTACCATATACGCACCCTTTTTCAAAACACGGGATGATTCTTTCAATGTGGAGCGAATGAACTGATTCCAATCCGTGATATTACTAAAAATACTGAGTTTGCGTTCTGAATTTTTAGGAATATCCAAAAACCAATGTCTCAGCCAATTATCCGCTTCATAATCCACCTTATCCAAAAAAGGAGGAGAAGTCACGATCAGATCCACGGATTCGGAAGCGATCGACGGAACATTATTTGCTGAAGACAAGGTGTATAAATTTTGTTTGGAGAATTCATGATAAAAAGGAGGAATCGGTGTCGCAAGATCCCTTCTCATCTTTTGAATGATTCTGGATTTGATATCGCGATACTCCGGAGTCTGATGCCTCTTTATATTATTTTTTCTCTGAGCTTCCGGAGGGATGGAAAGTTGAGGAAAAGTATAAACTGAAAAAAATCCGGTGCTATGTCCATGTAACCTGGACAATGCGATAAGTCCCAAAAATTGCATTTCAGGAGAAAGATCTTCTTTCATATAATTCTTCAGGTTTTTGATCTCAACCAAAGTATCGGGATGAAAAAAAGGAAGTAACCTTTCATCACCTTCCTCTTCGGGAATATGTTTTTTCAAATCCAAAGACTCCAGTTTTTTCACTAAAACATCGAAGCTCGGAACCGTTTGCCTTGCGCTCGCCAAAAAAATAGACAAAGGATGAATATCGTTATGAATTGCAAAATGCCCTTCTATATTGGCCTGAACAGCGGTAGTTCCACGACCACCAAACGGATCATAAACGACTTTTTTCTTTTTATGTAAAAATTCCTTCATAAAGAAAGAAGGTAACTCGGGCTTAAAGGAAGCTCTATAACTAACCGTATGATGGATAGGATGTCCTTGTCTTTGTTTTGCGGTCCAAAATTCTCCGAATAAAAATTTATCCGACTCTTTTTTTAATCTCTCTGCTCCTGCCATCCGTTGCAAAAGCCTCCTATCTTTATAACAAGATCGGAAAGAAATGAAAAAGAGCGGGGATGTTTTTTAAATTATGTTACGCGACATATTCGGACGGAATATCCGCAGCTAAGTGACATAAGTCAGACGAAAGAGGACAATGAAAATTATTTTCTTCACTGGTAGTCGGATCGACGAAAGACAACGAATATGCATGAAGGCATTGGCGGTTGTGTCCCAATTCCTCATTCAAAAGATCGGACTCGCCCGTTTGAATGAAATCAAGAAACGCAGTTTCTCTTTTTCCGTAAAGTTTGTCCCCTACTACGGGAAAACCTTCGCTAAATAATGTAGCACGTATTTGGTGGATTCTTCCCGTATAAGGTTTTACTAATAAAACGGAGATATCTTTTTTCGGATCATAGGAAATAAGAGAAAATTCGGTTAGAACGGGTTTATCGTCACCCAGACTTTCTTTCCGAAGGGATTGTTTTTTGCGGATACTCGAATCCGGATCTTTTCCCATATATCCTTCCGACACCAGTTTCTCTGGAAATTTTCCATAAACAAAGGTTATGTATTCTTTCCGAATCAACCTGTCTTCGAATAATCTTTGCAAAACAAGTCGAAACTCAGCGGTTTTTGCAAATAAAATGATCCCTGAAGTCTCCCGGTCCAATCTATGAACCGGATAAAATTTAGCACCTCTGTCGTTTTCCAGAAGATTCAAAAGAGTATTGGTTCTGTATCTTCCCGCAGGATGAACTGGAATATTGGGAGGTTTGTTCACGACGATAAAGTTTTCCTTTTCCGCCAAGATACTATAATCTTTGTTAATATCCGGTTCCCGAATGGAATTCGGTTTCGGGGAATAGGAAATTTCATCTCCTGTTTTTAAAATCAAATCAGGGAAAGAAGGATTTCCATTAATTAGAACATTCTGATTTTCTACTAAAGAAATCCAATCCTCTTCGTTATGATAGGGAAACCTTGCCTTTAAATATTCAATCAACGGATAGGAATGAAAATTGGACGGTACGAAACTTTTGTAACTCTTAAGAGGAATGGAAGACACTATTCGGGCAACGGTTCACCGGCAAAAGGATCATCCGAACTATCTGTTTCACCCGCATTATCTTCCGCATTGTTTGTTTCTTCCGAAACTTGATCTTCCGAAGTATCCGTCTCTTCCCCTTCTTCGGAAGCATTCTGTTCGGATACCTGCTCGGGAGGAGCCGCCTCCTCGGTAGGTTTGCCGATGCTTAAGAATGCATCAAGTGCATCTATATCTTTTTGGTTTAGGTTATAAAACTGACAACCTACCCTAAAATTGGTTTCCTGGTTGCGAATATTCTTAATGATACCCCTGAATGTTCCTTTGGATTCCTGATTAAAAACTATATCAAACAGGATCGTTCCGTTCATCGTCATACTTCTGCTAAATGATCTGGACGGAGAATGAAGAAAACTGATACCACCGGAACTTAAATCCATAACTTGGCAGACTTCTCTGGACTCCTGGAAGACTCCCGTGCTAATCACATCTCTCGCTACTGCATTTGCAAAAATTTCCACTTGCTGATAGGCTTCCATCGTCAGGCTGTTTTCACTTAAGACCTGCACATAACCGAGATGAACATAACCTTTGTACCGGATGGGAATACAAATCTCGGAAATATACTTATCATCAATTTTGGAAGATTCAAAAATTCTTAAGTATTCGTCGAAAGGGAAATATTGAGGATTTGCCGAACTTTTATCCTTTCTATCCATGATAAATATGGATTTTTCATAATGATGCATCAATCGAAGTCTGTTGTCCATTCTTCCCGCAAAGTAGATGGAAGATTGAGGATATGCTTTCAGTAATTTCGTTCGATAAGCAAGTAACACTGCGTCCACTTTTTTATCATCAAATCCGATCGCTTTGGAAACATCGATCACATTGATGATATTGATCGCCTTTAAGCTGGCATTGCTTCCGCTTGCAGGAGCAACTTCAACCCTGGTGGTCTCCCTTGTAGCGGCTACGATCGATATTTTTCTAGGTGTAAGTATTTCGATTCCGTGTCCGTCGCCACCAGCTAACAAAAACTGTGCGATAAACTTGCTTCCGTTATGAACAACTGATAAATTGCGATCCTTATTTGGAAAAATAAGAGGAGTGTTTATGATAAGAGCTTTGTTTTTTAAAGCGATGATCTTGACCGGAATATCCTTCCCTTCGTATTGAATGGATACGGGTAGTTTGCCGAAAAGCGCGGTAATTACTTTTAGAACACCCTCAATGTCGGTTATTTCTTTATCCATAAATCAACCATTCATCTTATGAAGTAACATTGTTTTTGCGATTTGCGATAGATCGGATGCACCGCTAACACTCATGCTTTGAGTTAATTCTTCCGAATATTTGTTGAGTAAAAAACGAATTCCCGCTTCATCACCACCCACAAGAGAAATAGCAACAGGCCTTCCCACAAGTACCGAATCCGCACCAAGTGCTAACATTTTAAACACATCCATTCCACTTCGAATGCCACCGTCCGCAAGAATCGGAATTCTTCCTTTTGCATATTCTGCGATTTTAGGAAGTACTCTTGCAGTCCCTGGCATACCATCTAAAACTCTACCGCCGTGATTGGATACTACGATTGCGGAAAAATTTCCATCTATTGCTAATTTAGCATCTTCTAAACTCATAATGCCTTTCAGTACAAAAGGTATTTTGATTTTTTCTCTGATTTTGGAAAGAGATTCCATAGATCTGGAAATACTAGAAAGATTTTTGGATGTCATTGTTCTGAAATTAACGGCGTCAATGTCCATACCTACTGCAAACACACCCGCTGCTTCCGCTTCAAGCAATCGTTCCATCAGTAAACCTTCATCCGCTCTCGGTTTACAAATCAATATTCCTTTGCCATTCGATTTTGTTATGGCATCGATCATGATTTTATATTTTTCAGGACTGGCACCGTCTCCAAGCCAAGCAATGGAACCGTTTTGTGCAAATGATTTTACGACAGCTTGTGCATAGTCCGCATCCGTCATAACAAAATTCATATTAGTCCCTACCCCGGTCATAGGTGCGGACATAATAGGCATCTTTAGTGGAAGTCCTAAAAAATCTGTGGAGATGGACGGAATCACATGATCGCGAATGTATCTGGGAACAATTTGAAACTCTTGTAATGCGGTATAATTGTCCTGGAACGTCTCCATTCGTCCGACTCCGCCCATTCCGGGAATGCCGGATGCACAATTGACTCCGTCACAGACTTTACAAACCCAACAAATGTCTTTTCCGAATCTTTGTCTGGCGGAATCATTGATTTCCTTTTCGCTAATGGAAAAAAGTTCATCTACTTCAAAAAGAATCGTCTTTTTGACTTTTTCAAAAATAAGCTCAGCTTCCGACAGAGAATCAGCAGTAATGATTACGTGTCCCGACTTATCAATGTTATTCGTAGGCTCTTTGATTACATCCCCCGGTTTGGATTGCAAAAAAACTTCATTGACTCCGTCGATTTTTTTTGTTTCTTCCAATCCTGAGATTTGAATGAGTTTGCCGGGCTTTGATAATAAGGATCTTTCGATGGAAACACGGGTCAAAACCGGTTCCAGATTGTCGGGAGTTTCACCAAGCGCAATGAGTAATGCCGCCCGGTTCAAATTGACACCGGTTGACAATGGATAGGTGAAAGCGGACATAAACCCGCCGGAAAGTCGAGCTGCAATCTCTCCGATCATTACGCCTTTTTTTGTGACTTTGATATCGCCTTTACCCGCGCCCAAATGAATTCCCAGAGCGCGCATTCCTCCAGACATCACCTTTTCCACTTCCAGGATCGTTTCTTTGGATAAGGCGGAGGGCATATTATGCCCTATTTCAATAAAAAAAGGTTCTCTTTCAATGATACGATCCGCAATCCCGGTCATTCGAATCTGGCCTTGAAAAGCAAGAGCATCTACGGATAATTCGGGACCTTCCATGTATTCTTCCAAAATCAATTCCCCCGTCGGGCAGAATTTTTTGGCATGCCGGAATGCATGAGGAATCTCATCCTTATGATTTACTTTGATCACTCCTCTTGCGCCCATATTGTCGGCGGGTTTCATTACCAAAGGAAAAGTCAAAGAATCCAGAGCATCTTTTGCATCCTGTAAGGACCAAACAGGTGCAAATCGGGGAATGGGAAGACCATGTTCTTTCAAACGTTGTCTCATCTTCACTTTGTTTGTTGCGGCTTCCGCGTCCACGAAACGGATACCGGGAAGTCCCAATGCGGAAGCGACCGCTGCAACAGTCATACTTGCATCGGTTCCCGCAGTGATCACTCCGTGGATTTGTTTGGTAAGGCTGTATCTTTTCGCCTCACGGACCATTCCTTCCAAATCTTTCGTAGACATGATGATCTTTTCATCTGCGATTTGAAATCCGATCGATTGGGGATTCATATCCGCAACAATCGTTTTCAATTTCATAGTCTTTGCAGTTTGAATGATGGGAACCTGTAATAGCCCTCCACCAATGATTAGAATGGATTTATCCGCAACTGATTTCAAATGACAAAATTCCTAGTTATGTTTGCCCCGAACCGGATACGGCGAGTTGCCCTCTTTGCAGTTGAATGCTTCCTTTTCGGATGATTCCGCCGCCCAAAAGATAATTATCATCTAACGGATAAAATGTGGCGGATTGACCCGGCGTAACACTTTTTACCTTTTCGATAAACTCCACTTTCCAAGAGTCACCGAGACTGGTCACTTTACAATGAACAGGAGTATGGCGATATCTGATTTGAACTCTCATTTCGGCCGTTTCTCCGACTTCCATGGGGTGGATCCCTTGGTAAGTGATATCTTCCAAAACGAAAGACTCGCAAAAGGTTTCTTCATCTTCCCCGACCACTACTGTTCCGTCGTCTTCGATGGAGATCACATAGAGAGGGTTTTTCCAAGACACGCCCAGACCTTTTCTTTGGCCGATTGTAAAATTTTCTTTGCCAGTGTGTTTGCCAATGATCTCACCGGAAACCAAACGGAAAAAACCGGGGGTAAAATCAACGCCTTGCTTTTTTAAAAAACTTCTATAATCGTTTTCAGGAATAAAACAAATTTCTTGGGATTCCGGTTTTTCCGCAACGGGGAGTCCCATACGTTTCGCAATTTCGCGGACTTCGGACTTATCCATTTCTCCCAAAGGGAATATAGTAGAGCTGATATTTTCTTGAGACAAACCGTACAAATAGTACGCTTGATTTTTTTTCATGTCCACGGCATTGCGAATGGCATAACGGCCGTTTATCTCAACGGTCCGTGCATAATGTCCTGTAGCGATTTTGGAAATCCCAAGCGCCTTCGCTTTTTCAAATAAAGCGCCGAACTTTACGAATGTATTGCACTCCACGCACGGATTGGGAGTGCGGCCGTCTTTATAATCATCTATGAATCTTTGGATTACCCTTTCTCCGAAAACCTTTTCCATCTTGATCACGTAAAAAGGAATATTGAGAGAAAGTCCCACATCTCTTGCATCCCGGATATCTTCGGGAGAACAGCAGGATTTTTTTGTAACATCGCAGGCCGGGGCTTCGTATTCCCAAGTGCGTAAATTAACACCGATTACATCATAACCTTGTTCTATGAGCAAACCCGCGGCAACTGCGCTGTCGACTCCCCCACTCATTGCAACTATGATCTTTTCTTTTGTGCTCACTTTTAATTGGACGAATGATTTAAGATGGCGATTCTATTTCTTGCGAAATCCCAGAATAAGGGTTTTCTGCGCAAAATATCCAAACCGATGACCCAAACCTCTTCCCTATCCTTGTCCCTTGATAAAAGGAAATTCTCAAGTGAAATTCCGCTTAAAAAGTAAATGTCAAAGTATTCTTCCCAAATTCCCAGGTTCGTCCCCAAATAAAGCGGCCCCTTCCAGTAAAAAAGATCCGCTTCCTGAATTTGATTTCCGGGCAAAAATACCTTCTTTTTGCCTTGGGATTCCAAATCCTCTTCTCCTTTAAAGGGAAGAAGACTAAGGCTCGCTCCGGTGTCCAGAATTCCAAGATAGGTCTTTTCCTTTTTGCCCTTAAAACTTGCATAATAATGAAGATTCCATTTCCGAACGGAAAGTGTACGTAAACTGGTGGATAAAAAAGCCTGCGGTCTTTCGCAAAAACTCGAAGAAGAATCGAATACAAGTAATTCCCCGTTTTCCCACCAAACACACGTATTATCAAAAAAGTCGTTTCCTACAAGTCCTTGCAGACTTTCGGGAAGAACTCCCTTTCTTTTTTTGAAAGGAAAATCCTTTCCTGCCCATCTCAATCGGAATTGGGTATCCGTCTCCGCGCCCAGATGTTCCCTCACAAAACTAATATCCGAACCGGTATCCCATAACAACGGATAAGGTTTATTTGTCTCCGGATCGGAAAACCCATGGAGCAAAAGATGGGTTCCCAAATCTTCCACTTTGAATTTGCCCTTAGGAAGAACGTTTAGTAATGATGTTTTGTTAGAAGAAGAATCGGGAGAAATGGATACGATTTCCCTCTGGCATTGAACAAAAAAGAAACAGAGGGAAAATAGAATGAAAGATCTTAAACCAGTTTTTTGATACAATTTTGATTGGGGCAACGGGAATAATCTACAATACAATCTCTGTATTCGATCCCTGTTTTCTCTTCTTTGGACTTATACTCGATAAAACAGGAATAAGGTTGGAAGTTAAACGATTTAAGTCCCAGGGCTCTATCCCGGATAGATTCGAGTACCCCGGAATGGCCAGGACGGGAAAGATCGGAGAGGATGGTAACTGCTTCTGCCATACTCTCCTCATCGGCTTTTTTTTTATTCCTTAAAGCAAATTGTTCTGTTTCTACCGGAATGTTTCGCTTGGTAGAGTGCCTTATCCGCACGTTCGATCAGATCTTTATTATTCCGGTCTGTAGATCGGAAAGTGGAAACTCCTACGGACAAAGTCACTTTCAAATCTGTGCCATCGTTCGGGTTCTTTACAACCATTGCTTCCACACTCTTGCGAATCTCCTCACCCTTAGCAAATGCTTCTTCTTCCGTAGCTCCAGGCATAACCAAACAAAATTCTTCTCCGCCGTATCTCGCGGGAATGTGATGACGTTGGCCAGCATTGATAAGTTGCCTTGCCACTTCAATCAAAACGACGTCGCCAGCTTGGTGACCGTAAGTATCATTGAATACTTTGAACTTGTCCACGTCCGTAAAAAGAAGTGCGAGCTTGGTTCCTTTTTTGCGGCAACGTTCCATTTCTTCTTTCAGTTTGGTTTGGAAGTAATGATGGATTTTCAAACCCGTCATCATATCCACGGTAGCAAGCTCATACAAACGAGCGTTATCTACTGCAATCCCGGCCAAATTGGCAAGTGTGGTCATGAATTCCTTTTCATCTTCCAAAAACTCTTCCGTAGTCATCTTTTCCCCGAGAACGAGGAGGCCGTTCACCTTTCCTTTTGCATTCAAAGGAACGATGATCTCGGCACCTAACTCACGTAAGTAGTTAAGGTCTTTGGAATCTTTTAGGGACTCAACCAAAAGGATTTGATCCATCGTGATCGCTTTCGGTTTTTCTTCGAAATAATGAATGAGAGGAGTATCGATTTTGATTTCGTAATTATGATCAGCTTCCGTTAACTCGAATCCTTTCGTGGATTGAGGCTCCAACCGGAAAAGACCTAAATCTATCTCCGGCTCCAGGTACATGGCGGCATGTAAAGTCTGCAATTGAGCTAGGCAAATATTTAAGATCGCATCAATCAGATACTTGTAATCAAGCGTAGAGTTGAGAGCGCGGGAAATCTCAAGGAGCTGTTTTTGATCGTAGATTTTTTTTTCGTAATGTTCGAATACTATGTCTGTATTTTCTTTTAGTGACAAAGCACACCGCCCAAGCTCAGATTAAATTATTAAAAACAATGAAAATAGGGTCAATGTAAAGTAAGATTTTAGGGATTGGTTTAAAAATTGTACAAATTGTGTGAACTTCTTAGAACAAAGTATAAACGATCTTGACAGAAAACCCGCGTCATAGAATGTGGTATTTACACCGCGCGGTGGAGCAGCTGGTAGCTCGTTGGGCTCATAACCCAAAGGCCACAGGTTCGAATCCTGTCCGCGCAACCGTTATTATCCTTCTTTATTCCTTTCCACCCAGTTCTTTGCTTCTCTTAGTTGCCTCCGTGACCGCATCACGGACGGCTGTGGTAAACCCACCTCTTTCCAAAGCATCCAAACCGTAAATCGTAGTTCCCCCCGGAGAAGTGACCCAATTCCGCACTTCCATCGGATGGAGACTGGGGTCCGATTCACTTAGCTTACGAAAGTACTCCACACTCCCTGCAATCGTCTCCAAAGCAAGATCCAGACTTTGCGAATAGGAAAGGCCTGCTTTCAATCCCCCTTCCGCCAGTGAATGAAGAAAAGTCATCACATAAGCCGGTCCCGATCCGGAAAGACCTGTTACGGCATCCAGTAAGGATTCCTTGTCCAGTCTAACAACCGTTCCAAGAGAAGAAAAAAGATCTACAACCAAAGAATCAAGACCGGGTTCTCCGAAAAATCCGACTGCCCCCCGGCCCACCACCAAAGGTAGATTGGGCATAAGCCTGGAAACCTTAGAACCTTTGGGTGCGTTATTTTGAATGGTGGCCACGGAAATTCCAGCAGCAATCGACAAAAATGTTTTCGGTTTTTTAAATTCTTTCACCACGGAGGCGATATCGTTCGGTTTGACTGCAAGTATGATGATATCTGCCATTTCTTCCAAGGAAGGAATTCCGGATTTGTATTCGATACCGGGGATCTTTGTTTTGGTGAAAGGATCATAACCGTAAACGAATCCTTTTCCAGAGGCATGGATTCCGAGAGCGATCGCCCCGCCCATTTTTCCGAGTCCCACCACTCCCACATTATGCCTGTTTGTCTGTTCCATAAACCCTATCCCCAAATATTTTTGAACCGATCCGCAAATAATCGGATCCGTACTGAAGTGCGAGATCGTAATCCCCACTCATCCCCATTGATAATTTTTTATCGGGGAAGTATTCATTTCTCAAATCATTCAATTTCCGAAAAGCCAGTTTAGTTCCCTCCGATTCGCCGTCGGACGGTCCCATCCCCATCATTCCTTCCCAAATGCAATATTCATTTTGAAAGTTTAACATCTCTTTCTTACGAGAGATCAACTCTTCCGTATCCATCCCGTTTTTGGAAGATTCCTTCGTAAGATTGCACTGTATAAAGTATCGGATTGTTTTTTTCTCTTTCAAAGCCCGTTTCAATAATTCGTTCAAAGTGGAGAAAGATCCCACTCCGTGAGTGAATTGGAAATGGCCAAATAACTTGCGTAAAGTACCGGATTGCACAGGTCCTATATGATGCAATTGTACCTCTTCATTTGCCTCGGGAAACTCTTCTCTCAGCCTTGTGAATTTTTCAATCGCCTCGGGAATGTAATTTTCTCCGAATACGCGGATTCCGCCGAGATAGGCTTTTCTGATTACTTCATAAGGTTTTGTTTTGGAAACAGCCAGGATTTGAAATGATTTCTTCGGGTATTGGGATTGAAGAGAGGAAATGAGGTTTTTGTAAGATTCTCCGTAGAAAGACAAGAATTAAGGTCCGAGAGATTTTTCTAATTTTTCGATTCTTTTTTCAATCTCTGTAAAACGCATTTCGTTCTTTTGGTTCTGCAATACAAACTTGGATTCCATATCTTTGAACCGCGCTTCCAAACTCACAGATTGTTTTGATTTGGTTTCTGAACCGGTGCGACTGGGTTTTGCCCAAGTCTTTTTGACTTGAGACTTAGAATCGGAAACTTTTTTTGCGGTGTAAACATATTTTGGCGCAGATTGTTTTTTCTTTGCCGCAGGTCGATAAACAGCAGTTTGCTGCTTGTTTTTCTTTTCTTTGGAAGTGGAAGAGATCTTTGGACGGACTTCTTTGGGAAGATCACGAGGCTCTTCCGCAAACTTGTCTCCGATCATTTCCTTTTCTTTTTCTATAGCAACTTTTTCGGATGATTTCGGATTTTGTTTTTTTTCCGTTTGGCTACCGGTTACGGAAACGGATTTGGAACTAGGCTTTTCCCAAGCGGGATCCATCTCTTCCAAACTGGGGAGATTGGGTAATTTGGTCTTTGTGGATTTGTCTTCTTTATTGGAAGGATCCTCAACATTCGCAGTTTCCTTTTCTGAAGAAACAGGGGAAGTCCAAGGTTTTTCGATGATGCGGTCTTCTTTTTCCAAAGAATTGGCTTTGCCGATCATCTGAATTTTTTGGTAGATTTCATTACGATAAATGAATCCAAAAATAAAAGAAGAAAGGAGTAGTACGACAAGGATCGCCGTTGTGAAGATTTTTAGATTATCCTGTCTAGCCATAGAAAAGACTTTACCCTTCTTATTTTTTACCGTTACTATAGAAAGGATTACACTTTTTTGCCGATTAGAAAAGTTAGAAATGTTTTTATTTATAAAAAAAGTTAATATATTTTTTCTACTTCTTATCTTTTTTTGCCTGGACCTGAGTGGCGCACCCAGACCTTGGGACAGAGATGAAGAAGGTAGAGTTTTACGACTGCAAAAAGCACTCGAAAATGAAAAAAACTATGTCTTATTCCTTGCGGAAGACTTCGAAGGAGAAAGGCCTTGGAGTATTTACAGATCCGATTCTTTTTTAAATCACACCGAGTTCAGCGCAAATCTTCCCGACTCCTCCGCATTTCCCCAAGAAAAGGAAATTTTGAAAAACAACGGTTATCCGAATGTACAAACCCAAAATTCTTTTTTGGTTCATAGTTATGTGGAGAATCCGAAAAGAGACCATTGGACGATCAGACCCGAAGAACAATTGTTACTTCCTCTAGGACTTCCCATTCAAGCGATCATTTGGGTTTATTCGGAAGGCCATCATATGGCATTGGATCTGGTAGTGACTCAGAAAAAATCAAAAGAGATTTACCTGCCTTTGGGAATTTTGAATTTTTTCGGTTGGAGAAGACTGGAAGTTCCCATCAATCTCCCGAAGGAAAATGCAAGACTCATCCAATCTTTTTCCTTACCTATGTCAGTAAAAGCATTTCGGCTAACATCTCAACCGACTCAGAAAACCGGTGCCTTTCATTTGTATTTCGATCAATTGTGTTTTTTAATGGATAAGTCCACTTTTGTTTACCCCGGATCTGAAGTGCAAGATACTTGGGGAAACAAACGTTAAATGGCATATTTTTTCTATAACCTGATTCTCATTCTGCTTTACCTCCCCTTTCGGATCATTGTTTTTCTTTTTCCCAAAGGAAGAATGTTATTAAACAAAAGAAAAAATAGTTTAACGGAACTTTTAAATTCGGAAGAGGACGCACGTAAAAAAACAGTTTGGTTGCACGCTTCCAGCGTGGGGGAACTCGATCAGGCCCGTGCACTTGCAGCGGAAATCAAAAAACAAAATCCTTCTCTCTTTATCATCCAATCGGTTTATTCGGATAGCGTTACCGACAAACAAAGGATCGATCCTAACTTCGATCGTAGTTTTATCTTGCCTTTGGATTTTCCATTCGCTTACGATTCCGTATTCAAAAAATTTAAACCGGAAAAGCTCATCATCCTGGCTTGGGACACTTGGCCTAATTTATTAAAGACGGCATACAAATACGATTGTAAGTCTTATTTGGCATGCGCTTCTTTGTCTTCCGGTTCGGGAAGAAAAAAAGGATTCGTTCATTCTTTAACAAAAGCTAGTTTCCAATATCTGGAAGGGATTTATCCTTCCCATCCCATCATGGTGGACGAGTTCAAAACATTGGCCTCAGGCCATAAGATAGAAACATTGGGTGATACACGTTTCGAATCGGTCTTGAACCGGATCGAGTCCGGAACTCCTCCGGAAAGATTTCAAACTTTTTTGAAAAAATACAAAACGGAAATAGAAAGCCGGAAACCGATCTTACTCGGTTCCACTTATTCCCAATGCGAATCCTATTTTTTGGATTTTATTTCCCATTGGTCCGAAGAGAATCATCCTTTGCCCACATTTTGGATCTTTCCGCACAAATGGGAAGAGAATCGAATGAAATCATTCCGATCGAAATTGGAATCGATTACGACTGTAAAAACCTTTTCAGAGCTTACTGATAAGAATTCGGAATACCCTAAGATCGTGCTTGTGGATGAATTGGGGATTTTGGCATTTGCTTATCAATTTGCCAAGTTTGCTTATGTGGGAGGCGCTTTCCATCATAGGGTGCATAATACGATCGAACCTGCAGCATTCGGGCTCACTCTAGTCACCGGACCGAAAATTTCAAACGCACCGGAAGCCATCGTTATGCAAAAGCTAGGTGGTCTTGCAGTTTGCAACGATAAGAAAGAATATATAGACGCTTTTGAAAAGCTGATTTTAAACCCGAATCTCGCCAAAGAATTGGGGGCAAAAAATAGAAACTTTGTGCTGGAAAACAAAGGGGCTTCGGAAAAAATCTACAGTAGAGTTTTTTCGAATGACCCTAATTAAAATTGCAGCTGTATCTCTCAATACAACTCCTCTCGATTTTTCAGGAAATCTAAAATCAATCAAATCCAGTCTCGAGTCGGAAGAGATTACCGATTCCGATTATGTATTATTTCCGGAACTTGCCATCTCGGGATACGGATGTGAGGACGCTTTTTACAAAGAAAGTGTTTGGAAAAGATCCTGGGCGTCCCTTCTGGAAATCCTTCCCTATTCCAAAGATAAAACGATCTTAGTCGGTTTGCCTGTCTTTCATTCTTCCTATCTTTATAATTGCATCGCGGTTCTTCATGCAGGCGAAGTAGTCTGTTTGATTCCGAAAATGAATCTCGCCAACACGGGAATCCACTATGAAAAAAGATGGTTTCATTCTCCAACAGGTTTTATAGTCGAGAACTTTATTCCACCAAACCATAGTTCAATGAATCGTGGGCCGATTCCTTTCGGGCATTTTATCCTGGAAAAAAACGGAATCCTCTCTGCGGTGGAAATCTGCGAAGACTCCTGGAACTTGAATCGCCCTTCTCAATATTATGCGGAAAACGGAATCGATGTTTTGTTTTCTCCGGGTGCTTCCCATTTTGCCATGGGAAAAAGAGAAATCCGAAAAAGAATCTTTCAGGAAACAAGCAGAATCCAAAGAAACCTGGCAGTCTTTACCAATCTTTGCGGAAACGAATCGGGGAGAGCCATATACGAAGGAGGAAGTTTGTTTTGTGAAAACGGAAACGTTTCCAAAGAAGGGCCAAGACTCTTTTTTTCCAATTACAGGATCACCACATACAATTCTTCTCTTTCCGAACTTCGTTCCTTGCGTGCCAAGGAATTCAGAAATTCCCATCCGAACGGAAACCATAAAAAAATCCCTGTCTTAGGTTTAACCTCGTTTAACAAAGATTCCAGCCCTTCGAATTTCATATTGGATATGAGAGAAAAAGAGAAACGAAAGGAATCCGATTACAAGGCTCCAATCACTGTGTATGAGGATTTTACCCGCGCCGTTTCCCTCGGACTTTATGATTATCTACGAAAGTCAAAAACAAAAGGATTCACTTTATCTTTGTCAGGTGGTGCAGACAGTGCGATCTGTGCGCTACTTACCAAATCTATGAAAGAACTTGCCAAACAGGAATTGGGAGATTCCGTTTTTTCGGAACTGGGAATCCAGGAAGAAAATCTATTGGTTACTCTTTATCAAAAAACGGAAAACAACTCCACACTAACGGAAAAGATCGCCTCCCTACTTGCCAAGGAAATAGGAAACAAACACTATCAAGTCTCAATTGATTCCTCCGTAACCCTAGCGGTCGAATTGATCGAGTCTCAAATCGGTAAAAAACTAAATTGGGAAACGGATGATCTCGCACTCCAAAATATCCAAGCCAGAGTCAGGTCTCCTTTGATTTGGCTACTTGCCAATACCAACGGACATCTTTTACTTTCCACAAGCAATCGTAGCGAAGGTAGCGTCGGTTATACGACTATGGACGGGGATTCTTCCGGGTCGCTTTGTCCGATTGCGGGAGTGAGTAAGGAATTTTTGCTTCGCTTTTTGGATGATATTCAAGCGGGAAATAACGCATACATCGGCCCCAAAGAATCCATTGGAATCTTAAGACAGACAAAACCGACAGCCGAACTCAGACCTCTTGTCACCGAACAGGAAGATGAAAAGGATTTGATGCCTTATCCTATTTTACAGGAAATCGAAAGGCTTCTTGTTTATGTGGGACTCGACGAAGAAGAATGTTTGGAAAGAATTCTGGAAAAAGATAACTCTCTTTCCCAAGATACTGTTTCCAAACAAATAGAAAGATTTGTCCGATTGTTTAAAGTCTCCCAATGGAAAAGAGAAAGGCTTCCTCCCTCTTTCCATTTGGATGAATACGGATTGGATCCGAAGACAAGTCTTCGGTATCCGATCCTATCGGGCGAATTCTAAATTTAAGGGAGAGGAATGCCCGCTTTGTTATAGGCGGCTTCCATTTCCCGATCCACTTGTTCGTTCTGAAATTTAATGTTAGTTAGTATTTCCTGGAATTTTTTGTCCATTTCGGCATCTTCCCCGCCTTGGCTCTCAATCAGATAATTGATGATCTCCATTCGATCGTTCCCTTGTTTTTTCACATGAGAATAATAAAATTGAACATCCGATGCGGGAGGATTGCCGCCAAACACTGCTGTTGTGGCCTGCGCCAATTTTTGCCCGTGTTGTTCCTGTTGCGCTTTGAGTTCGGGAGTCAAACGTTTGGGAATCAAATCGTTGTCCGGAAAAAGTTCCCGTAGTTCGTCAAATGTCTCCATAGCCTCGGGTGGATACGGTTTGCCGGTTTGTGGATTGATAGGGATCTCTCCGTCGCCTGAATTGTTTGCGACTTTGGATTCTTCCTCGTATTTCATCCCTCCGGCTTTGTAATAATCCGAGTCGAAGATGGATTCCGCATCTTCGCCCCTCACCCCAAGCGGATTGTTTGTTTTTCCTTTGGGACCGCCTCCCAACAAATAAGAAAGAGCTTTGGATTTTTTGTCTTTTTTCTCTTTTTCCGCTTCATCATCACGGAAAGTAAAAAGCAAAGCGACAAAGAACAGAATGAGTGCTACGAAAGCTGAATAGAGTATTTTTTTTTGGATTCCCATAGATTGAATTCCTAAAATCGTGGGAGGGAACGTTTTTTACATGCGCCGCACCCTCTCATATCCATTATATCTAATCAGCTTTTCCTTTCTTTCCTTTTTTAGCTGTGGAACCAATACGGATACTCCGGTTGCTCCTTTTATTTTTTTAGTACCTCCGGGCGTTCCCCAAATTCTGGCAGTAGTCGCTGTAAATAGCAATATCACCGACAATTTTGAATTGGATGCCCAGAACTTTAATGCCAATCCCCGCCCGGAATTTTTAGTTCGTTATTATGTAACCAATAGAGAACCTCAATTCCAAGGTTATAATCTCTATATTACGACTGCTACACCCGCCATCATTCAAACGATTTCCGGGGAGTGGTTGGAGGATGGGGTACAACCCAGTTTTCCTCATTTGCCGTTTCAAAACTCTACGGATTCCAAAAATATAATTACCAAAAGAATCCGTTACCAGGTTCCTCCCCCAGGAGTGTATCCGTTTCAAAAATGCCAGATTTATAATTTCACCCTTCGTTCCTTCCTTGCCAATGGCTTGATTTCCAACCCTTCTGCGAGTGTCTCCAACTGTTCCGGTGGTTATGAAATGGTAGCCCAAGGGTTGGGAGTTTCCCCTCTCTCACTTTGTCCGGCCAATACCGGTTGCAATACAAACACTGCTTGTGCCATTTCCGGCTGCGGAACCCCAAGTGCCTGCCCTCTGGGAAGTGCCTGCAATCCCTGTTTGGTTGCGGGAAAAGAAACATTGGGTTGCCCCTGTCCTTCCGGTTCCAAACCCCCAGGGTGTCAGTTCATTGGCCCGTAATACCGAAAAAGGATGTCTTTACGTAGTGGCGACCCCCATTGGAAACCTGGGAGACGTCACCGCACGGGCGATTGAAGTTTGGAATTCCGTGGAAGCGGTTTATTGCGAATCTCTTTCCGAAACCAGAAAGCTTTTTTCCAAACTAGGTGTGAACGCAAAAGTCTACCCGGTTTATAAAGATTCCTCCGAAACACCTTACGCTCCATTGATGCAAGGTATGAAAGAAGGCAAATCCTACGCACTTGTATCGGATGCAGGAACACCGGGAGTTTCCGATCCAGGCTCCCATTTGGTACGGATCGCAAGGGAGAAAGGTTTTTCCGTTGTACCGGTTCCGGGTGCTTCCGCACTCACTGCCCTACTCTCCGTTTCCGGATTTCAGGTAAATCCTACTTTATTCTTAGGATTTTTATCGGAAAAGCCGGGCAAAAAGAGAAAGGAGCTGGAAGAAGCCGGAAAAATAGAAGGATTGGTCGTTTTTTACGAATCCGTCCACAAATTACCCCGCCTTTATCCTATGCTTTTGGAACTTTTTCCCGAAAATGAAATTCTGGTAGGAAGAGAATTGACAAAGACATTCGAGGAAATACGTTATTATGCCAATCCAAAGGAACTTTTGGAAAATCCTCCTGTTGCGAAGGGTGAGTTCGTATTTCTCCTGAATTTACGAAAAAAAACGCTTAAGGGATTTTCCATAATCTCCGATACTTGAATCGAAAGAGGACAAATAGTATGAACGTAGATAAAATAGGGAGAGTTGGTGGTTACGGTTATGAACCTAAAAAGACTGCTGCTACTTCCAAAACAGAATCTAACGGTCCGGTAGACACAATTTCGATCTCTGATGCGGCTAAAAAACTTGCAACGGAGGCAAAATTACAATCTGAAGTGAAACAAATCGCAAAACAGATCGTAAGTGCTCCTCCTGAAGAAGACCGCACGGAAAAAATCAAGGCAGTTAAAGATCGTTTAAAGAACGGAGATTATGATAATCTTTCCAACGACATGTTGGATAAAATTTCCGACCAAATTGCTTCTACATTTTTAGGACAACTGTAAAAAGGACAGGTGGTGAGGGGTCCTTTCAATTTGTCCTCTTTGCGGATTCTGCCACCTTTACTTAGTTATACTTAGGAGGACGTATGCCAGTCCTCCCGGAATGGATCAACTTCCAATTTCCCCCGAAAATTCACTTCGAAATCGACTGCGGTTATAAACTAGGTTCCTTTGTTAAAAACATAGGCACCAGAGTTGTGCTGATAGCAACTCAGAAAGAACTCGAAAACGCGGAAGAATTATCCATCATCAAAACCAGTTTGGAAAAACACTCGGAAGGAGTGATCATCTTCGATGATATCGTCGATAAAGTTCATTTCAAAGATCTGGACTCCACTGCCCATTTCCTCCGCATATCAAATGCAGATTGTGTCGTAGCTTACGGCTCTTTCGAGTCGATTAATGCCGGTAAAGCGGCTGCACTTCTTGCTACAAACGATCTATTCGCAGAAGAGCTATTAGTTGGCAAAAAACAATTAAAAAAAAGGGGCCTTCCCGTCATCGTCGTTCCCACCAAACCGCTCCTGGGAAACGAATGTTCTCCTTTCTTTTCGGTTGTGGATGATAAGGACAAGAATAGAAAGTACTTCGCGCACGAATGGGCTTTCCCCGAACTAGTCGTATCCGATCCGAAAATCGGTGCCGGTATGTCCTCTACGGAAACTGCGAAAACGGGGATCGCCATCCTATCCGCAGCAGTAGACAGTATTCTTTCCAAATACGCAAACGAAATCACTTCTTCCACTGCACTGCGTGCCATCGAATTGATTTCCAAAAACATTGTGCCCGCCATCCGGGAACCTCGTAACCTGGGTCCCAAAAACTCGATTTATGCGGCAAGTTTACTTGCAGGAATCGCACAATCCACAAGTTCCCTCGGACTCTGTTATGCGTTATCACTCGCAGTAACAACTGTTACTAATCTTGATATATTTCAAGCCATGTCGATCCTACTTCCCCATGTGATGGAATACAACCTCACCTCCTCCGCAGGTAAATACGTAATGATCGCGAGAGCTTTGGACGAAGATGTTTCCAATATTTCGGTCATCGAGGCTGCGATCAAAGCGGTAGAGGGAATCAGAAAGATTTATCTGGAACTCAGAATCCCACAAAGATTATCCGAGTATGAAGTGAAAAAAATCGATCTTCCCGGAATTGCAACTCTTGCTGCGACTTATCCGTTTCTAGATTGCCTTCCCAGAGAATTACCGAAAAATGAGATAGAGACGATACTAGTCGCCGCTTTCTAAGTTTATTTGGTAAGATCTTGATCCGATTAACAGAATTTGAAACAGAATTGATGAATACCTTTTCACTCAGCGACCGTGATGCACGGAGACTGGAAAGAGTCATCGCGGATCTATCCGCTATAGTGGGAATGGATCATACAGAAATTTTCGATTTTTTACGTTTCGGTGTGGAGAAAGAATTAGAAGAATTGAAAGTCGATTATCATTGGGAAAAATTCAGAATCAAAATTCAGAAAAAATTGAAAAAATCAAGTTCTTGATCCACAAAGAAGGAAAAAACTACCATTTCTTTTTTGCTACACCGAACTCAGTAGCAAGAATTCAATCCACACGAGTTCCTTTTTACGATTTTCCAAAATCAAAGATAACGGAACTTCCCTCTCTCCATAGCGAACCGATTCTCATTCCTAAATTTTTGTATTCAGTCGACTGGAACCGAGTCCATTTCCCAACTCATGCAATTTACACTCCGAGTTATCTGAACCCGAAACCGGAAACAGGCGAAACCCAAATCGGGGGAAGCACCGGTGCAAGAAAAATCCTTCTAACAAAGATAAAGCGAACAAAATACGGGCAATCCAAATATCTTTCCCTAAGAGATATAGTGAATCCGAATTATTCGGAAGAAGAAGTAAACGCCAAAATAGAAGAACTCTATTTCGATCGGACAAATAAAAATTTTTTATTCCGACTGGTTCGAATTCTTTATTCAGGAAAACCGGAAGAAGAATATAAAATCGTTTCCAACTTATTCACTCATGAACCGGAGTTTGCAAAATTTCTAAGTAGCAGTATGTTCACGGCAGAAATCATTCCGCTCATACACGGACCGTTTCTGCAAAGTTTCATCTCTTCCTTTGAAGAAAGGATTATCAAATTCGAATTACCCAAACTTTCCAAACCGGTAAAAGATGTACTGCAAAAGTCGGTTTCCAAAAACAAATTTCAAATGATTTTAGACTCTCCTGCCATGGAACCAAAGGAAGGAGAAGGTTTTGTAGAAAAAATGGAAACCGAAGTCTACAGAAGGTTTTCCAGAAATATTTATTTTGAAGAAGGGAATATCTTTACTTACCGGATTCCTTCCGGAGAAGACGAAACGGAAAATCAAATCTCTTTGGATTTGGAAGACTCGCAAAAATTCAAATTATGGAAATCAAATCCTTATGTGGAATTTCTGGGATGCACAAAAACCAAACTGTTTTTCAAGACAAAGGAATGGATCGATTGTTTAAGATTTGATTGGTCTTTATCCAGGAAAGATTTGGAAGTCTATGAGTTTCACAGACTTCCACCCGAACTCGTCCTCGAGATTCCTTTTTTTCCCACGGGCCTAGCGGTAATCGGAGGCGGAATCACAAAGGAAAGAAAGGATTTCGAGTTCACCTTACAATGGTTTGATTATTGAACGGTTTTAACCCTGCGAATCGCATCATTCCAACGGGTGATTTCCTCTTTTCTCTCCGACTCTTTCATCTTAGGCTCGAATTGAGTATTTTTAGTTTCCAGTTTTTTCAAAGCGGCTACGTTTTTAAAGAACCCTCGTTCCAAGCCCGCTAAGTAGGCGGCACCAAGCACCGTAGTATCTACGTTTTGCGGGCGAATCACACGAGTGCCTAAAATATCCGCTTGAAACTGCATCAACCACTGATTGGCTGTAGCTCCTCCATCCACTCTTAAAAATTTAAGAGGTTTGCCAGTTTCCCTTTCCATGGCATGCGCGAGTTCATAAGACTGAAGTGCGATCGCTTTCAATGCGGCACGAGTGATTTGTGCAGGAGTCGTATCTCTGGACAATCCGAAGATGGCGCCTCTCGCTTCCTGATCCCAGTGAGGCGCACCAAGTCCTGCGAATGCAGGAACAAATACGATTTCATCCTTTGTTTTCAATGCTTTGACCAGTTTTTCGGAATCCTTGGAGTATTCGAAAAATTCCAAATTGTCCCGTAGAAACTGAACCACTGCTCCTCCGATAAATACAGAACCTTCCAAACAATAAACTGTTTTGCCTTCCGGGCCTAATGCCAAAGTGGTAATCAAACCTTGGTTAGAGATTCTAAATTCGTCCCCCACATTGAATAGAAAAAAGCAACCGGTTCCGTATGTATTCTTTGCTTCTCCCGGTTCCGTACAGAGTTGACCGAAGAGAGCTCCCTGTTGGTCACCGACTAACGAAGAAATAGGGATACCGTCCGGCAGGGATTTTACACCTGATGTATGACCGAAAAGATTTTTGGAATTGAATGCTTGGGGGAGAATCGCACTGGGAACCCGTAAAATTTCACATAGTTCTTCATCCCATTCCTTGGTTTGAATATTGAATAATAAAGTACGGGATGCGTTTGTATGATCCGTTTTATGTTCTTTGTGGTTGGTGAGTTTGTACAACAACCAAGTGTCGATCGTTCCGAATTGTAAGTCCCCTCTTTCCGCTTTCGCGCGAGCTCCCTTCACATTGTCCAAAATCCATTGAATTTTGGTTCCGGAAAAATAAGCGTCAAGAACGAGGCCCGTCTTGTTCCTGAAATTGGACTCAAGACTTTGTTTTTTCAAATTATTGCATATATCAGATGTTCGTCGGCATTGCCAAACGATCGCATTATAAATAGGCTTTCCCGTTTTGCGATCCCAAACAACGGAAGTTTCTCTTTGGTTCGTGATTCCGATGGCAATCGCATCTTTCGGATTCAAATCCGCCGATTTGATCACATCTCCGATGAGTTTTTGTGTTTTGGCCCAGATTTCTTCCGGGTCATGTTCCACCCAACCCGGTTTAGGATAATGTTGTTTGAATTCTTGGTAAGCGGAAGCGATCACTTTTCCTTTATCATTAAAACAGAATGTAC
The DNA here is from genome assembly GCF_003114835.2 of Leptospira kobayashii. NCBI lineage: Bacteria > Pseudomonadati > Spirochaetota > Leptospiria > Leptospirales > Leptospiraceae > Leptospira > Leptospira kobayashii. The sequence continues at coordinate 1,455,756 of NZ_AP025028.1, read as the reverse complement.
GAATCCCGGTAGTGCCTGCATCAATTCCGATGATATATTCTTTTTTTGCCACTTTATATCTCCAATTCTAAACTTTCATGAGCCATAATGATTTCTAGTTTGCCATGGGGGTCAAACATCTCTTTGTATTTCAATGCACGTAAATAAACCAAATCCAATTTGTCATCATCATAGGAAGGATCGTGATGGAACATGATTAGTTTTTTTACTTTGGCACGAAGTGCAATATCCGTTGCGATGGAAGCGGAACTATGACCCCAATCGATCTTTTGCAAGGACTCTTCAAATGTATATTGAGTATCGAAAACAAGGATCTCCGCATCTCTGAAATAATCAATATAAGTGTCTATATTTTCCATTTCATCCAAGTTAAACTCCGCATCGGATGCGAAGATGATGGACTTTCCGTTTTCCGTAAACCGGTAGGAAAAGCTCCCTCCCGGATGACGGACCGCCTTGCTGAACGCAGTGATATGAGGACCTAATTGAACTTCTTTTCCTTCTTCTTCATAATGAAACATTTTGTTTGCGGCATAATGATCGAAGGATACAGGAAAATGGCTGAATACGAATTGATACTTTAACCGATCTTCCATGTCTTCAAAGGAAGAATGAAATTCAAAATGATTTCCGGGAAGAAACAAAGGAACAAAAAAAGGAATCCCTTGGATATGATCCCAATGCGTATGCGTAAGAATCCAGTGAGCATGCCCTCCGCCTTTTCCGAATTCGGACGGCATAATGGAATTTCCCAACTCGCGAAGTCCGGTGCCTCCGTCTATGATGATCAGGTTATCGTCCTTGTCTCGGATTTCAACACAAGTCGTATTACCACCGTAAGTTGATGATGCGGAAAAACTGAGTGAATTTAAAAACTTGCGGATACTTTGTTCGTTTTGGATATCGGTGGGGCTCGCTAAAGACAAAATCTTTTCGATTTTTTGCTTAACTCCGGTAGGACGAATCGGTGAACCAATTGAACCCCTTACTCCCCAAAACTTGATTTTCATTGCTCTTTTTTTATGATCCTTATTTCAAAAAATCAAACGTTTTATATGGAGAATCTTTTTAAATCAGTCGCAAGATTCGAATTAAACACGTAGTTCTTGGATGGTATGAATCACAAAGGAAACGATCCCGGAAAACACATAGAACCCGACAGCCCCGTACAGAAAATGCGGCCATTTCGAAATCCCAACAGCTAACACCAGTAGCGCGAGCCCGCCGAGAGCAAAAGCCATTCTTTTCCAAGTGAAGATTCCACGGATTGCTACCTGAGGTTTGGAGTAACGGATGGTTGATACCATAAGAAGCGCCGTGCAAATAAAGAAGGCAATTGCCACAAGTTTCGGAACCTGCTCCACTCGGAAAACAAGAGGGAAAATCCCCACAACTACTCCTGCGACGGGAGAAGGAAGTCCGTGAAAAGATCCCGGATCATGAGCTACATTGAATCTTGCAAGTCTGTATGCCGCACAAATGGGGAATAATGCAGCGATCAACATTCCCACAGGAAACATATCAGGCCTTCCGAAAAGATCGATTTTGTATTCGTCCAAAAACATTTTGTATGTTAAAAATCCGGGAGCGATTCCGAAAGTAGTTAGGTCGGCCAAACTGTCCAAGTCGGCTCCAAGTTCGGATGTACAATCCAATGCTCTTGCCGCCATTCCGTCAAAGCCGTCGAATAACGCAGCCAAGATGATGAATACTCCTGCCAATTGAAACAATTCATGGCTAGGTGTCGCGCTAAGTCCGATTTCGGAAGCAACCAACATGGATACAAATCCGAGTGTAAGGTTTCCGAGGGTAAGAGTGTTTGGTATCCAGGTAAGTTTTTTTTTCATATCGTTTGAGAGAGATTTCTCTTTGGGCTAACTTTAAAATTTAGAGGAGCGGTAAAACCTTTCTGCCAAAGGTAAAATCCAAGGTTTGCTATCATGGCGCCGTTGTCTGTACATAAGATTTTTTTGCTAGGATACAATAGAGTCCAATCCTGTCTTTTGGCAACCATTTCTAATTCTTCCCGGAGAGTCGAATTTGCGAGCACCCCTCCCGCACAGACAACAGTTCGGATTCCGGTATTTTTCACCGCTTTTGAAATATTACGGGTCACCAATTCAAAAGCAGTCTCTTGAAAATCGTGGCAGATTCTGGGAATATCCAAGTCTTCCTTCGGTTTTCCCTTCACATGATATAAAACAGCCGTTTTCAGGCCACTGAAAGAAAACTCGATTTTGTCAGACGAACTTTCTTTTAGTAATTTGGGAAATAGGGAACCTCTCGGCTTTTCCATTCTATCAAAAAATTTCCTGGCTTCTTTTTCGACAACCGGTCCTCCCGGATAGGGTAAGTCCAGAAGAGCGCTGACCTTATCGAAGGCTTCCCCCAGGGCATCATCCATAGTATCCCCGATGAGTTGCAAATTCCCCCAATCGGAATAACGGTAAACGGAAGAATTTCCTCCGCTGAGAAGAACCCCAAGCCAAGGAAAAGCAGGGACTTCCTTTTCTAAACTAACGACCGCAAGATGAGCTTCCAGATGATTGACAGGAACAATGGGGATGGAATGAACCAGGGAAATACATCTCGCAAGTTGAGCCCCGATCATAAGAGACCCCATAAGACCCGGGTGCGTCGTAACTGCAATATAAGCGATGTCTTTCCAATCCACATTCGCTTCGATCAAACACTCTTCCAAAAGAAGATTGATCTTTTCCAAATGAGAACGGGAAGCCAGTTCCGGCACCACACCCCTGTAAGGTGCATGGCTTTCGATCTGGCTGTAAATTTTAAGAGAAAGTAGTTTTTTGCCAGCCTCTACGATGGCGACCGAAGTTTCGTCGCAGCTGGATTCTATCCCGATCCCGATTTTCGAATTCACGACCTTATTTATTGTTCTTTGGAAATCAATTGAATCGCCTCTTTCAACTGTAAGTCCAATTCGGTATTCGGTTTTTGGAAAGAGGAAGTCGATTTGAGTTCGCTGAAAAGATAGAGTCGGACTACGGAATCTCCGATACTTAATTTTTCCGATTCCAATAACTTTTGAAAATCACGAACCACATCTTCATTGAATTCGGGATGTTCCGCGAGAAACGGTCGAAGTTTATTTTTCTTTTGCAATTTATCAAAAGCGAATTTTTCTTCATCGGTCGCAGTGATCGGTTGAACCACCAGATCAGGTGTAATCCCTGTTCCATGAATAGACTTGCCGGAAGGAGTAAAATATTTTTGAATCGTTATGGCAACGCCCGTTCCATGAGAGAGAGGAAAAATAGATTGAACGGATCCTTTCCCGAAACTCTGAGTTCCTACGATCTTGGCACGTTTGTTATCCTGTAAAGCACCGGCTAAAATCTCGGAAGCACTCGCAGAACCTCCATTGACAAGAACGGCGATCGGTACATCTAAAAACTTGGTCTCTGATTTTTCCGAACGAAATGTACGGATAAGAACTCCTCCCCTTCCCCGAACGGATACGATTTCTTTGTTATTGGGCAAAAACAAATCCGCAATCCGAATCGCGAGATCAAGTAGCCCGCCCGGGTTCATCCTCAAATCAATGATGATATTTTTTGCTCCGGAGTCTACAAGCTTACGAATGTTATCCGTAAATTCTTTTTCCGTATTTTCCCTACCCATAAACTGAGCAAGTTTGATATATCCGGTTTTGGTTTCCGGTAAAAACGCAGAACGAATGTATTGAATTTTGATCAGCTCACGAACTAGGCTGACAGTAAACGGATCTCTCACTCCCTTTCTTTCTATTTTCATAGACAGAGAAGAGCCCACATCTCCGCGCATCATAGCTATGGAATCCGAGAGGGATAGATTTTTTGTGCTCTTTCCGTTGATCTCCGTAATCCTGTCATGAGGCAGAAGGCCTGCCTTCCAAGCGGGAGTTCCCTCCAAAGGGGAAATAATGACGAAGGCACCTTCCTGAAAACTAACCTCGACTCCAATTCCACCGAAACTGCCTTTGGTCTCGTTTTGTAATTCCTGAAAATCGTCTTTGTCTAAAAACCGGGAATGAGGATCACCTAAGCTCTGCAATGCGCCATGAATCGCGCCGGTATAGATTTTTTTCTCTTCTATCGGATCGACAAAATCATTTTCAATATAAGATACTACTTCATGTAAAATCTGAAGATACGTTTCTCCGTTGGAAGAAATCGCTTTTGCTTTTTCCAAAGGGGAAAAGACCCAAGCCGCCAAAAGTAAAAAGGTAATACTTGCCCATAGAATTCTTTCTTTCTTACGAGTCATGATTCATTTCCGTAAAAGGATAGGTAGAGAGATTCGTTTTTTTCTTTTAAAGCTTGTTTTGCTTTGTCAATGGGAAGGCGGTAGATATCACATGCTTCCTCAAACAACTCCCGGTCGGATGGAGATGGCTTGTCAATGTCGGCGGTAAGACCGGTTTGAATTCTGGCTTGAGCCACCCGCTCAAGAACCCTTTTCAAATCATAAGGACTGACCGCCTCTTTTTTAGGAGCGCAAAAGCTAAGGAAAGAAAGCAATACCAAGCCGATGAAAAAAATCGGCTTTGAAGGAAGAAGGTGCATACCCCATAACCTTCCTTACCGCTCGGAATCGGGTCAATCAGTAAATTCGATACAAACCTACCAGCTTGCCTATGATCGTTGCTTTTTTTGTACGAATGGCTTTCAAGCGGGAGTTGCGAGGTTCCAAACGAATGTGGTCCGCATCCTTATAAAAAACTTTCAATGTGGCTTCATTTTCGATCATGGCAACCACGATCTCTCCGTTTCGTGCCGAATCCTTTTTCTGAATGATGGCAATATCTCCGTCACTGATCCCGGCTTCAATCATGGAATCCCCTTTCACTCTCAGTGCAAAGGTACCTGGCTTTGTAGCCAGATGATCCGGTACGGCAATATATTCTTCTATGTTTTCTTCGGCAAGGATAGGATTCCCTGCGGCCACCTGACCCAAAAGAGGAATCCCCGAGGCACGAACCAAGAGTGTATCGTCTGCATTTCCCCGCAAAAGCTCGATGGCACGACTTTGGTTTTTGGAAGTGCGGATGTATCCCTTTTTCTCTACGGCTTTGAGGTGGTCGTAAGCGCCTTTTGCAGTGATTCCGAACTGATCCCCGATCTCCCGGATGGTAGGAGGAAAGCCCTTTTCTCTTACAGTATCTGTAATGTATTGGAGTACTTGTTCTTGTTTTTCTGTAAGATCTTTCATACTTAACAGACAAATAGGAAATATCCGTTATGTCAACCAAAAAAAAGGGATTTTTTATTGCATAGAATTGAAATTTTTTTCCTTTTTCTGTATAACAAAAATTAGTTTATGCAATTGACAAAACCTTGTTAGCTTATCATCTTCACCGAAGATTATATAAAAATCAGGTAACCAAATGAAAAAAAATATTATTCTGTTAGTTGCAGGACTAACATTTGCAAGTGGGCTTTTCTCACAAGAAAACAATAAAAAATTCTATGCCAAAGTATCTCAAAATACAGTGGATTCGGCAACATTAAAGAATGCACTCGAAATCGAAAACGGTCTCTTTCTGAATCGTTCTATCGGAGGGACAACCGCTTACAGAATGCCTCAAACCAGCACCTTCAAAGGGACAGGAGTAGAACTTGGTTCCTCATTCAAACACAGCGGACTTTTACAAACCAATGTAGGATTCTTTTTTGCCAACCTATCTTCCGGAAACCAACAGGCGATCGATTACAGCAAAATTACTTTTAGTTCCGGAACAGGCTCTAGTGCCACTTCTATCCGTTCGGAGGGTACCGCTGTCTCCGAATTTACAAGCAATCGGTTGCAAACAGCCAGAATCGAATTGGTAGAGAACATTCAGTTCCTTCATGATTCCCAAAACCAATTTCTAAAAGGATTCGGAGCTCGGGTAGGATTTGAAATTTACGGAAATGAAGTGAAGTCCACATCTCCTTATTATTATGGAAATAGTTCGGCGACAACTTCCTCTTCCTCAGGCACTTCAACCACTGGAGGAAATTTTTTTTCCGTAACTTCCATTGAAAAATTAAAATATAATGAAGGTTTTGCGAACGGAGTCTTAGGTCTTGCCTATGCGGTTTCCATTAATGAGAAACATAAAATAGATTTGGGAGCGGATTATTTTAAAAGCTTTGCCAACGCGGGAAAATACACTTCCGAAACAACATCCCTTCTCATTATACCTTCCGCATCGGGAAGTGGGAGTGCATTACCCATGACAACAAAACTCACCGGAGACGTAAAAACGGAGTTAGTCGGAAACAGGCTCAGTTTCGGATATACTTACCAAGCAACGGAATCGGTAAGCATTCGTTTTACCTACCAAACAACACATTCAACCCATAAAGTAGTCGATTCCAAGGTAAAAGAACCTGGTAACTTTTTTACACTTCTCAGTGGTTCCGGTAGCGCCGGCATATTACCCTTTCTATTAGGAGGTCAGCCCGGATTCGGGCCATTTCCGGAGAACAAGGACGTAAGATCGCAGGTAGGTTTGGAAGTAGCTTATCATTATTGATTCTTTGTGAAATTAATCCCCAAACTAACCTGTTGTTTATCTATACTATTTTTTTCTCTTAATTCCATACTTTATCCAAAGGGCAAAGTTCCTTTTGATTTTTCAAAGTATGAAATAAAAGAATTACCACAAATTGATTGTTCGGAGAAAAAAACTTGTTATGAAAAATGTCAAAATATCGGAGATTGGACTTGGATCTTCTTTATGGCTCCTAGAGACTATAACTTAAGTAGTAAGGTAAAAGCTGGTTGTCATTTCGATTGTTCGCACATACGATGTTCGGCAAAAGGATAGCAGAACCCCACATAACTTTACCGTGTCTACTCAAGCAAGAATTTGCTATGCAAATCCTTGCTTGAACTAGAGTCAAATTAAGGTGCATAGCTAATAGATTATAATTTCAAATATTCGCTTTTTAAAACAAAGGATCCGTCTTTTACTATGGCATCCGTCTCGGAAACACCCGTAGTGATTTCAACCCAGCTTTCATAACTTTTTCCAAGAGAAACTTTTTTAGGAGAAAAACTTCCGTCGGCATTTCGAATGAATACGTAATTTTCTCCTTCAATTTTATGAACCGATTCGTTAGGAACAACTTTGATTTTGTTTTGCGAATTTTCGCTGACAATTCCTTTGACAACGGCTGTTACACTTTGTCCGGGACGGAGTCTGCCTCTGGAATTTCTTACTTCCAGACGGATCTCAGCTGTTTTTTTTACAGGATCGATCACATCGGAAATATGAGAAACAATGGCTTTTAACGCATCCGCACTGGAACCGATGGGATGTACTTTCGCTTCATTCCCTACTTTGATTAGATAAAGATCTTTTTCAAACACTTCCAAATTGATCCACAAAACGGAAAGATCGGCAACCGTGAATAAATTATCCCGGGCATTGACTGCTTGTCCGGTGATCGCTTCCCTGACTGTCACCGAACCGGAGATAGGTGTTCTTATAAAAAGGTTTTTGGAATTGTATTTTCCCGCTTCCAGATTTGTAATCTCGGAATCGTTCAAACCCAAATTTTCAAGAGCATTTCTGCTTGTTTCCATTTCCGCTTTTACGGATTTATAATCCATAAGAGACATTTCATATTCTTTGGCAGAAGTGACTTTTCTTTCATATAATTCTTTGGCGCGGTCCGCTTGCACTTTTAATGCTTCTAGTCTCGCTCTCGCTTTCAAATAATTCGCTTCGGTAGTTCCCAGTTCCACGGATTGAATGGAAGCAAGAGGAGAACCTTTTTTGACTTGGTCTCCTTCTTTCACAAATACGGAATTGATCCTTCCGTTGACTCGTGAGCCAACCTTCGCCACATTATTCATGTCATACGATACTGTGCCCGGAAGCTGAAGTTCTTCTTCCACTTCCTTTTCCTCCAGATAAACCAGAGAGAAAGGATGGTTTTTTTGAATCTCTTCCGAAATTCGAAATTTCGACTTATCATCCGCCAAACTTTCCGTCTTTTTGGAATTTGCGATGAACTTTACGTACCCGAAATACAAAAGACTCGCGCCCAAAACTACAATGCCTACATTACGAAATGATTTTGTTTTGTAAAAAGGTTCCATATTTTTCCTAATAATCCGAAGTATCCATTTTCCCGACTGCCGCACGAAATGCCTCTAAGGCATTATAATATAAATATATGATTTCATAATAGCTACGCAAAACATTAAGATAGGTTTTTTCCGCTTCCAAAAAAGTGACCAAATTCGAAGCTCCCCTAATATACGCTAAACGGGATTTTTCCTGAACTTCTTTGTTTTTATTGACCAAATCGAAAGCTTTGTATTCCAAAAGTTGGGACTCACGTGCCTGCAATTCCTTGATTGCTGCGGAAATCTCAGAGGTGATTTCATTTCGTTTCGCTTCCACTTCAAAACCCAATTTTTTATGTGACTCTTCGAATTTTAAAATCTCACCTTGTTTTCTATCGAACATAGGCAAAGGAATTGTTGCATAAACACCTGTAACATTTTCGTTCCCTTTGTTCAAGTATTCCATACCGAGAGTTAAAGTAGGGATCGCTTCTCTTTTTTTCAATTCAACATTCATTCGCTCTCTTTGTTGGCGAAGCTTTAAAGCGATTAAATCGGGTCTGTTCTCGATATCAAAATCGGAAAGATCGATTCCGAACTCTTTTGTGGAAAAAAATTCGAGTCTTCCTTTTACTTTCAAAGGAATCTGAGTGTCCGCAATTCCGATCAATATCCTCAGATTTTTCACCACTTGGGCACGTAAAATACGAGCGTTCCGATAATCCCGATCGATCTGAATTCTTTCCAGAGTGAGTCTGTCGTATTCCAAAAAGGAGATATCTCCCTTCTCCGCTCTGAGTTTTGTCAAATCCAGTAAGTCCTGGTAATTCTCCAAAAATTCCTTTTGAAAATTGATCTGTTCGGTAACATAAAGATAGGTCCAGAAATTCTGCCTAAGTCTCAGTCGAAAAATACGATCAAAATCGTTAAAGCTCGCAATCGTAGCAAGAAACTCTTGTTTTGCGACTTTTTCTCTCTGAGGAATCACTCCGCTCACATCAAACGGTTGATTGTAAATAATGGATGTTTCGGGAAGACCCGTGCCTGCGCTCGCCCGTGCACCCATAAACTGCTGTTGGGTGTTGATCACAGGATTATAATACAAGCTGGCGGTGATGATATCCCCCCGCGCCATTCCGATGTTTTGTTTTTCTTTCAAATACAGAGGATTGCTACTCACTGCAAATGTTTCCAGCTCTTCCAAGTTCCAGCGGGAAAGAAAATCCTCTTTGCCGAATTCTTCTCCGGCAAACATGGGATTCTCCGTATTTTTCGGTTTTTGGTCCTCATTTTCCTTCGGCAAAACATCTACGGAAAGAAAAACAAAACTCACAAAAACCAAATGACTAAAATGTTTTTTCATACGGTAACAAACTTTTTTATATAATCTTCTATTCCGAACTGGATCACTTTCAATGCTTCCGCCCGATCATAAACTTCGGTGATTTCCACAGTTCCCGTAGAAGGAGAATTCGGATCGAGTTTGTAAGTTAAAAAATAATGATGAAGTTTGTTGATGAGCGCCTTCGGTGCATCGCCTATATCTTTCATAAGACCGAACACTTCGTCACCTTTCAGAACAGCAATGATTTTGTCGTCCGCTTCACCTTTATCAATCATACGAAGTCCTCCGATGGGTATCACTGTTAGGATTGTATTTCCGTGATTGATGGGACTTGCACTTAATACGCATATATCGACAGGATCTCCGTCTCCTTTTATATCAGGTCTTCCCACCACTTCGGAACAATGTTTTCCGGACAGATCACCTGAATAAGTACGAGGAATAAAACCGTAAAGTGTCGGTGAACGGTTGCTATATTTTTGAGGGCGATCCACCCGAATGAATCCCGATGCTTTATCGATTTCATATTTAACCGGATCCTGAGGAGTCAATTCTATGAAAACATCCAACTCATCGGGAGCTTTCGGTCCCAATTCCAATCCATGCCAAGGGTGTGCTACGTAATAATTAGGCTTCATCATTTACCTTTCCTTTTTTTAGTCTGTGAAGGTTCCGGTTCATGATGACCGTGAGATTCGTCATGATCGGATTCCTCCATTTGGTATTTTTTCATTTCTTCCAGAAAATACTCATTCATCTTTTTCTCTCTTTCCGATTGTCTTCTTTCCTGTCTTTGCGCCAATTTCACCAAAAACTCGAATACGATCGGCAATAAGAATCGGGAGAGTATCGTAGCAACGAGTACCCCTCCCATAACGACGGTTGCAAGCGGTCTCTGTACTTCCGCACCCGCACTGGAAGCAATCGCCATCGGCAAAAATCCGATAATGGCCACAAGTTCCGTGGTAGCTACCGCCCGCAATGTATAGACTGCCGCTTGGACTACTGCTTTACTCGGATCTCTGGTTATTTTCAGCTGATCCTTTAGTGCGGATGCATATACCACCCCGTTCAGTACGGAGATACCGGCAGCTGCGATAAACCCGACTGCCGCAGGAATAGAGAAAGGAAGCCCACGAAGTGCGAGAGACAAGATCCCTCCCGATAAGGAAAGAGGAACCAACATAAAAACACCTAACGCATAATAAACGCTTCCGAACGCTATGAACAACATTCCGAAAATGATCGCACCTGCGATCGGGATAACAAGCCCTAGCCTTGCTTTTGCTCGGGTGAAGTTTTCAAACTGTCCTCCCCAATCCACATAATAACCTTGGGGAAGATTGGTCTCTATGGAGTTGGTTGCTTTCTGGACTTCGTTTACAAATCCGATCATATCCCTTCCGCGGACGTTTACTTCCACGAGAATTCTTCGTTTCAAACCTTCGTGATAAAGTGCCGCAGGACCTTCCGTCATAACTATGTCAGTGACCTGTCCCAAAGGAACGGTTCCGCCAAACTGAGTCATAACGGGCACGTTCTCGATCACATCAATATCCCGAACATCCGCATCAAGCCGGACGATCAGATCGAATCGTTTGTATCCTTCGTACACCTTACCTGCATTAAATCCAACGCGTAAAGTTTCGATGGTAGTTAAAATTTCTTCGGCACGTACTCCGTATCGTGCCATATTGGAACGATTCATCTTGATTTCCAAAAGAGGAAGCCCCAATAATTTTTGAACTCTAAGATCGGCTGCTCCGGGAATTTTTTTGATTTTGCCCGCGTAATTATCAGCAAGCGTTTTTAAAGTTTTGAGATCATCACCGTAAATCTTGATTACAATATCAGCTTTGGAGCCAGAAAGTAATGCATTTACCCTGTTTTCAATCGGTTGCGACAAACTGATATAAGTCGAAGGAACATTATTGGAAATCTCTTCCTTCATGAGTTCCATCAACTCTTCCCTATCTTTCGTAGTGACCCATTCTTTCCTTGGTTTCAATTTCACCATAGATTCGCCTTCTTCCGATCCGATCGGTTCAGCGGCGGATTCACCTCTACCTTGTCTGGAAACTACGGAAATGACTTCCGGAAATTTCAGCAGAATCTTTTCCATTTCCAAATTCAAATCTCGCGAATGATTTATGGCAGTGGAAGGAAGTCTCTTTATATCTACTGCGATTTCCCCTTCATCGATCCTAGGTAAAAATTCTGAACCTAATGTTCCCGCAAGCGCAAAGGAAAGTAATACAACGCCGATTCCTGTCAAAGCGAATTGTTTTTTGAATTTCATTCCATAGGTCAAAACTTCGGAATATTTATTTTGGAATTTTTCCCAGAAAGCGGACTCATGCAGAATCGGCTTCTTATAAATCAACGTCATAAGTGCAGGGAATGTGGTAATGGAATACAAAAGCGCTGCACCTAACGCAAACGCTACGGTAATCGCCATCGGACGGAACATTCTACCTTCCACTCCTTCCAAAGTCATCAGAGGAAGATAAACAAGTAGTATGATTCCCACACTGAAAGCGGAAGCCCTTACTACTTTGATACAGGATTCCATGATCACATCCTCAATCCCGTCTTCCATATCCTGGGCGGAAGTTTTTGTGATTAAAAATGTCTTTCGGATCATAAACCCGTGCAATGTGGATTCCAACATCACTATGGAACCGTCCACAAGTAGTCCGAAGTCAAGAGCACCGAGTGACATCAAGTTCCCCACGATTCCGAACATATTCATTAAAATCGTTGCAATGAGCATGGAAACGGGAATCGCCATCGCCACAGCGATGGCACCTTTTACAGTTCCCAGAGTCAAAATCAAGCATACAAGTACGATGATGGCAGCTTCTACCAGGTTGGTAAATACAGTAGACAGAGTTCTTCCGATAAACTCGGAACGATCGTAATAAACTTCGATTTTCATTCCTTTTGGCAGTTTACTTTCAATTTCTTCTACTTTTAATTTTACTCTTTTTACAACTTCGAGCGAGTTACTACCGAGTAACATCATTGCGGTTCCACCGACAACCTCTCTCTTTCCATTCATCGTTGAAAGACCGAAACGAAGTGCGGGGCCCGTTTCCACTTTAGCAATTTGACCGAGAGTCAAAGGAATCCCGTCGGAAGAAGTACGAACGGAAAGTTTACTGATATCTTCTACGGACTTAAACTGACTTTCTCCACGAATAACAAACTGCTCTTCTCCCTTTTGAATGTATCCACCGCCTAAGTTGATATTGGCGCCTTCCAAAGCTTCCGTGATATGGGAAAGAGTCAGATTCATGGAAAGGAGTCGTTTGGGATCGATCTTGATCTGGAACTGTTTTGCATCTCCCCCGATTACGTTCACGTCGATAATTCCCTTAACGGATCTTAGCTGGCGAGCCACTTCCCATTCCATCATGGTTCGGAGTTCTTCAGGGGTATGGGTTTCGGATACCAAAGCGATTTCATAAATATCTCCCAGACCTGTCGCCACAGGAGACAATTCGGGACGTCCGTAGGATTTCGGAATGAAGTTTTCCGCCTGCTTCAACCTTTCGTTTACCAACTGTCTGGCAAAATAGATGTCCGTTCCATCTTCGAAAATAACGGTTACGGAACTAACACCTGTTCGTGAAATCGAACGAATCTCGGTTACCTTCGGCATTCCGTTGAATTCCAATTCCACCGGGTACGTGATAAACTGTTCCACTTCCAAAGGAGAAAGCCCCGGAACGGAAGTCACTGCGGATACTTGAACGTTTGTTACGTCAGGAATCGCATCAATCGACAAATGAAGGGCATTGTACAATCCTAAAATGGTAAGAACCGCAGTGACTACGAGAACCGCCGCCCTTTTGTGAATGGAAAATTGAATGATTTTTTCTAACATGAAACCGTAGCCCCTTTAAGCATGAATCAACTGAAATCTTCTGCGGGTAGAGCTATACCTACCCTAACAGCTAGCAAGAACTAGGCCAAAGTGGGAGGGGGGAGGCTAATTAGAAAAAAAATAAGATAAGTTTCCTGAATCATTTCATTTTCAGAAAAAATGAAAAATGAAATGGAACTGGAAGGAGCTTCCCAAAGGGAAAAAGAGCTTAAAAGCAGTAGATTCGGAGCATTTTGTTTTTTAGGAGCGAGAGAAATGACCCTAGTCGTTTCTTCCAATTCGAAGGAATGGTATTCGGTTGCTAAATCTTCCAGGGGTGCAACAAAGCGATCATCTACAATATTGAAGTTGATAAATACAGAGAGAATGAGTAAAAAAAGAGTATCTACTATCTTTTTAAGTCGCAAAAAGGAACACCCATCTCCATGATCTCCCGTCTACCATCCGGTTCAACTGGAAAATTGGTAAAAAAGCGAACTTTTTTATTAATTCCTAAAGAAGATGATGCGAACGAGTTGCCAAATCCATCTACCAGTCCACTCTATCCTTAAGTTATGAAAGACGAATCAATAGATACCATCATCAACGATGACATCAGCTTTCGAGGCACTCTCTCCTTCAATCAAACTCTTAAGATCAAAGGTCAATTCAAGGGAACGATCACTTCAGCGGGAAGACTGATCATAGATGAGACCGGCGACGTGGAAGCGGACGTGGAAGTAGGTTCACTTGTTGTTCTGGGAAGTTTGAAAGGCAATGTGGATGCAAAAGAAAAAGTAGAACTTCGCAAACCAGGCAAAGTAGTTGGAGATATCAAAACTCCCGGACTGGAAGTGGAAGCTGGATCCAAAATCATAGGCAATTGCTTAATGTAGCAAAGGTTCGGTTTGGACCGAGTCTGTCCGAAATCCGAGCCCAAGTCTCTTCAAAAAAACCTCTTCTTCGTTATTTGGTCGATAGCAGAGAAGAGTTGAAGAAAATTCCACCCCACGAATTTTTAAATACCAGTTTCGCTTACCTCCATTCTCCATTCTCTTTACCTGATATAAGAGAAACGATCGAAATCATTTTAGAATATTCTAAAAACAAAAAGCACATTGTTCTCTACGGAGACAGGGATGCAGATGGGGTTTCCTCTACTTCCTCGCTTGCTTTTTTTTTAAAATCCCATCCTTATTTTAAAGAAGTTCCCATTTCCGTTTTGAATTCTTCCGAAAGCGACCCTTACGGTTTATGTGCCGAAGCCTTGGAAAAAATAAATAAGGTGAATCCGGCTCCCGATTTACTCATCACTCTCGATTTCGGATCTTCACAAGCGGATGAAATAGACCAATTGACAAAAAAAGGAATCAGAGTGATCGTTTTGGACCATCATGAAATTCCGGAACGAATTCCCGAAAAGACCTTCTTGGTGAATCCCAGGCGTTTGGACTCACGTTATCCTGAAAAAAAAATCTGCACCGCTGTGCTTGCATTCAAAATCATTCAGGCAGTCTTATTTCGATTGAGTGACGAGTTTGATAAGATTTATTTCAAAGAAGAAAACGGAGAAACAATCTATTTTCAAAACGGAATCAGAGTTTCCGAACTCACTTCCCCTTCTTTATCTCAAATCGTTTCACATCCGAAGGAAAATCTATTTCCCTTTCCGGAAAGGCCTTCCGCCAAAGGAGAGTTACCCGATGATGACGAGAGATTTTTATTTTACACACAGTGTTTGAAGATTCAGGATTTTTTCGAGTCTCTGGAAGAAGAAGTGGATTTGGCCGGTATAGGAACCATCACGGATCTTATGCCTCTCGGCGGAGAAAACCGAATGATTGTTAAACTTTCCTTACAATCATTATTGACTTTTTTAGATCCGAAACTTCCCAAAAGGCGTTACGGAATCAGATCTTTACTGGGGCAATTGTCTCTAAACCCGAAAAATATCACCGCAAAAGACTTAGGCTGGTCGATTGGCCCGCTTCTCAATTCCGCAGGCAGAATGGGGAAAACGGAAGAAGCAGTAAATTTATTATTGTCCGAAGATCTTCCTTCCGCCGACAAAAAAGCCAAAGTCCTTGCCGGCATCAATGAAGAGAGAAAAGACAGAACGAAAAGAAATCTGGACCGGGCGGATCGTTATTTTAAAAGAAAGACGGAACGAACGGAACACCCGATTGTATTTTGTTATGAGCCTGATATGGAGCCCGGGGTCAGCGGGATCGTAGCCACCCGGATGGTGGAAGATTTCAAAAGACCGGCAGTCTTCATTGCACCGGACAATGGAGACGCAAGAGGATCCATTCGATCGTATAGCAAAGAAAATGTGATCGAACTTTTGAATCTTGTGTCAGAGCATTTGATTCATTTCGGAGGCCACCCCGAGGCAGGTGGATTTTCAGTGGAGCTGGACAAAATACCGGACCTAGAAAAAGCGATGTATGAAAAATCCAAACTCTGGTTAGCCGAAGAAAAAGAAACCATAGACAAATACATTCTTTCTACCGATATCACTGTGATTCCTGAAGAGCTGAATGATAAACTTTATAAAGAATGGAAACCTTTGGAACCGTTCGGTCAGGGAAATCCGGACGTAAAGATCGCAATCAAAGGAATCAAACCAATTCATCTAACACCTCTCAGTGGAGGAAAACACATTCGGTTCAATATACTTGGATCGGGTTCGATGAAATTCATCCTATGGAACAAGGGAGACGAGTTCCAAAAAGCTGTCTCTCACACGGACAAACTGGATTTGATCGGAAAATTGGAAGAAAACTATTTTATGGGAAAATCCTCCATCCAGTTCGTAGTAGATTGGTTCGGCGAAGCTACTGCAGTCGAATAAGGCAAAAAGGCGAACTTTTTAGAAGAATTTTCCCGAAAGCCGAACTAACGTTCGACGGAAGAAGGAAATTGTGATAGAGGTTTTGATGCGAGCCCACGAACCACACCCCCAACCCCTTCTTCGCGCCAAAAGAAGCGATGAAGTATTCGAAGAATCATCAGCAGAGCTGATCTCAGGGCGGGGGCTTTAGTACCCACGCATGTCAAAGATTATGTCTCTTACTTACTTTTTCCAACCAACTTACGAATGAACCAATACCTTGGATTCATCTACGTAGACTGGGGTCCAACCGGTGTTATCTTTGAAATAACGAACTGCCTTAATGCGAAACGCATCATCCAAAGTGAACCAGTGGTTTGTGTTTTCCGGAATGGAGATAAAATCACCCTTAGAGACATGAACTTCGAATTTTTCCCCGTTCACGATAAACCCGAAAACTCCGGATCCATCCACAATGTAGCGGACTTCTTCATCCGTATGAATGTGCAATTTATCAAATTTAGCAAGTACATCCTGAATGCCAGGGATTTCATCATGCAAAACAACTAAATCACGTGCGATGTATCCGAATTGTTTCTTCAAATCCTCAAAACGATATTCCAAACCGCGAAGCAATTCCTCTTTTTCAGGATCATTCAGTGATTTTTGCCCTAAAATAGAATCCAAAGCCGGAGGCGCCGGGAATGATTCGTAAATAATTCCGTTCTTGTTCAAGAACTCTTTTACTGCTTTCGTATCTTGGATTTTTTCCGTCTTGCGTAGAATTGTAGCCATATCGCCCCCTGGGATCTGTAAAGAAAAACGACTCTGTATTTAATCCATAAAAGAAAACGCCAAAAAGGAAGACAATACCTTTTCGTTATTACGAAATATTATCTGCTATAGCGAATCTTATAAAAACAGGCCGGGCTGCAAAAACAACCAACCCACAGAAACTACCAAAAGGGA
This sequence comes from Leptospira kobayashii, assembly GCF_003114835.2. Lineage (NCBI taxonomy): Bacteria > Pseudomonadati > Spirochaetota > Leptospiria > Leptospirales > Leptospiraceae > Leptospira > Leptospira kobayashii. The sequence goes on along the minus strand of NZ_AP025028.1, from coordinate 1,438,674 downwards.
AATGACGGCAACGATTCCAATCCCTGGCTGCCTTGCAATATCCGGCTCACTTGCAATCACTCCCAGTTCCGTTTTCATATATGAGTGAATTGTAATTCTCATATAATAATAAAAGGCTACTGCCGAATTGGCAACCGCACCGAAAAGCAGAACCCGGTTGAATAAGGAATCAGATTCGGCAATTTTTTGTAACAAAAACAGCTTGGCCCAAAAACCGGCTAAAGGCGGGAACCCAGCAAAGGATAAAAACACAAGAGAGAGCCCGAATGCAGTCCAAGGAAAAGTCCCGCTCAATTGCGAAAGAGAATCTAGCGTAATGATTCGTTTCCCCTCTTCCAAATATGTAATCAAAGAAAAGGCCGCCAAATTCATAATGGCGTATAAAAAAAGATAATAGAGAGCTTCCAGATTGGCACCACAAGCGATCCCTGCACAAATGTAGCCCGCATGGGAAATGGAAGAATACGCCAAGATCCGTTTTACGTTCGTTTGGCGAAGGGCAATCAGATTCCCCCAGGTCATGGATAACAAAGAAACGATTCCCACCAATATCTTCCAAACTTCCCCATCCTCACCCGCAGGAATGTGTTGGAAAAAAACCATAAGTAGTCCCATAGCGGAAGCTTTTCCTGCCGAAGCCATAAAACCGGTGATAGGTGTTTGTGCTCCTTCGTAAACATCGGGAGTCCAGGAATGAAAAGGAACGAGCGCCGACTTGAAAAAGATTCCGATTAAAAACAGACCGAATCCTATTTTGGAATAATTGGACTCGTATCCTTTTAAAAATAATCCGCGTAAAGCTCCGTCTACGTTCGTTGTTCCCGATCCACCGAATAAAAATGCGATTCCCAAAAGCATAAACCCTGAGCTAAATGCGCCTAACAGGAAGTATTTCATTGCAGATTCCAACGCAAATACGGAATTTCTCGCCATACCGATCAGAATATAAAGACAAAGAGATAAAATTTCCAAACCCACGAAGATAACGATCAAATCATATCCTGAGGTAAAAAACATCATTCCCGTAATACAAAAAAGCAAGAGAGGAAAAAATTCAGGGAAAAGAGATTTGCCTTGTTCCAGGGCTTTCGGTGCAACCAGTAAAGTAGCGATACCCGCAATCAAATATATGGCGTTCAACCAAACCGTCATTGGGCTCAAAGATACTTGAGATAGAAAATACTTTCCATAACCAGGGCTTTGCGTACTGTACCACAAAGCAAAAAGAGAAGCTAACAATCCGAAAAAAGTCAAAACCCATAAAGGTGCGATTTCATTTTTATTCGGCAATAAAAACTGAACCACAAGCAGAAGGATCGCGGTTCCGGAGAGAATGATCGCAGGTAAAATTGCGAAGAGATCGTTTATATTCGGTATGTAAGACATATTATTTCTGCCCTTCAGGAGTAGATTCTATCGGAAAATCGGATTCGATTTTCTGCTCCAATCCTTCCCATTTTTCTTCCGTTTCGACCGGCTTGGCATCCTGTCCGTTCAAAGGAACGATCGTGTGTTTGGAAACATACTTCCCCAATCTTTCCTCAAAGGACAAAAGAGGGGCGCCTAGCGCAACATAATCGGTAAATACCTTGCCGATCGGTTGATTTGCAAAATCGCGAGCAGGATTTGTTCTCTCCTGGATTGCTTTCACCGAAGCGGAGTTGAGATAAACTCTTGCGGAAGGTTTTAAAATATCGAGAAATGGAGTGGGATAGATTCCTATCCAAAAAATCAAAACGACAAGAGGAGAAAGGATAGCGACTTCTCTGAAGGAGAGATCTTTATAAGGTTTTGCCTGAATGGTTTTGCTTGTTCCGAATAAAAATCGTTTCACGAACCAAAGAAGATACAATGCCCCAAGTACAACTCCGATGGCTGCGATCCCGCCAAACAAGTAATTGGCTTTCAGGCTTCCCACCAGAATTAAAAATTCTCCGATAAATCCGTTCGTTCCCGGTAGCCCAACGGACGATAAGACCGCGAGTAAAAAGAAAATAGAATACAAAGGCATTTGTTTGGCAAGCCCGCCGAATTCGGATATATCACGTGTATGTGCTCTTTCATAGATCATTCCGATCATAAGAAAAAGCATCCCTGTGGAAATCCCGTGAGAAATCATCTGCAACATCCCACCAACAGCGCCTTCTTCCGTAAAAGAAAAAAGTCCGAGCATACAATAACCCAAATGGGAAAGAGAACTATAAGCAATGATCCGCTTGATATCCGTTTGGACAAGAGCAGCCATGGCTCCGTAGATAATTCCTATGACGGCAAGCGCCTGGAATAAGTCTTTGGATTCCAAACTGATCCCCGGAAAGAAGGGAATGCAAAATCGTATAAATCCGTATGCGCCTATCTTAAGTAAAACTCCCGCAAGATCCACCGAACCGACAGTAGGTGCTTGTGTGTGAACATCAGGCATCCAAGTATGAAAGGGAAACAACGGAATTTTAATGGAGAAAGCAATCGCAAACGTGAAAAACAAAAACCATTGCATGGTTTGTGAAAAAATAGTCAGATCCATCGTAGATAAGGATTCTATCGAGGTTTTGCCGGTTTTGAAGTATAAAGTCAGAATCCCACCTAACATAAAAAGTGATCCAGCCATGGAGAATAAGAAATACTTAATGGCAGCTTTGGTTCTGTTTTCTCCACCCCAAATTCCGATCATCATGACCATAGGGAGAACCATCAATTCCCAAAACACATAATATAAAACCAAATTGCCTGCGGCAAATACTCCGAGCACTGCACTTTCCAAAACAAGCAAACAAATATGAAATTCTTTGATCTTGATAGGAATGTTCGACCAGGAAGCAATGCTTGAAATAAAAAACAAAAAAGCAGTTAGGGAAAATAATAAGAGCGCTACACCATCAAGCCCGACATGATAATCGATACTCAACCTGCCGGATACGATCCAATCGGGGATCCAATGTACGAATTGAAGACCACTATTGGATGGATCAAAGAAGAAAAACAAAACAAAGGACAAAAGGGCCGTAAATGCGGAAGAGATAGCGGATATGATACGAACCGCCCCGATTCTGGTTTGAATCACAATCAATAGAGAAGCAACGATCGGGATGGCTATGATGATGGAAAGAATTTGATCAGGCATCCGGTTTTACACTCCCTTCGCCAAAAGATATAAGATGATACAAAAGGAACCGAGCACAATATAGAGTGCATAGTCACCGACAAACCCGGTTTGAAAGCGTCTAAGTGCGCCACCAAACCAAGCCAGGCTAAAACCGAAAGTAACGAAAAAACGATCGATAATGACCCGATCGAAAAAATACCCGATTCCATTTGCGAAAAATAAAAAAGGTTTCACTATGATAAAATCGTAAATCTCATCAATATAATATTTGTGAAAAAGTATCTTTCTGAAACCTGTGTGTTCTTCCAAGATTTCCGATTTTTTCCATTGAAACAAAAGATAGGAAAAAAGAATCCCGATCAAAGCAACACACACTGAAAATAACGCCAGACCCATTTCCACTTGGGAACCTAACTCAGTCCCCTTAACGGTAGCTTGGTGGACAACCGCAAGCTCTTTTCCGTATTTAAGAACAGGTTCAAAATAAGATTCCAATTTATGAATATTCAAAAAGAAATGAGGCGTTTGTAAAAAGCCGGTAACGACGGCTCCGATAGCCAAAACAATAAGAGGAAAGGTCATTGTGCCGGGAGACTCATGAATGGTTTTGCCGTGAGTTTGCGTATTATCCTTTCCGAAGAACACTACAAATACGAGTCGGAACATATAGAATGCGGTAAAAAAAGCGGCAACCACTCCGAATGTCCAAAGAATCGGTCCGTAAACAGGATACACATAAGCTTTTTCCAAAATCAAATCTTTGGAAAAAAATCCGGAAAAAGGAGGAAGACCTGCAATGGCAACCGTTCCCACAAGGAAAGTCCAACTTGTGATTTTGATTTTGGAAAAAAGTCCACCCATCTTACGGATGTTTTGTTCATGATGAAGTGCGTGGATCACGGATCCTGCACCGAGGAAGAGTAGTGCCTTGAAAAAAGCATGCGTCATCAGATGAAAAAGTCCCGCCACATAACTTCCCACGCCCATGGCAAGGAACATAAAACCTAACTGGGATACTGTGGAATAAGCCAAAATCTTTTTGATATCGTTTTGCAATACCCCGATTGTAGCCGCAAACAAAGCGGTAAAAGCACCGATACATGCGATGAAAAACGAAGTATCAGGCGCGATTAAAAATACAAAATTCAATCTTGCAATGAGGAAGATCCCTGCAGTAACCATCGTTGCCGCATGAATGAGGGCGGATACCGGAGTCGGACCAGCCATCGCATCGGGAAGCCAAACATAAAGAGGGACTTGCGCTGATTTCCCCATAGCTGCAATAAAGAAAAACAATGCGATCAGATTGGCATAATTGATAAATCCGGGCAAACCGGGGATGCTAGCCTGAAGGTCCGCATAACGAACGCTACCTACGATCCAAAAAAGAAAACCGGTTCCCAGGATAAAGCCCACATCCCCGATTCTGTTCAAAATGAACGCTTTCATTCCCGCCGCAGCTGCCGAACTTTTTTCGAATTCGAAACCGATGAGTAGATAAGAACAAAGCCCTACTCCTTCCCATCCCAGAAAAGTCAGAACAAGATTGTCCGATAGAACCAAATTCAACATGGAAAAAATAAACAAGTTCAAGTAGGCAAAGAAACGGTTATACCCGTGATCCCCTTTCATATAACCCATGGAATAAAGATGAATCAAAGTCCCGATTCCGGTAATGATCAAAGTCATATAAAGGGAAAGTTGATCTACCTGATATCCGATATCAGCTTGAAAATTACCTACGTGAATCCAGGAAAAAACATGGATTATGTGAGGAGCGGTTCTTTCCATAGGACGAAACTGATAGAAAGAAACAAGTGTAACCAAAAAGGATAAAAATACAGCGAATGTTGCAACGATCCCTGCGAATCTGTGAGGAACTTTATTGCGAAGCAAAGCGTTGTGCAAAAAACCAAGCAGAGGAAATAAAACGACTAAAGGAAATAAATCTAACATCTGTTTACCACTTCATCTCTTGGAGTTCATCCACATTTGCGGATTTTTTCTGACGAAAAATGGCGATCACGAGTGCCAGTCCCACCGCAGCTTCCGCTGCAGCAATCGCCATCACAAAGAATACTACCACCTCACCTGAAATATTGGATAAGGATTTGGAAAAGGTGACAAATACCAAGTTCACCGAATTGAGTATCAATTCGACCGACATAAAAATTACCACTGCGTTACGGCGAATGAGTACTCCCAAAACTCCGATGGAAAATAAAATCCCTGCGAGTCCGAGAAAAAAAGGAACGGGAATACCGGAAATCAACGGATTCATAAAGTAGCATCCTTGGCCTCGGAGCCTTCACCTAACCTCTTTTTGGCGAGGATCACCGCACCGATCACCGCAACAAGAAGTAGTATGGAAATCAATTCAAAAGGGAGCACGTATTCCAAATAGGTGGCAGCTCCGACCGTAGCCGCATTCCCGTTGGCTGAAACCGAACTTGTGCCTTGGATCGGATACTGGTATACGGAAGTTGATTCCGTAGTTTTGTAACCTTTACCCGATTGATAAGCGTTAGGTACTCCCATATTCAAAGCGGAGTATAGTCCGAAAAAGAAAAATAAGGCGAGCAGTGAAAGCGATACTACTTTGAAAGGGTTATTCAAAAATTTGGACAGGTTTTCCGCCCTTTGACTCAAAAGCATAAGAACAAATACAACCAAAACCATAATGGCACCGGCATAAACTAATACTTGCATGGTGGCAATAAACAAGGCACCCATGATTCCGTAAATCCCCGCCAGGGAAAAAAACATGAATACAAGGGAAACTGCGGAAACCACCGGATTTTTTTGAAACACCACGCTTATGGCAGTTCCGATACAAATGGTTCCGAACAAAAAGAAAAACGCCAGCTCAATGGAAAATGTTTCAATCATAGAAATAATTTCACCCAGGATTCTTTCCAATACACAGTATAAATGGAAGCAAACATCACCGCAAACAATCCCCAAGGAATCATTTTCTTCCAACCGAGTCGCATCAATTGGTCGTATCTAAAACGAGGCAAAGTCCAACGAACCCAGATAAACAGGAAAGCGAAGAACAAAACCTTTCCGATAAAAAAGAGAAGTCCGATCCACACCGCCCAGTCCGTTCCCTTACCTATCTCAAAAGGAACATTGTATCCGCCAAAGAATAGTATGGTGGTAAGGCACGACATGGTCACCATATTCATATATTCAGCGAGAAAAAATAATGCGAATTTGAAAGCTCCATACTCGGTATGAAAACCCACAACCAATTCGGATTCGGCTTCCGCCAAATCGAAAGGAAGTCTGTTGGTTTCGGCAAACATGGCAGTCACGTATATGAAAAAAGCAACGAATCCGGGAGGAGTGAAAAAATTCCAAACATCCTTCTGAGCATCACTAATTTCCGTTAAACGAAGAGATCCTGACATAATGACCACTACAATGATGGACAATCCCATGGGGAGTTCATAGCTGATCATCTGAGCTGTGGAACGTATTCCGCCGAGTAGGGAGTATTTATTATTGCTCGCCCAACCTGCGATCATGATTCCGTAAACTGCCAGAGAAGAAACCGCCAGCATGTAAAGAACTCCCGAATCCGGGTTCGCCACTTGCAAGTCAATAAATGTAACACCCGTAAGCTGAGTGAGCCAAACGGGTGCGGGGATGGTTCCACCGAATGGCATCACCGCCCAGGCCATAATGGCGCAAGTCATGGAAATGGTAGGTGCGAGTATATACATACCCCTGGACACGTTTTTGGGAAATATTTCTTCTTTGCTGATAAATTTGATTCCATCCGCCAAAGGTTGAAATAGTCCGAACGGACCCGCACGGTTCGGGCCGGGTCTATCCTGGATAAATCCGGCAAACTTACGTTCTGCGAGTGTATAATAAGCTACACCCGTAAGAATAATTACGAATAAGGCGAGAATTTTGATCGCCCAGGCAATGATAAAACCCCATTCCATCGCTTCTAAACTGCCTTTTTAGCCGACATTGGCTACTTCTTTTTTGGGTTCGGTTGGTTTCTCAACCGGTTGTAGTCTCTTTGCAAACTCTTCTTTGAATTTTTGCATGGTAGGTCGGACCGCCATCACACAAGCATCGGCCAGAGGACAAATGGTCGTCCCGCCTTCCATATTCCGGGAAAGAGAATAAATCAATTCCACATCCTTTTCAGTCCCTTCCCCTACTTTGATTTTGTGCAATATGTCTTTGACCCAATGAGTTCCCTCGCGGCAGGGAGTACACTGTCCGCAGGATTCATGAGAATAAAATTCGGCGAGCCGGTAAGTAGTCTCTACCAAATCCGCTTCTTCCGACATGATGATGACTGCACCGGAACCGAGCATGGATTTGAGACTGGCAATGGATTCGTAATCCATAGTCGCAATCATTGCTTCCTCGGAGGTCAGAATCGGAGAAGAAGATCCGCCGGGAATCACCGCTTTCAGATTTTTATCGTTCTTAATCCCACCGCAAATATCGTAGATCAACTCCTTCATAGGAGTGCCCATTTCCACTTCGTAAATCCCCGGCTTTTTGACATGCCCACTAACAGCAAACAAGCGAGTGCCGGGAGATTTTTCGGTTCCGATCTTCTTGTATTCTTCTCCAGTCATCTGAATGATATGAGGAACATTGCAGAATGTTTCCACATTGTTCACGACTGTAGGACAAGAGTAAAGGCCCGATACCGCAGGAAAAGGAGGTTTGAGTCTTGGATGACCCCTCCTTCCCTCAAGGGAATTGATGAGCGCGGATTCTTCTCCGCAAATATAAGCACCCGCACCGGAATAAATGGCGAGTTCGAAATCATATCCGGATCCTTGGATATTTTTTCCAAGAAGTCCTGCCGCATAAGCTTCGTTCACCGCTACTTCCACAATATCAAGGCCCTTCATAAACTCACCACGGATATAAATATATCCCTGGTGGCAGTCGATTGCCTTCGCGGCAATGACCATACCTTCGATCAACATATGAGGAAGTTTTTCAATGAGCAGTCTGTCTTTGAAAGTACCTGGCTCCCCTTCGTCCGCATTGCAGATCAAATACTTGGGTTTGTCGGTTTTCGGAATGAAACTCCATTTGTTTCCCGTGGGAAAACCGGCCCCGCCTCTTCCTCTGAGTCCGGAGGTCTTCACATCATTTATGATCTGTTCCGGGGTAAGGATGTTCAGTGCTTTTTTAGAAGATTCATACCCCCCCACGGAAAGATAATGTTTCAGAGTATGGGACTCCGGATGGTCAATATGCGTTGTTAAAAGTTTTCTGATCATACTAACCTTTCCGTCCTAACTCTTCCAATACTTGGTCTATTTTTTCAGGTGTAAGATTTTCATAATAACGGTCGTTAATTTGTGCTACAGGACCGAATCCGCATGCACCCAGGCACTGTACTTCGTCCACAGTGAACAATTTGTCCTTAGACGTTTGGCCTTTCTCCAAATTCAATTTTTCGCAAACCTTTTCGGTGATGGAGTCGGATCCTGCCAGATAACAGGAGATATTGGCGCAAATCTGAATATGAAATTTGCCCACAGGCTTTTTATTGTACATCGTATAGAATGTCGCCACTCCATGTACATGTGCGAGGGAAACGGGATTGCCGATCCGATCCGCTATGTATTGCATCCCGTCATGATCCACAAATCCCTGATCTCTTTGTAAAAGAAACAGACAAGGTAGAATCAAGGAACGTTTGTTGGGAAACTGAGGAATCAGTTTTTGAAATCTGGTTTCCGAATCGGATGAAAATTGATATGCCATTAACAGTCAAGCTCCCCTGCAATTACATTCAAAGAACTCATAGTTGCGATCGTATCCGCAAGTAATCCCCCTTTTACCATTTGAGGGAATGCCTGATAATACCAAAAACACGGTCTGCGAACATGGACTCTCCAGGGAGTTTTTTCTCCTTCCGAGACCACATAGAAACCTAACTCTCCATTGGCGGCTTCCGTAGCATGATAGTATTCGCCGGGAGGAACTTTAATTCCATGCATAATGATTTTGAAATGATAAATCAATTCTTCCATGTTATTATAAACTTTGTCTTTGGGAGGAAGAAACGAATGAGGAAGATCCGCATGATAAGGACCTTCGGGAATTCCGTCTATCAATTGTTCTATGATGCGAATGCACTGTCTCATTTCTTCCATCCGAACCAAAGTCCGATGCAATGCGGAACCGTCTTCTCCGACGGGAACATCGAAGTCCACTTTGTCATACAACATATAAGGAGTGTCTTTACGAACATCCCATGGTACACCGGCAGCACGCAGATTGGGTCCGGAAAATCCGTAAGCGATCGCATCTTCTGCGGAAATCCCTCCGATCCCGGCGGTTCTTTCGTTAAAAATTTTATTTCGAATCAAAAGCTCTTCAAACTCGTCTAGCGCCGGTTTGATGCCCTTTGTTATGATTTTGATTTCTTTTTGGAAGTCAGGATAGATATCTCTTTCCATTCCACCCACCCGGCAAAAAGTCGTAGTAAGGCGAGCGCCCGTTAGTTTTTCTAAAATCTGATATATATTTTCCCTATGATGAAATAAATGAAGAAAGCCGGAAAATGCCCCCAAATCCACACCCATCACACCGTTGCAGATGATATGATCCATCAGACGGGATAGTTCGGAAATGATCATTCTCACATAAGTGACCCTTGCAGGAACATCAATCTGCATCATCTTCTCAACAGTGAGAATCCATCCTATGTTGTTCAAGGGAGTGGATACATAATTCATCCTGTCCGTGCAAACCAGGAACTGATTGTAATCGTATCTTTCTCCCAGTTTCTCAAAACAACGGTGCACATAACCGATGACAGACTCCGCTTCCACCACTCTTTCTCCGTCAATCTGAATGACGTTTTGCAAAATTCCGTGAGTAGCGGGATGAGACGGACCCAAGTTGACAAGCAAATGGCCTTCAGGAAGGTCTTTGTATTTCTGACCGAAATATTCTGCGGTTTTTTCGTACATTACCATAAGATTTCCGCCTATTGGCTAATATCCTCGTTCGTATGAATGGTAAGAAGGTTTTCTATCAGGTAATCCTGTCCCGGACCTTCCAAAGGATAATCCTTACGCAAAGGATGTCCGATGAAATTATCAGGCATAAGAATCCTTTCCATTCTAGGGTGATTTGCAAAAGGAATTCCGAACAAATCGAACACTTCTCTCTCGGGCCAGTTGGCACCGACAAAAACTTCAACAAGGCTCGGAACGGATTCCCCTTCTTCTACAGGAGTGCGAAGTTGGATACGGAAATGTTTGTTTTTGGGAGAGCGAAGCAAATATACTATCTCAAACCGCGGTTCCAACTTTCCTAGCCAATCAACAGCAGTTAGGTCATTCAGATACTGAAACTGAAATTCATGATGTTCCTTCAGCGCCTTTGCTACGGGAACAATTCCTTCCGGTTTGATACAAAAGTACGGAAGATTCGTGTTTATGTCACGTCCAGGAAGAAGGAAGTTCGAAAAATGGGATTCTAAATAAGCCTGGATTGATTCTTTCATGCAACAACAAGAGGTTTATTTTTTTCGTTGATCTCTTGGATCTTTTTCATGATTTCCTGACGTCTCGCTTCCAAACCTTGCGATCTTACTTTTTCCTGTAATTTCACAAGAGCATCCAGAATCGCTTCCGGACGAGGGGGACAACCGGGAACGTAAACATCCACAGGAAGAATCCGATCCACACCCTGTAACACTCCGTAGGTGTCGAACATACCTCCCGAAGAAGCACAAGCTCCCACGGAAATCACAAATTTCGGTTCGGACAACTGATCGTAAATCTGACGAAGGACGGGAGCCATTTTGTAAGTGATGGTTCCCAAAACTAAAATCATATCCGCTTGTCTGGGAGAGAAGGAAGGACGTTCGGCACCAAAACGTGCCATATCATAATCCGCGCACATCGTACCCATGTATTCGATCCCGCAACATGCGGTCGCAAAAGGGTAAGGCCATAGAGAATAACTTTGTCCCCATTGAACCACATCTTCCAATGTGGCAACTTGGAACATATCTCCGAACATTTCACCGGGTTTGCTTAAAACATCTGTTAGTCCCATTCCAATGCCCCCTTTTTCCAGATATAATACAGGCCTACTACAAGTATAAGTAAGAAAAAAAACATTTCAATCAGAAAGAATCCGCCAAGGCCGGCATTCTTAAAATTCAAAAGATTAACAGCCCAAGGATAAAGAAAGACCGCCTCGATATCGAATAATATGAATAAGACGGCGACCAAATAAAACTTAATGTTGAAAAGGCCGCGTGCGTCCCCGTAATAAGTCACTCCGCATTCGAATGTGTCTGCAGGTTTCGACTTTTTTTTGGGGTTGAGAAGGAAAGCAAGCGATAGGATGACTGCGGAAAAACCGATTCCCAAAGCAAGCTGGATAAGGATAGGTGCGAAACTATCTGGAGCTAAACCCATTGATAGAATCATCTCATTCAATAGCCCTATTGTCAAGGCTAGATTCTTTATAGTAAGGAAATCATGAAAATTTACAGTTCGCCTTTGAAAATCTGTACAAAATGACCACCGAGTCATTCAATTGAGAATCACTCTCAATTGAATCTACAAATTACTTTCCCCGCTTTCCCGTCCATAAAACAAAAATCCGAAAAAATCCTAACTGACTTGTTCCGGACAAAACTTAGTCCGCGGGAACCGGCAACAGAACAGTTGTTACAAGAACATCCTTGGATGGAAAAACTCCCCCTAGGGAGACATTTATTCGGGAACTTTGCGGGAAAGTACGAATCCATTCCCCAGGGAAGATCGGAACGACCCAAAAAAAAAGAAAGACCTGAGATTTAGGAAAAACGAGTGGTTTTTAGTTTCGGAAAAAACAAACCAAAATCGAGTTTACCTCTTGCAGGCAGGAATACGTATTTAGCTTTTCGAAATATAAAATAAATAGATTGCTCTTGAAACAAAGGAGCAAATGTTTCTTTACAGGCGAATTTTTTCATTTGAAACCCGATGATCCTTCATCTCTTTCACCTAAAGGTAGTTTTATGGTATTTTCGCTTTCCCATTTGAAAAAAAATTACTTTTTATTACTTATCCTTGCCCTCTCTTTTTTTTCCTGCAAAGTAGCCACATCCTCCCATCCCGACGCAATCGAAGGAAACATGGATCTTTCCGCATGGGAACCAAATCAAGGTTTGGTGAATCTGAAAGGTGATTGGGAATTTTGTTGGGATGAATTGATTCCTCCCGGATCGGACGAATCCCTTTGGAAAGAAAAATGCCAAGGTTATTTCCCCGTTCCTTCCTTTTGGAAGTTCTATAAAATCAAAGGAGAAAATCCTCCTATCTTCGGAAAAGCCACCTACCGGCTCAAACTTCGCATTCCTTCAAACAGTACGATCCATTACGGTTTGTTTTGGACGGAGATCATGTCCGCATTTGAAATTTTCATTAACTCCCGTTCGGTGGTTAAGGTAGGAAAAACGGGAGATAGTTTTCAAACCATGAAACCGGATTTGAAACCAGGCGTTTCCTATTTGGGAAATCTTCCGGAACAAGTGGAAATCGTCATCTGGGTTTCCAATTTCAATCACGAAAATCACGGATTTTGGGAGCCTATGTATTTTGGGAAATGGGAATCGATTGCAAGACAGCATATCGAGTTTGTAATGCGGGACATTGCAAGCTGCTCAGCCATCATTATCATCGGTTTATATCATTTAATCATTTATCTTTCCAGATTGCGGTCCAAAGAATATCTGTTATTCGGTCTTTTTTGCATTGTAATGGGAATTCGACAGTTGAATTTCGAAACGCATACTTTTTATTATCTATTTCCTAATTTCGAATTTGATTCCTATATCCGTTTCTTATTCGGAGTGATTTATCTGATCGGGATCCTTATGGTCACTCTTTACGACCTGCTTTTTCCCGAAGACATTCCCAAATTATTCACAAACTGTCTTAGAGTGATATTGATTTCCTTTCTATTTACACTGTTTTTATCCGTACCAGTTTTTACTCATTTTGCCGCCTATCTATTCGGATTTTTGGCTTTCGCACTGATCGTTTATATTCCTTTCTTCATAAGGGCTTTCTTCAGGAAACGGGAAGGTGCGGACTTGATGCTCGTGGCATATTTCATTACCACGATTACGATTCTTAACGATCTGCTATTCAATTTCGGTTTTATCCATACCGGCTATATTTCCCATTTAGGGGTTTTATTATTCATATTCATACAAGCGGTGATCTTATCAAAAAAAATCACCAAAACTTTAGAAGAAAAGGAAAATCTGGTAGATAAGTTAGGCGAAACTCTGGAAGCAAAAAACAAAACTCATACGGAACTTATGAATCTGAAAGAGTATCAAAAATACGAACTCGAATTGCAAGTCAGGCTTCGTACGGAAGAATATGAAATCGCCAAACAGATTGCAGAGACGGCGAGTAACGCCAAATCCCAATTTTTAGCAACGATGAGTCATGAAATAAGAACTCCCATGAACGGTATCTTGGGAATCGCAGAGTTACTTAAGATGACTCCATTGACGAAGGACCAGGAACAGTATCTGAAAATGTTGCAAGACAGCGGACAATCCCTGTTAACCATCTTAAACGATATTTTGGATTATTCGAAATTGGAAGCTGGAAAAATCGAATTATTGGAAACGGATTTCTCCTGGAAAATCTTACTTGAGCTAGCGGAAGGAATTTTCAAATACCAGGCGGAGAAAAAACAAGTCAAGTTCGAAGTGAATTTCGATCCCGATTTCGTATACCTTGCGCACGGAGACGAAAATAGAATCAAACAAGTGTTATTCAACATAATTTCTAATGCCGTGAAATTTACGGAAACGGGAGAAATCAAAATCCATCTTTCTTCGGAAAAAGAAAATACCGGAAATTGGATTCAATACAAAATATCAGTTACCGATACGGGAATAGGAATTCCGGAAGATAAAATGGATTCTTTGTTCCAAAGATTTACGCAACTGGATTCGAGTATTTCCCGCAAGTACGGAGGGACCGGACTAGGTCTTGCCATCGCCAAAAAAATCACCGATATGATGGGAGGGGAATTGGAAGCAAAGAGAAACTATCCTGTCGGTACTACTTTTGAATTCAGAATTCGGTTGCTTCGCAATCAGGTTTCAAGAGTTCTCCGTTCGGAAGATTCCGTGGATCTTTCCCAATTACCACCAAACACGTATGTTTTGATTGCGGAGGACGATCCTACCAATTTGTTTTTGCTTTCTAATTTTTTAAAAAAATTAAAGGTCAGACACGATACAGCGAGGGACGGACGGGAGGCAGTTGCCAAAACAAAAGCCAATACGTTTCAATTGATCTTTATGGATATCAATATGCCGAACCTGGATGGAATCGGCGCTTCGGAAGAAATTTTAAAAGATGAAAATATAAATCCGAAACCGATTATCATTGCGGTCACTGCCGACGTTTTCCAAGAAGATAGGGAAAAATGTTTGAGAGCGGGAATGTCTTCTTTTTTACCCAAACCATTTCAAAAGAGAGAAATCGAGCAAGCGCTCTACGAATGGTTGATTGAAAGAAAGTCTCAGGAATAAATATGAATTTTCCCCGAATCAAAGGGAATCCTCCGTATTGCCAGAATCTGCTTCTTTTTGCATAAACAAATATACGCTATATTAGATTTTTATTCCGTGATAACGAATTAGGCCTTGAGCTATCTCCCAGAATTTCGAAATTCATTCCAAGGAGTGGCACTATGTTTACAGAAGTCAGACCAAGCTACAACCCCTATGAAATTTCCAAAGAATCGGAAGAAACTCTGGAAAACCTATCTTCGTTACTTTTATCCCCTCCCTCCGGTGATTTTTTTCAAACAAGAGTTTTGAGATTGGCGAATGTTCTCCACCTATCAACCGTTTGGATTGCGGAGTGGAAAAAAGATTCTGCCGTTTTCCAAACCTTGGCCTTGGTTCATTCGGGAGATTTGCTCCCTCGTCAAACCTACAATGCCGATATCGCACCTTGTTCCGAAGTGATAGAAACAAAATCACATTACCATTCGGATCATTTGGAAGAAAGATACCCCGGATTCGAATCCGTTCTTTCCGTCAAAGGAACACATTACCTGGGTTATCCTCTGAAAAATCGTTCCGGAGAAGTGATCGGAGTCATCTCGGTTCTGGAGAATAAAAACATACGAAACCTCGGACGGGTCCTGAAAATTTTTGAACTAATCTCCGTTAGAACAGCACAGGAGCTGGAAAGAAGAAAATCGGATACGTATATTTCCCATTCCATCGAGTCGGTCTATGCCTTAAGTCATTCTTTAAAAGAAATCCATAGGCTTGCGACATCTAACTTCGATTCAATCGAGGATTTATTTTCCGGCTATCTCAAAACAGGTCTCAATCTGTTTCACTTTCCGATAGGACTGATCAGCAGGTTAAAACAGGACAAGTACAGAATCGTGAGAATTGAAGGAGATGTTGCCAATCTAAAACCGGGAGATCAGTTTCGGGTTGTAGATACTTTTTTTGCAAAAGGATCCGAAATCGGAAAAACAATTTATTATGAAGACATTCATTCGGAAGACGGACTGCAAAAAACTCTGTTTTTCAAAGATTACGGATTTAGCAAATTCATCGAAGTTCCCATTATCATCAATGGAAAAGTAGAAGGTTCCATCGGATTTTTTTCCAAAGAAACGGGAGGAACTCCGATTGAAGACCATTTTATAGAAGTGATTGAAATGATGAGCAGGAGTATTGCCTCTGAAATCGAAAAAAGAGAAGTCGCGGAAGAAATTCAAAAAATGAAACTTCATCAGGATGGAGATTATTATCTGACTTCCCTATTGGTAAAACCTTTGGGTGGAACCAAAATCGAAAGCGACGAAGTGAAAATCGAATTTTTAACCAAGCAGAAAAAGGAATTTTCGTTCAAAGGTAAAAAGGGAGAAATCGGAGGAGACTTATCCATTGCACATACGATTTTTCTTCGGGGAAAAAAACATACTGTATTCATAAATGCAGACGCAATGGGAAAATCGTTGCAAGGAGCAGCAGGTGCACTCGTTCTAGGTGCGGTCTTCGGCTCCATCATAGAAAGAACCAAAAACCGTGAAGATTATCAAAACCAATATCCCGAACAATGGATCAGGGAAGTATTCAATGAGTTGAATAAAACTTTCGAAAGTTTCGATTATACGATGCTTGTATCTTTGGTTCTCGGGCTTCTGGAAGATGAATCGGGGCTTTTGTACTTTGTAAACGCGGAACATCCGAATCTGATTTTATACAGAGATGGCATCGCCAGTTTTATAGAAACAAAATACAGTTATTTAAAAATCGGTGCGACCTTGCCGCAAGATCGATTTGCCATTAATATTTTTCATATGCAGGGAGGAGATATCATCATAGGCGGGTCCGACGGAAAAGATGATATATTGGTTCACGGAGCTTGCAGTGGAGGTCATTTTCTAAATTCCGATGAAAAACTTTTTCTGGAACATGTAAGAAGAAGACAGGGTGATCTGGAAGGAATCGTACGTTCCATTCAACAAACGGGGGACCTAACAGATGATTTATCTTTATTCAGATTGGAATATATTTCCCCGGAAAAACAGGAAAATACGGGTTTATCTCAAGACTTGGATCAAATTCGAAAATTCAAAAATGAAATTCGAAAAGGCAATTTGGAACTAGCGCTCGAATTATTGGAAGAGGCTTATGAACTGGGTCATCAAAATCTGGAGGTCTTGCGCAGTCTGGTCAAATTTAAAATCGCAAGCAAAGAATACGATCAGGCAATCAAACACGGTGAAGAATATTTATCGGTAAAAGCCGATAACAATTATATACTGCTCTCTTTGTCTTTTGCTTATCAAAAATCGGGCAATATAGACAAAGCGATAGAATATTCGGAAAGATTGATACTGCGGGAACCTCAGTTTTCAAACAACACAACCAATTTAGCTGTGTTATATGCTAAAAAAGGAGAATTTCAAAAAGCGAAAGAACTTTTGCATTTTGCAATCGATTCGACGAACGACGAGCATCGACTGGAGAAATTGGAAAAATATTTAGCAAGAATCGAACACGTTCACGCGAAACAAAAGAGAAAAATTTCAGTGATCTGATGGACTTGTCCGTGCAAGATGGAATCGGGGATTCGAGAAGATAAATATGTTATTTATCTTCTCCCCAGAGTTTATTCAATTGTTCCTTTAGATTTTTCTCCATCCCTTGGTTCGTCGGCAAATAAAACTTAGGTGGGTTCGGATAAAACTCTTCGGGAAAATATCTTTCTTTGACAAAGTGGTTCGCAAAATTGTGAGGGTATTTGTAATCCTGCCCCGCTCCTTCCTTTTTATGAGTGATGGTCGGAGCATTTCTCAAATGATTGGGGATGGTAAAGGTAGACTTATTCGATCTTACAAATGACAAGGCGCCATCGACTGCCATATAACTTGCATTTGATTTTGGTGCGCTGGCAAGAAAGCTGACACACTGTCCGAGAGGAATCCTGGCTTCCGGCATTCCTATTCTTTCGACTGCCTGCCAAGTAGCGATCGCCAAAGGAAGTCCATGTACGCTTGCATTACCCACATCTTCACTCGCAAATACAACAAGTCTTCTTGCGATAAAAAGAGGATCTTCTCCTCCCTCAAGCATAATTGCCAGATAATAAAGTGCTGCATCAGGATCGGAACCGCGTAAGGATTTGATAAATGCGGAGATCACATCATAATGACTCTCTTTGTTTTTATCATATTGGATCACACGGGCACCGAGAAAATTTTCCACCTGAGTGATTCCGATTTCCGTTCCCGGTCTTGTTTGGGAAATCAATCCTTCCAGGATTCCCAGTAACTTCCTCGCATCTCCTCCGCTCGCATTCAAGATTTCCTTCATTGACTCTTCGGTAAAGGTTCGCCCTTCTCCTTCTATTTCCAAAGCGGAGTCGATGATTCCCTTTTCCTCTTCTTCATCTAACGACTGCAAACGAAACACCTGCATTCGGGAGAGCAAGGCACGATTGATTCGAAAAGAAGGATTTTCCGTTGTGGCGGCGAGTAAGATCAAATCTCCCTGCTCTACGGAAGGAAGAAGCGCGTCCTGTTGGGAGGAAGAAAAACGATGGATCTCATCCAAAAATAATGCGATGGTTCCTATCTTTTTGGACTCCTCTATGACTTCCCGAAGTTCTTTCACTCCGCTTGTAACTGCGGATAAAAACCGTTTTGGTAAATTCCATTTGTCGACAATAAGATGGGCAAGCGTCGTCTTACCGGTACCAGGTGGTCCATAAAAAAGGATCGATGTGGGTTTGGTAAGTGACTGGATTTGCCCCACTACTTTTTTTTGCCCCAAAAATCTTTCCCAGGTATTGGGCCTGATTTTATGCGCTAAAGGAACTTGTTTGTTCGGGCCGGGAAAAAGAGAGGACATAGGATGAGGATTTCATCCCGATTTGTTTTCTTCAAGTGACTTTTTCACCATCATATAACATTTGTATATGGTATCGTTGCACACGTCACATCCGGAATGGCAGCATACGAGGCTCCTCTCGGAAACTTTTCCGTCCAAAATATTTGTAATAAACTGTGCAGTACGATCCGGCAAATAAAAAAAACGGACTTTTTCTAGGATGATTTCTTCTCTGGAAATCGGAAACAATCTCTCTAAATCCACAATCTAAACCCCACTCACCCAACCGGCGAGCATTGCATAAAAGTAAATCGCCATGCGGGCAAAACGAAAGAGCGATCCGAGAAAAAACAATCTGTATTTCATTTTGAAAGTTCCCACGGTATAAGCCATCCACGAATAAGGGATGGGAGTGAGCGCAGCGAGAACCACTGCCCAAAAACCATATCTCCTTACATAAGGAAGTAGTCTGTCTTCATAATGCAAAACCATCTGTCTTCCCAAATGAAACCTGGGAATCAAATATCTACCGATGACGTAGGCTAGGCTACCTCCGATAATACTGCCGGTTCCCATCCAAAAAATAGTAAGCAGTCCGTTCATATTTCCAGTTACGGCTAACATTAAAAAGGCGTCAGGAGGGATAAATGCAGGAAGACTATCGGAAAGCATCATTCCAAAGAAAAGGCCAAGATAACCGAATAATTCTACAAAAACCGAAGAAAGGCCGAGAAGTGGTTTTCTAAAAAAATATGCCAGTGCAAATACGATTCCCACCACAATGACGATCGAGATCGCCGTTTGGATCAGAATTTTCTTTAATTCCTGTTTGGTGGAGACGGAAGATTCGGAATGAGAGGTTTTGGTTGGGTTCAAGCAGCCGATCCTTTTTTGAGATTATTCAAAGCGTTCTTGAGCCATTCATCGATTTTTTTGGTGGATTCGGAAAGTAGTGCGTCGAACTCTTTTCTTTCTTCTTCCGTAAAGTTTTGTAAAACATAATCGGCAACTTCCATTTGCCCTTTCTCCGGTTTTCCCACTCCAAACCTCAACCTATGAAAATCAGAGGAACCGATTTTCTCAACTATATCCTTTAGACCGTTATGACCTGCGGTTCCACCGCCGATTTTGTTTTTTATTTTCCCGAAAGGCAAATCGACTTCATCTTGTAACACAAGGATATTTGTGGCGGGAATTTTATACATTTGGGCAAAAGTTTGCACTGCTTTGCCGGATAAATTCATATACTCCAGTGGTTTTACGAAATGAACTTTGTAACTATCACCGTTGATGACAGATTCGTAATATTTTTTGTTCTCTTTCCAAGACTCACCTTTGGATTTTACATACTCATCCAAAATGATAAAGCCGATATTATGCCGATTCAGTTCATATTTTTTTCCCGGATTTCCGAGACCTACGATGAGTAAGTGAATCATGAATGTTCTAGCCTAAAATGATATGGAGTAGTTTTTCAGTGGCTTTGATTGCGGCCACTTGTTGATCGGAATCGATTCCGATGGTTCTGATAGGTTGCAGATCCGTCTCTCTCTTCCAAGTGATTACGGTTTCCACCAGTGCATTCGTATTTCCTCCGGGAGGAATCCTCACTTCATAATCATATAACGGAGGTATGCTGATGTTCAATTTTTGAAGCACTTTTCCCAAAGCATTCATAAAAGCATCGTAACCACCGTCTCCCGTTCCCGTTTCTGCAAAACTCTGATTTTTGAATTTAACCTTTAAATCGGCAGTCGGTTTTACACCGATTCCGCTGGTAACAGTACAAGCTTCGATTTGAAAGGAAGCTTCCCTGTTTTCCCCCGTTATATCCGCGATAATGTAAGGAAGATCTTCTTTTGTGACGGTTTTATTTTGGTCACCTAACTCAATCACTCTGGACAAAACTTTCTTTTCCACTTCGGGAGATAAAACCATTCCCAATTGTTTCAAGTTTTCGGTGATACTCGCCTTACCGGCTAACTTACCAAGTGCGTAAACTCGGCTTCGCCCGAACCTTTCGGGCATAATCAGATTGGCGTATAAATTTCCTTTTTTGTCTCCGTCTGCATGAATCCCTGCGGTTTGGGTGAATACGTCTTCTCCCACGATCGGACGATTGTCGGAAATCCGCTTGCCTGAAAAAATTTCCACAAGGCGGGATGCGTTTGTAATTTCCTTTTCCACAACATTGGATCGAAATTCCGTTTTATCATGCAATGCAGTAATCACTGCTTCCAAAGGAGAATTGCCCGCTCTCTCTCCGAGTCCGTTCACAGCAACATGCAAACCTTTGGCACCCGATTTTACGGCGGCAAGGCAATTAGCAACTGCTAGGTCATAATCATTGTGACCATGAAATTCAAACCAAAGATCGGGAAATAGACCGACCAAATCTCCTATTGCCTTTCCCACTTCGTCGGGAGACATGACCCCGAGAGTGTCCGGTAGATAAAATTTTCCGATTTTGAATTTCGATACATTCTTAAGATAATCGATCACATAATCGCGGGAATGCAAATATCCGTTCGACCAATCTTCCAGATAAACGTTGGTAGTGATTCCGTAAGCGGAAGCAAATTCGACCGTTTTGGAAATATCGGAATAATGTTCCTCGGGAGTTTTTCGTAGTTGGTTGGTTAGGTGATTCAAGGATCCTTTGGTCAGAAGATTCAAGACCTTAACACCAGTGTCCCTCATCCAGTTGGGAGTTTTCTCGAAATCAACAAATCCCAAAATTTCGATTTTATCGGAAAGACCTTCCGTTCCCGCCCATTCCACGATTTTTTTGACCGCTTCGAATTCGCCGGGAGAAACCCTCGCACTTGCGATTTCCACCCGATCGACCTTAAGATCGTATAACAAAAATTTTGTGATATTCAGCTTTTGCTGCCAGGAAAAAGAAACCCCGTTGGTTTGTTCTCCATCACGTAAAGTAACGTCTAAAATTTGGATTTTATCGGAAAGACTTTTCATTTTTTCAATCTATTGATGTATTCTTTGGAGGGAGCCAAAATCTCTACTTGAGTGGCTCCCGGGTTGCCCCGGAACATCGGATCTCTATCCAGTAATTTCAGAAAATCGCAGGACTCTACGTAGTCAACCGCCATTCTTTTCAGTATCCCTTCTCCGATTCCATGAACGATCTCCACATAACTCTCCCCATCCATAAAAGCATCGTTGATTTCTCTTTCCAATTTCAACTTCGCTTCTTCAAATCTCATTTTGCGGATATAGATGGTGCGCATAAAAGGGCTCTTCTCCCATTGCAAAATTTCCCTCTAAATTGTTCAGGATTTTTCCTGTTTTTGAACGGATTTCAGAAGAAAATTATAGCGTTCGATGCTTCCGGCTCCTGCCGCATGACCCTCGCGGACCCATCATAGTTTTTTGGGCGAGTCCCCGAAATCCGGTTTCCCTCCTTCCAATTAATTCCTATTTGTTGAAAGATTGGTCCAATTGTTCGGGGTCAGGCTACTGCGGGGTGTCCGTCGCTTGCGCGACCGCGTTCCGCGCCCTTCGTATCCTTCTCGCGGAGGATTAGTTTAACTATGCATAGGTGGTGAATAAGGAATCCTTGGGCAGAAAGGCGAACTTTTCCCGAAAATTTTCGGCATAGAGCAAAGAAGGATAGCCTAATCCGATAGGATATGTTAGTTGAGACTCATTGGGTGGCGGGTGGATCACCCCACCCAAATCAGGGCGGGGATACCAAAATCCCATCTTATAACAAACTCAGAGAAATTTATAATAAAACCCAGCAAGTTCCATGTTTCTCGCGGTAGCAAAGCGCATCTCAGGATTCATGTGCATTTTTAAAAGTCAGCAGATTAGACTTGCATAGATGACCCGAACTCGTGTGTCGTAACAGTAGGTTACTCACGCAAGGAGAGGGGAACATCGAACGCTTTTTTTTTACCAACCACTCAAATATTCACGCGACTTTCCTATCTATAAAATCCAAACTTTGTCTATGAACAAACCTTCATTACGAATCCCAATTTCCCTATTCTATATATTATCATTTGCGTTCGCTTTTTCCACTTGCGATTCCATCCGAAGCCTTTTGGTTTCAAAACTGGGGGCGGCCGAAGATTACAAGCCGGAAACCGATCCGGGAAAACTTGTAGCCGAATTTTCAAGCAAAGACACTTCCCGAGAAAAGATTAATATTCGTTTGGTGGAAGTGGCTGCCGGATTTGCGCAGCCTACCGATTTACAATTTCCTCCCAAAGAAGACGAATACTTTCTGGTCGCGGAAAAACAGGGAAAATTGAAATGGGGAAAGGTAAATAGCAAACTAACCGGTGTTTTGCTAACATTGAATGTGATTTCGGAAGGGGAAGAAGGACTTCTGGGACTTGCGTTTCATCCCGATTTCGCAAAGAACGGAAAAATATATCTGAACTACACTTTGAAACAAGGGAAAAAAGACATCAGTCGGATTGCGGAATGGACTCTTTCCCAACCGAAGGATCTTCCCAATGCCAAAGCCGAATCGGAAAGAGTGATTATGGAAGTGGAACAACCTTACCCCAATCACAACGCGGGACAAATTGCATTCGGCCCTGACCGCCTACTCTATGTTGGGTGGGGTGACGGAGGATGGATGGCCGATCCCAGAAAGAACGGACAAAATCCGAAAACGTTTTTAGGAAGCATGTTACGAATCGATGTGAACTCGCCTTCGGAAAAACTTCCCTACTCCATTCCCAAAGACAATCCTTTTGTAGGAGATACTTGCTGTGCTCCGGAAACATTCGCTTACGGTCTCCGCAATCCATGGAGATACAGTTTCGATCCGAAAGGAAGACTGATTCTTGCCGATGTGGGTCAGGATCTTTGGGAAGAAATCGACGTCATCGAAAAAGGAAAAAACTACGGCTGGAATACCAAAGAAGCCTCTCATTGTTTCGACCCGAAAGAAAAATGCAAATCCGAAGGTTTAACAGATCCTATTTACGAATACGGAAGAGAAGAAGGTCAATCCATTACCGGCGGATACGTTTACTCCAATTCCAAAGTAAGCGGCCTTACCAACAAATATGTGTTTGGTGATTTTATCACAGGCCGACTTTGGGCGATTTCCATTCCCGAAGATACAAACAGTACGGCTAAAACAGCTTATGCACTCGGCAAATGGCCTATCCTGATTTCCACATTCGGAAGAGATCATTCCGGCAATGTATATGTAGTCGACTTTGCTTCGGGAAGAATTTACAAAATCGAGTGAAGTTTTTTAGTTTTTAATTTGGGCGAACCCCCTTCGGGGTCAGGCTGACTCCGGACTTCGCTTACGCTTCGGTCGCAAATGCGACCGTGCCTTACGGCACGCCCTCCGCATCCTTTTCGCATAAACTGAATTTATTATGATGATGAATACAAAAAGAGCTCCATAAAAAATCATCTTAACATAGGATCATCGGATTCCTATATCGGCCAGGGTTCGCCCCCTTGACTTTTCCTTCCTGTCGTTGCAGACTAAGACGGAGATTTTTTTATCAAACAAAGAAAAGAATCCCACAGAATATGCCCGGGTCTCTCAGTAGAATTAGGTCCAAACTAAACCGTATGGTTTAGTTTGAATTTGAACGCGCGACTCAATCCAATTTACTGAATTCGTAAGACTCTCCCACTCCCAGAAGTACCGCCTTATTTCCCAAAGGTTCGATTGCTTTCAAAAGATCGGGTAGTTCCGATTCCATAGAACGATAGAATGTTCCGAAATGAATCGGAATCATTTTCTTCGCATGTAAATCAAGAAATGTCTGCACCGCCTCATTCGGGTTAATGTGAATTGCATTATTCGGTCCTTTGCTTGGTCCGACGGGAAGTAGAGCGACATCTATATCATATTTTTTTCCCATTTCTTTGAATTCTTTTCCCTGATAACCGGTGTCCCCTGCAAAAAAAACAGTCATATCTCTGTATTCAATCATATAACCGGTATAAGGATCACCATCCCAGACATTATCCAACAACCATCTCCCTCCGAAATGTTTGGCAGGAACCGCTGTTATTTTAAGTCCGTCCGTTTCCTTACTCTCCCAAGTTTTCATCTCAATGCCTTTGGAATCTAAAGCTCCAGGGATATAGGTTTTAGCTCCCGGAGGAAGATAAAGATTTCCTTTCAGATTCAAAACTTCCAGAGAAGATTTATCCAAATGATCGAAATGGGAATGGGAAATAAGCACAGCATCCAAAGAGGGAATGCTTTCTGGATTGATGCCCGGTTCCACATAACGCTTAACAACAAGTCCCAGACTTTTTGAAAAATTAGGATCAGTTAAAATCCATTTATCGTAAATCTGAATGAGTACGGTTGCATGCCCCACCCAATGAAACTTCACCTTGTCCGTCGGAGCCGGCTCCAAAGAAATCAATTGGGAAGGTTTGTCAATGGAACGAAATAGAAAACATTGTAGTTGGAAAACGGTAAATAAGATAAGGATAAACGGTTGTTTCACAGTGATTCGACCGGAGATCGTAAGATTTGGTTCCTTTTCTTTTCATTTTTTCATTTTATTTTTCAAAGTATTTGGAAAAAAATCCGTTCACTTCCATCGTTCCAAAATCGGATTCACCATCCGAAACCACAGAGGAGGAACCAGAGCAATCAATATCATGATTTCATATCCGTAAGGAAGCTGAGGAGCTTCGGGAAAATGTCTTAGAGTTTGGTATCTTCTGGCCGCATTGGCATGATGATCGGAATGCCTTTGCAATTGGAATAATAGCGCGTTCGAAACCAGGTAATTTCCATTCCAGGAATTAACGGGAAGAACTTTTTCATAATTTCCATTTTCCAACTGTTTTCTTTCCAAACCGTAATGTTCGATATAATTAACAACTTCCAGCAGGCTGAATCCCAAAACGGATTGAATCAGAAAGAACAGGACCGATTTCCAGGAATAATCAGCTATATTCGTAGGCAACATTCCTCTTTCCAAAAAGTTAAATCCGAAAAATATAAAACTAACAAACATCAGTTGAATCAGACTAAACTGAATCATCTCGTTTTTATAATGAAAAAATGATAATCCTTTTCTCATTAATTTTTCTTTTTCCAAAGACCAGGCCGATAAATAGGAGCCGATTACGGTTCTTGGATAAAAGGAATAAAAGGATTCGTTCTTTCTCGAACTGGCAGGATCGTCTGGGGTCGATACTTTTACATGATGGCCCCGATTGTGCTCGATATAAAAATGCATATAACAGACCTGCAAAAGTAGTAATTTACTCGAGAATTGTTCCCATTCAGAATTTTTATGACCAAGCTCGTGCGCAACTGTGATTCCGATTCCTCCGGTCACAAGGGAAACGGAAAGAATAAATAAAACCGATTCCAAAACAGTGAGTGCGGAAAAGGCAAAAGAATACAATGCCCATAGCAAAAATACGGATTGCACGAATACCCAACCGTATGTCAGATATTTATAATACTCCGAAGATTGAATTTCTTGAAATCGTGAATCCTCAGGGTTTTCGGAATCTCTACCAACTAACAAATCCAATACCGGGACCACAATAAATACAAAACATGGTGTCAATAAATTCCCATACCCTCCGTAATAAAAACCCGATACGGTCAATGCTGGTAGGGCAAAAGAAATAAAAAATGAATATTGTTTAATAAGTCTCATAAGGGTCTCCGATTCAAATGATAGAAAATTGAAATGATTTTAAAACTTCCTTAAGGTTATGACCCCACCGGATAGGATGACCAATGATTAGATTCTTATACAATTCACCTATGATATAAGATAATAAAAACTCTCCCTTGGATTCGAATCTGCTTTCCAGGATTCTTTGAAATTGCAAAAAAGATTCGTTCAACAAAGAACTGAATTTCAATTTCAAATCGGAATTACGATGAATGTCCAATGCAAGAACCAATAAACTTTGGAAATGGGACGATTTCGATTCCAGATATTCTATTAGAATTTCAGAATTTTCTGATACATTCTCTCCCTTCAGTTTCCATCTTTCTTCCAATTGGGAAAGATCCTCCCCTATAACGAATCGAACCATCGTCTCAAATAAAATTTCTTTCGTTTCAAAATAATGATAAAGAGTCCCGGTGGAAACATTCAGTACCTGAGCCAATTCTCTCATCGTTACGGGCAAATACCCCTTCTCGATAAAGATGGGAAATGCTCCTTTCCAAAGCTCTTCTCTGTATTTTTCATGATCCACTATCTTAGGCATGTTTTTATTTCGAACGTTCGATATAATTAATCAAGCAAAATTACTTACGAAAGAATTTTTTTTCAAACATGCGTTCTAAATAAACGTTAAAAATCATCATTATTAGGAGCTTTCAAAGGAAAACCAATCATGACAGGAGCTGATTACGGAAACTTTTCCAATTTTGAGATCACTTGGGTTTAGAAATACTACAAGCAAGCAAACTAGTCGGATGAATCATAAAAAAGATAAATCGGACCTAGGCTGATCAAATCTCCGACTTTGAATACTGATTACAACCGGAGATGGATTATATAGTTATCTTTGGTGTATATCCTTTGGAAACCTTTTGGCTTCAATCTTGTAGGTTGTAAAACGAATACGCTTAAAATGAAAACGAGACAAATCAAGATTATTTTCTCTGCCTAAGCTTGCTGCCCGAAATGAAGTATTACAAACATTAGTTGCTTTTGAATGTTTTTTTTCGAGGAACAAATTTCAAAATGGTGGGAAAATGCAAATTAAGACCGCCTGTAGGTAGAGATATGTGGATTTGCATTTCATATTTAATAAGGAAAGGGGGCGTGGTCTTATCTTCGAGCGATAGGCAAAAAGGCGAACAAATCGGAAGAAAAACGGCGAAGTTGAAAGTTGTGGTTGTTTTTTCGGAGGTTATGGGTTAATAAGGGGGACGGAGCGCGGGCCCACGATCCACTCCTCCCCACCCTAGAAAGGGCGGGGGACCGCCCTCTAAGGATTCTCCATGAAACTACAAACAACAATTGCCTCACTCGCCCTCTTCCTCGTTTCTTGCACCGGCTCCCGACCAACGAACTTGGGAATCAAAGAAGGAAAACTGATCACCTGCCCGGAAACACCGAATTGCATTTCCTCTTTTTCTGACACAAAGGACACGGAACATTTCAGATCCCCGGTAACTTATAAAAAACCATTACCGGAAGCATTCGCCGCTTTAAAGAAAAAAATCAATGACTACGAAAGAACCAATATAATCAAAGAAGACGGAAATTATCTCTATGTGGAGTTTACATCGCTAATCATGCGTTATGTGGACGATGTTGAGTTTTATTTTGATGAAAAAAACAAACTTCTGCATTTCCGATCCGCTTCCAGATTGGGCAAATCGGATTTGGGAGTGAACAGAAAGAGAATCGAAAGAATTTTAACAGGATTGGATCTATAAACCCGAAACGAGTTTATAGATCTTTATCATCTTATTTCTTTTTAGGAATTTTGTGAATTTCCTGCAAGGAATTCACGGTAAATCCCTTATCCTTCATTTCAACCAGACCATGGATCAATGCCTTAGCGGCTTGAGCCGTGGTCAAACAAGGCACCTTGTATTTAATTGCCGCTTGTCTGATTGTAAACGCGTTTTCCCGAGTAACACGTGATAGAGGAGTATTGATAATCAAGTGGATTTTTTTCTCTTTGATATAATCAATTACGTTCGGAAAGTATCCGTCATAGATCTTATTGATCTTGCTAGATAAAATTCCGTTCTCAGATAAAAACTTATGTGTTCCCTCCGTCGCAATCAGAATATAACCCAAGTTGGAAAGAGAGCGCACAGGTTCCAATAATTCCTTCTTAGTCTTATCATTGATAGTGACAAAAACCGTTCCCTGTTTAGGAGGTTCTTCACCCGCCATGATCTGAGCTTTCACAAATGCCTCACCTTTTGATAAAGCGATACCCATTACTTCGCCGGTAGAACGCATTTCTGGACCGAGAATTGTGTCCACACCGGGAAATTTGCTAAAAGGAAGCACTGCTTCTTTTACGGTAATCATCGGTGCGGAAAATCTTTTCCCCAAGTTGAAACTAGCAAGCGATTCACCTAACATAATGCGAACGGCTAATTTTACGATAGGGACTCCAATGGACTTTGCAACGAAAGGAACAGTTCTGGAAGCACGTGGGTTCACTTCGATCACATAAAGAGTTTCATCTTTGATTGCAAATTGAATGTTGATCAATCCCTTTACATTCAATTCGATCGCCAATTTGTGAGTTGCCTCTTCAATTTCTTGGATCATTCTTGTAGAAATGGATTGAGGAGGAAGAACACACGCGGAATCTCCGGAATGAACTCCCGCTTCTTCAATATGTTCCATGATGCCCGCAACAAATACGTCCTTTCCATCACAGAGTGCATCCACATCTACTTCAGTTGCGTCCTGTAAAAACGAGTCAACGAGCAAAGGTCTGTCTTCGGACACCTCTTCCGCTTCCTCCATATAACGATCTAGTTCGACTTCTTCGTTCACGATCAACATGGCCCGGCCACCTAATACATAAGAAGGTCGAACCAGGACGGGATAACCGATTCTAGTAGCAATTTCTCTTGCTTTTTCTTTCGAAGACGCAATTCCGTTTTCAGGAGAACGGAGTTTCAATTTGTCTAAAACTTCTGCAAATCGTTTTCTGTCCTCCGCACGGTCAATGGAATCTGGACTCGTTCCAATGATAGGAACACCTCTTTTTTCAAGGGCCCGAGCCAATTTCAAAGGAGTTTGACCGCCTAACTGAACAATAACACCATCGGGCTTTTCTTTTCTAAAGATATTCAAAACATCTTCCAAACAAAGCGGCTCGAAATAAAGTCTGTCGGAAGTATCATAATCCGTAGAAACCGTCTCAGGATTGGAATTGATCATAATCGATTCAACACCTGCATCTTGTAATGCGAAAGAAGCATGACAGCAACAATAGTCGAATTCGATTCCTTGGCCGATCCTGTTCGGACCGCTTCCCAAGATCATCACTTTCTTTCTGGAAGAAACTTCAGCTTCATCTTCTTCATCATATGAAGAATACAAATAAGGTGTAAATGCTTCGAATTCCCCCGCACAGGTATCGATTCTTTTATAAACAGGACTTAAGTGTTCCTTTAGAAGATAAGTTTCCAAATCCTCTTCCTCTTTGCGTAAAATCCCTTCGATTTTCGATTTGGTAACGTCTATCGGAGCGCCGCTTCGCAACTGAGTATAAATTTCAGATTCTTTAGTTAGGAATGCCAACTGGCGGTTGGAAAATCCCGCCTTCTTCATTTCTCTCAAGATGGTTCGACCTTCCGTTTTGAATCTTTTTTCCAAAGTTAACAATTCATCGAATTGATATAAAAACCAAGGATCAATTTTGCATATATCATGAATCTCTTCCACACTCAATCCGTAATTGAATGCAAGCTTGACGTAAAATATCCGTTTGTCGGTGGGTCTTTTTACTTTTGCAGTAAGCCATTCTTTTTTATCGGAATCTTTGATTCCGTCCCATTCTATCAACTCTTTCAAATAACCGTCACTTCCGAAACCGAAACGATCCGATTCCAAAGAACGAAGCGCTTTTTGAAAACTCTCTTTGAATGTTCGACCGATCGCCATTGCTTCGCCCACGGCCTTCATCTGAACACCTAGAGTCGGATCGCTACCAGGAAATTTTTCGAATGCAAATCTAGGTATTTTCGTTACAACATAATCTATAGAAGGCTCAAAACTAGCGGGAGTTACACGAGTAATGTCATTCTTAATCTCATCCAAAGTATATCCGATGGATAATAAGGCTGCAATTTTGGCGATAGGGAAACCGGTCGCTTTCGATGCAAGCGCGGACGAGCGCGAAACACGAGGATTCATCTCAATTACTATCACATCCCCATCTGCCGGGTTGACTGCGAACTGGATATTGGAACCGCCTGTTTCAACTCCGATTTCACGGATAAT
This sequence comes from Leptospira kobayashii, assembly GCF_003114835.2. Lineage (NCBI taxonomy): Bacteria > Pseudomonadati > Spirochaetota > Leptospiria > Leptospirales > Leptospiraceae > Leptospira > Leptospira kobayashii. The sequence goes on along the minus strand of NZ_AP025028.1, from coordinate 1,408,235 downwards.
ATCGATCGACATATCCCTGAGTCTCTGATATTCTTTATCACTTAACGTTTGTTGTGGGGCAACAGTAATGGAATCTCCGGTATGAACCCCCATCGGATCCAGGTTTTCAATCGAACAGATAATCACTACGTTGTCCGCTAGATCCCGCATGACTTCCAACTCGAATTCTTTCCAACCTAATACTGATTCTTCTACCAGGATTTGCGAAATTGGAGATGCGGATAAACCTTTTGCTGCAATATCTTCGAATTCATCCTGATCATAGCAAGTCCCTCCTCCCGTTCCCCCGAGAGTGAAGGCCGGGCGAATGATGATGGGAAAACCGATCTCGATCGCGGCGGCTCTGGCTGCGACCATATCCGAAACCATAACCGATTTCGCTACCCGGATGTTCAATTTTTCCATAGCTTTTTTGAAAAGCTCCCGATCCTCCGCTTTACGAATCGCTTCGACCTTTGCGCCGATCAATTCTACATTATATTTTTCCAGTATACCGTCTCTGTGCAAAGCCAGAGCCAGGTTCAAAGCGGTTTGCCCACCTACCGTAGGTAAGATGGCATCCGGTTTTTCCTTTTTGATGATCTTTTCCAAAACAGGAACCGTCAAAGGTTCGATATAGGTTGCATCTGCCAGATCCGGATCAGTCATGATCGTGGCCGGATTTGAGTTAACAAGAATTACGCGAATCCCTTTTTCACGAAGGGCTTTCGTAGCTTGCGTCCCGGAATAGTCAAACTCGCAAGCTTGACCGATTACAATCGGACCTGAACCAATAATTAAAATCGAATTTAAATCACTACGTTTCGGCATATTTTTCTTCCTATATCTATTATTAAAAATTCACTATAAGTCGCCATTCCTGAGTGTCCCAGGCAAAAGATATTCTCCTGCCTGACTTGCGTCTTCCCATTTCTTTACTAGTGAGTATAAGTTTTCCTTTAAAGAAAGACCGATAGCTCCGGTCGGAAAAATGTTTTTGGTATTCAAGGGGTCGTTTTTCCTATCGTAAAGCTCAAATAGGACACCTTTTCTAGTCGGAATGTATATAAACTTATAGCGTGAGTTTTGAACTGACCGATGTTTGGCGAAAGCAATCGTCTCCTGAAAATTACGGTCGGTTATCATGATCTGAAATTCTTCTTCTGGAACCACTTGATGGAGTTCCAAAATATTTGGATACGGAATTCTTTGGGATTGAAAAAAATGATCACCTATATCGGAAAACCAAATCCCGGTTTCGGAATATACGACTCTGTCGTTCGCCCAATCTTTCTCTCCGATAATGCCCAACAAAGACATACCAGGTAACTCTTGTTCGATTGGAATTGAAAAATAATCCGATAAAGTGGGAAAAAGATCAACCGAGGAAGTAGTTCCGAAAAATTCGCGATTCGGCAGAGAAACATACTTACTATCGGAAGGGAACTTAATCAATAACGGAACCTTAGTGACCGCCTCCCCTCTCAAATGTTCCCCGTGTCCTTGTCCGTGGATGTCTTCGTACAAAGCTTCACCGTGATCTGCGGTCAGAATGATAATTGATTTATCATACAAATCCTTATCTTTTAAAAATCGAATGATGGCACCGAATTCTTCATCAAATGCATATACGGAGGAATCGAATAAGCCTCGGATCTGTTCGATCTCTTCGCTATTCAGTTTGTCCGTAGCAGTCGGATCGACAAATTTCAGATATTTGTATTTACCATAGTAATCGGGATTTGTGAATTTTTTGTAATTGGGATAAGCGGGTGTATATGGGAAATGAACTACGCTGGAAAAGTATGTTAGAAAAAAAGAAGATTTGCCTGATTTCCTTACCACTTTCTTGAGCCGGTCTACAATCCTTTTACCGTCCCCCCAAGTGGACAATCCGTCCATCTCTTCAATATAATCTCCACCGCCCAGAAAACTTCCCGTAACAACAGGCAATAAAAATAGTTGAGACTCCGCCGTTCTTTGTAAAGTCATTACCTTAGCGTTGAAATTGGGAGCCAATACTTCATCAAAGCCGAAATCCGCCCTTGGAAAAATATCCGCCGCAAAACTTCCGATAGCCGATGTTTTATAACCTATCTCTTTTAGCTTCTGTCCTATGGTAGGAAACTCTTTGGAACCGATTCTGTTTTTTTCCGCCTTAGACGGAAACATATCTCTGACTTTATGAGTCATCGAATACTTTCCTGTCAATAGATCCGCCCAACTTGGAAAAGTACGCGGAATCGTAGTATGATGGTCATGGAAAACAAAACTGTCTTTCGAAAATAAATCTATATTCGGTGTGATTTCCCGATTGCCATTCACAAACCCCAGTTTGTCGTATCGAAGCGAATCGGCGGAAATCAAAATAACAGGCGGTTTGCCCTTATGATTTTCCGTGAAAGTTCCATATAAAGAATCGAATAGAAAAGGGAAGGGAAAAAGAAAGACAAGAAACGGAATCAATAGGAAGTAAGTTCTGATATGTATCCTATCTTTTAACTTATGTAAGATGGGAAAGACCGCAATAAAAGCAAGTGCCGGGTATAAGCTACCGAACCGATGAAAAAGAAGTATAAGTAGGATTGTCGTTAAATAAAAGAAGGATAGTTTTGTTTTTTCCTTCCAAACATAGTACAATATGTTCGCCAATTGAACGGACAAAATCAAAACGATCGTATAAAAAAAGAAATCGGGTGAAAAATGATCCGTAAAAAAATACAAGAGGGAAGAAAGAGAAGAATAACGATAAAAGAAAAATTCTCCGTAGATCTGAGGATAAAGAATGATGGAATGAAATAGCCCGAGCAAATCCATTGCGAAAAGATATAGGAGTAGTAAGGGAATTTGTTTTTTTATCTTAAAGCGCGGATAGGATTCCAAACTATAATGAAATAAAATCCCCAATGAGAAATGAAATACAAGAGAAGCGGAAAAAACCTTGAATGTGGAAAATAGATAAACCCCGAAAAAATCACCTAAGTATTGTTTTAGGTAATCTCCTACATCCACGCCCATAATTGTAAAAGATGTATTAAATAATAAAAAGAATAAGTAAAAAAAAACCGTGTAGCCAATTACGGCGAACAGTACTTTTCGAAGGGATGAAGGGGCTGGAATTTCTTCCATTGGAGTCATAATTCCATAACCCCTAAATCCGTAAACTTTTCCTAGGAATCCGAACTCGAAATCTCAAAAACTCCGTTGGGAGATTCCGCAAATGTTTCCGGAGAATACATCGCTTCCACCCGAGTAGGAGGGAGAGGAAAAATTCCAGGATGGTTCAATTGAATCGTATATTCCGTAACCCAAGTTCCCTGTGGCAAATATTCGTAATAGGCACGGTAATTTGTAAACGACCTCTCTTCGAAACTAGGTGAAAAATCTTGATCATTTGTAATTCTTCCGCTTAGGATCTTGGACTCTTTTCCCAAACCTCGGCCTATATGAACGGAACCGGCGGGGATTGGATCTTCCAAAACCACCCAGGTTTTTTCCGAGTCGGCGGTAATCTCCAAACGGATCTTCAAAATATCCCCCTTGGTCCATTTATCGGAAGAAGCACGGCTGACCGCTTCGATCGATCGTTTGATCCGATAACCGCTGAAAAGAGGCTCCTTCAATGGAATTTTACTTTTCGCTTCCCAGAAAATCCAAGGTTTCCCCTTACCGGAATAACCGACTGCCATTTCTTTCTTTCCCGATTCCATCGGAACCAATGCGGAATTTTTATCGGAAACATTCGGATCCAAAGAAAAAACGGATTTGCCATCGCTTAAGGAAACATTGCCGCCTTGTACTCGTTCGCTTTCCAATACTTTACCCGCTTTCTTTAAAGCCAGGATTCCATATGCATTTCCCAAAGTAGTGTCCCATCTTCCCTTCTTTTGCTTTTGAGTTAAACCTTTGATAAGTCTAGGCATATCCTTTTTAAAAGAGGGGTCGGTAAAAGACCATAACACTAATCTGGACATTGTGTAATCATTGGATCCCAGAATCCACCACGGATTGGAAAAATTCGAATCCGCGATCACTAGTTCCGTTCCTTGCAGATTCAATCTGGATCGCAAAGCACTTGCAATACGGGATTTCAACTTAGGATCGTATCCGTTCACTCTCGTTAGAATTTCACTCAAATCGATAAGCGAGGCAGTAGGAAGTAGTTCGATATTTACATATACAGGACTTACCAAATCCCATTCCAAAGTTTCATAACGGGAAAGTGCTTCCATAACTATGATCTTACGAATTACAGAATCCGCACCGAAGGTCCAACTATCTCCCCGAATATTTCCGAGTAAAAACGCCCGTAGACCTTCCACCATCTTAGTAACGGAATCTCCGTTCAGGTCAAAACCATCTAACTTACTTGAGGTGAGAACGTAGGCGGTTAATATCTCGCTTCCACTTTCCATTCGGGGAAAGTATTTTACCAGTCCATTCGAATCCAAATAGGATCCCAGTTCCGAATCGATTTGTTTCCATCTGCTTGCACTGGAAAGCCCGATTGCCGTGGAAACTTTTTGTTCCAAACAATTATAAGGATACTTTTTAAAATAATCTTCTACTGCTTTCTGACTCCCCAGAATGCTAGGTGAAGTTGTTACTTTAAAAAAACTCGATCCGGGAATGGAGTCTGAAGGAGATTCTATGCTTTCTTTGAACTCACCCTCCCATTGAAATAGCCCTGCTTGATAAACCCTTTGAACCAGATTAGGCAATACTTTTTGATCGACTGCGATTCGATCGAGTATGGTTCCCGAATCGTCTTTCACTTCCAAAACCAGGTTCCTAGATTGCAAATCATTCGGAACTTTCAAATCCCACGCAAACACTCCTGTCGCGGAACCACCCAAAGACAAAGTTTTCTCAGGTAAAACAAGAACAGTTTTTTTCAATGAAGGAGAAGTTCCCGAATCGGTAACGGAAAGTTTTGCAATGATCTTTTTTTCCGATGAAGTTGCATTCCGAACGGAATACTCATGTAGTATGGAATCTCCTTCCCTTACAACACTCGGGATACCGGAAAAAATCTGAATGTCTTGGGTGGATTGAATGCTAACGGAACCTGTTCCGAATTCGGAAATTCCCGAAGAAGCAATGGCAACAATTTTAAAGGAAGAAAGAGAGTCGTTTAACGGGAAATTGATGGTCGCACGACCTTCCTTATCCAATACGATTTTACCTTTCCAATAAAGAAGAGTATCGAACAAGGATCTTGTAGGGCTCTTTCCGCCCCCTCCTCCCGTCGGTCTCGCTTTCAAGCCGAAATGTCTTCTTCCGATCACCTGACTTTGACCAGTCGAAGTATTGACTTCATGTCCGCGAAGTCCCATCATTGCATCCAAAAGCTTCCAAGTCGGGTTGCCGGAAAGTTCAAGAAGAGCTTCATCCACAACGGCAACAGCCAATTCTCCACCGGCTTCCGGCGGTTTACCGTTTGCACCTTTGACTTGGATATTCGCTTCTACCTTTTCTCTTACCTTATAATTGGAGTTTTTCGTCTTCACGTTTACACTCAATTCATAAGGTTTCCATCCGACATGAATGGGAATGATCCCCATTCGAAAAGACGGCCTTGCCAAATCGACAAGTGCAGTAGGTTTCGGATCGCCTACCCTGCCCCGGATAAGAAGAACAGAAACATATATGTTAGGTGAATATTCTTTTTTGATGGGAAAACTAATAGTAGGTTCTTTTCCTGTAACCGGCATTACAAAGGAATCCATAATTCCTTCTCTTTCGATTGTGACAAGTGCCGTTGCTTCCCGAAAAGGAGACCTCAACTGGACTTTTAATGTCTCACCTATTTCCACATTGCTTTTTTCAGGCAGGATATCCATTCGATTATGATCACTTGCTTCAAACCAGGATTCTTCGGAGGAGGCTACCCAAATCGATTGGGTGGAAGCGGTAAAATTTCCTTTCTCATCCTCGGAAGAAGCGGAAAAAAGAATCTCTCCCGTAGCCGGGGCAGGAGCGTCGCAAAAGAGGATACCTTTTTCATTGGTTTTTCCCGTACAAAATGTACCTAAATCCTTTACTTCCTTGTAATGGTCATAAGCGTAATATCCACCAACTAATCTACGTCTGTTGGAATAATAGGATCTGGAAAAAGCCTTAACCGTGATCTTTTGGTTTTTCTTAGGTTGGTTCTTAAGATCGAGAGCAAGTATTTGCATCTCTACCTTATCTTTGGTAAACATCCAACCCTTCGGCAAAATACCTATCCTTAGATTGGCGGAATAAATTGGAAAACTGCGATATGTCGTCTGGATTTCACCGCTCGGATCGAGATATTCCATTTCGACTTCCAGCGAGGAATCGGAAGAAATCGAATTCATATCCTTAAAGGAAAAACTGGAAAAACCTTTTTCATCCAGATTGATTTTTTCACCCGGATATGTTTTTCGTTTGGAGTCTTCACCGGAGTCGCCTCCTTCTTCATCCAAAACGACTCTTCCCGTTTCGATTTTTTCAGGGAAAAAGGAAAACTCGGAGTATTCTTCCGAAACGGAAAAACTCTGTGGACTGATCTGCCCTCTCACCGTAACCGGAAATTTGGAAGCTCCTCCTCCAGACAAATATTGTAAATTCAATTCCACCTTAGCTTGGTTTGGTGCAACGAGATAACCCGCTCCTTCCGAAAGCTGGATTCCTCCGTGTAACACAGGAAGGCGAAATTCTTCCACCCTGAAACTTGCAACCGTATTTCCGTAAGAATCATCCTCTTCCGAATACGGATAAAAAATCTTATAAGTTCCGAGTCTTGCCTGTTTCGGAATAGCAAATTCGGATTCCGTGGAACCAGGAAAAGACCACACCAAAGGAGAAACGAATTTTTCTCCCGAACCTTCATGTTGGATCACTACTTTTTTAGGATAAAGTTTGGGATCGCTTGCAGTCATACCTTGGATGGAATGTCCTCTTCTGAAATGTTTCAGATGAACAGTCTCCCCTGCTCTGAATAAAGTCCTATCCATGACAACTGTCTGGATTTCGGAAGAATCGTTGTATTGGGAGGATGGTAACTGATATCTCCAGGACTCAATCCCCTTATCCCAGTTAGTTGAAGTAAAACTAAAATCCTCTCCTTTCGCAGCAAATACGGAAAGACCGCTCCCCATTTCATAATATCCGCAGTAAGGAACTTCTCCCGTTCCCATCTTTCCGAATCGAACGGTTCCTTCTTTCCCCGTTATACCCGTTCCGCGGACAGTACCTTTGCAATCTATGATTTTTACAATCACTCCCGGTTCGGGAGCCGCTTTATCGAGAGAGGTCACCCAAACGAGACTCGATTCTCTTCCCCATTTGAAATGAACCGACATATTCGTAACCAGAGCTCCGCTTGTTACGTACATCTTTCCTTTTTTTTCAAGGAGAGAAGCACCTAACACATCACTGGCAAGTTCAACAACGTAAAAGCCCGGTTTTTCCAATGGAATTCCGACGACTTCCATCGCCTTTTTCCCGTTTGGTTTCGGTAAATTGGTCGAGACAGGCTGTCCCGTGGCAATCTTGGATGCAAAAATGGATTTTTCCCTTTCCTGTTTGGAAAGTGCCTGAAACCATTTCTGAACCTCGATAGGATCGATTGTTTTTTGCGTACTACTTGTAATGTTAAGAGAGACTGTTTTCAAAGGAAGTTGCGTTTCAATATTCCGAACGGTGACTGGAATGGCAGGATTCGCATTCAGTTCCAGGATTCCGAACTTTGCAGGAAATTTGGCAAGAGGGGGGAATTCACCGGAACGCACTGTCAGCGGGAAACCGGATTGATTTACAAGCGATCTACCGGTTTCATCTTTCAGACCGGGTGGAATCTGAATGATGAATTCTTCGTTTTCCGGAAACGGCCCCGCAAAACTTAAGTAATGTGAACTCTTTGAATTTTTATCTTCGGGATCAAGTTTCGAAGGATATTCTTTTCCCGATTTGGATTTTAAGCTGATCTTTGAAAGTTCATCCGTCGGAACGGCACCGCTGAAATAAAGACTAAATGGCAAAATAGGGATACAATCCGCTTTGGCATTCACTCTCTCGCAGGAAAAACTAACGGAAAAAGGTGCTCTGACTTTGAAATTATGGATTTCGTCTTCTGCAATTTCACCGCCCCAGGAAGAACGAACACCTTTACCCCATACGAGTTGGATGTTTTTTTCCGGTAAAAAAGTCTGCTTGGCTTTGACTAGGATCGTAGTTTCGACATCGGAAGCGTATTGACTTTTTAAAATATCGGTTCTTGTTTTTCCTTCCACGATTTCCAAGCCGATCCTGTTGGATAAATCCTGCTCTGTAAAATAGGCGTTTCGCAAAACACTATTTAGGTCAGGTTTTGCATCCAGATTCAATATAAAAATCTGATCTTCGTCAACAGTTCCTCCCGAATAAGGGGATGAATATAGAATGGAAGGCCCGCCTGTATCAAATAGAAAAGTTTTTTGGCCCGAAATCGTTTGCCCGTCCAAAGTTTTAACGGAATCATACAAAACGAAATCGCATTTCACACCTCCCGGAAGCTCTCTTTCAAACTCATACACCCAAGTGGAACTATCGATCCAACGGGGAGCCCCGGCAATAGGACAATTGATTTTAAAGATATCTTGTTTGGGTCTGGGATCCCCCAATGTTACCATCGGCTTCGAAAACCTAACTTGAGTTTGTTTGACTTGTTTGGAACTCCCTTCGGGGGTGAACAATTCGATATGAGGAGATGGATTTTGGGAAAAAAAGGAAGTCGTTGTTAAAACGAATAAACTTGCCGGAAGAAAAAATTTACGAAAGAAGGTCCGATTCACCATGGGGAAAAGAATGAAAAATGAGGAAGGATCGAAAACAAAAAAAGAAAAAGTTTAGATAATATCTTGAGCTTTCATCTGAAAGATCTTCTTACCAAAACAGAACCCCGCCCAAATCAAAAGCACAACCAGGACACTGCCCAAAGACCAAATCCCTTTTCTCCGGATTTCCATTTCTCCCCATGGTTTCCAAACCAGGAAGATCGACCCTTCCTTGGGAATATTTCCTTTGGCATTTCTTTTTTCCGAATCCCAGATGGACTCGTGCAATACATTTCCTCCCGTTCCGGAATCTGAGAAAGAACAGAAAGAACCCAAATTCGCCATGCAAACCGCATACAAGGAAAGATCTTTCTCCGGAGCGAAGCTGGAACGAATGGGAGCAAATTGAAATTGAATCACCGGACCGTAGTATTTAGAGGCACCGCGACTTCTTACGGTAAGAGGTGCTTGAAAACTGCCTCCTTCCTCCTTTAGTATTTTATAATTTTTCAAAAAGATAAATTTATATTGGGAATATTTCACAGCTTCTTCCGGATTGATATCCGTCACAGCGGTAATCCTTGTCATATACCCGATATAATCTCCCAAAAACAGAATGGATATACCGCCTCCAACTAACGAAAGAAAAACGGAAATCAAAATCATATATCCGTATTTTTTTATCAAATAGATTCCCATAAATAATAAAGGTAAAAACAGAATCACAAGCGCCCAAACGGAAATGGATACAGGCAAGTAAGCACCAAACGGCAAAACCGCGATAAGAAAACCCAAGATCAGACAAAGCCCGATCCAAAATAATTGAAATATGCTCGGCTCGGAATCAGGTCGCTTCGGTCTTTTTTTCTTAGGAGTTTCTACAAAGGCAAACATACTAATATTCCCTCATCTTAAATTCGGAACGAATCAGATTCCAATATGAGTTTGCTTTTTCCTTTTCCGTTTCGGGATAAGATAAAGAAATCAGAAAACCCAAAGGAGCTTTATAAAAATAATATTCTTTCATTTGATAATAGGATACGTTCCCCGTTTCGTCGATCACTTTCCATTTACTAATATAATCCCCGTTTTCTTCAAATCTGGTAAAAGATTTTTCATGGATCATTTTGGGATTCAAACCTCGCATCTTATCCCAAAATCGAAAATAATCTTTCGAATTCCGAAGTCTCGGAACCGTATCGAATGTGGACGCAACGGAAAATAAAATCTTCCTGGGTGCTTTTTTTGTTAGACCTGCTGTTTGTAAGGTGAGTGCTTCCTCCATATCATCCCAACCGTCGTTTCTGGTAGGAGAAAGAAATTCCACAAAACGAACGAGTCTGTACATGAAATTCTTTTCCAAACCGATATGACCTGCGTTCGTTCGAAATAATCCTTCATATCTCAATTGACTGGGAACGACCAATCTGTATCGAAATGTTTCGGATTCCAAAAACAAATTTCCCAAAGATTCCGGTCCGCCCGCATAACAACCAAACGGGTCCGATGCGAGAAACATTTCTTCCGGCTTGTCCAAAAGCCGACTGGAAAGCTGGCTCGTTAGTACATTCGCCTCTTTCGCCCAAAGAGGCATAAAATCTTTCTGTTTTTCCGCATGAAGTCTTTGGCAAAGTCCGATTCCCTTTCCCAAAAAAAGAGCATCTTTTTCTCTTCCCACTCCTACCAAAGCCTCCATTTCCCTGATGGCAAGATCCCCGTCTTCCAAAATGGGGAATTCCTTATGATAATCGTTATCTATCGTATAACGTATCTTTAGCGAAGGATAGACATGATAATTTCTTCCGAATGCATCTTGAGCGAGTTTTGTTTTTATAATTTCTTTGGAGGAAGCCAGGAACCGGTGATAACTGTTTTTTTCCTCAGCTTGAGAATCCAAAATCCAAGGACGTTGCATCAAAGGATCTACGATCAATGTTTCTTCGGAAAAGAGAACGAGAGGAAAAACGAAGAAAAAAAGCAGTATTCTTTTGTTCACAGATTTACTCCCTGATTACAGAAAGTATGTATTTCCGCCGCCGGATCAATCCTTATACTTGGATTGAATGAAATTAAGTGCTTGTGAAAAAATCCGTGTTAGGTCCTTTTTATGGTTTTCCTCATTCACCCGAGAAAGAATTCCCTTGAGACTTCTTTGTACCGCTTCGTAATTGGGAACATCAAAAAATGCTTTCTGAATATGAGGCCATGCCATTCGAACCAAATTCATAAACTCAGGAGTTCCCTTTTTTAGTTCTGCGATGGTTCTGTCCAAAGTCATTTTTACAATTTGAAAGTTTCTAAGTTTCCGCTGTAATAACTGTAAGCTGTCAGTGGTAAATTCGGTTTTGGAAGAAATTCCCTGGAATACCTGGTTCCAATCCACAGGTTCTGCTTTTGCTTCTTTCATCAGTTGAGCGCGAAAGGAAATTACCGTTTTTTCAAATTCCGGTTGGGCCCTCAGCCAGTTTTGATAACCTACTTGATCCGCTTTTTGCTGATAAGATACAATAACTGATGTTAATTCAATATACTCTCTAACCGAATAATTCCGAACAGTTTCCAAGTAAGGATCCTGTGGTTCCGGCTCTGGCTCAGGGGTTGAATCGAAATCCAAGATCCCTCCGATATCATCCAAAATTCCATCGGGGATTTCCGGTGCAGTATTTTGTGACTGGGAAGAACCGGAGTCTTCTTCAAAGTCCAGGTCTTCGATTTCATAATCGTCTTTCTTTTCTTGTTTGGAAGAAGGAGGTTCTTCAATAGGAGCGTTTTCGTCTACAGGAGGACCGATCTGAATCTCCAACGGTTGTCCGGTCAATGTATCTCCGAAGAGCTCGACTATCTCCTGTAAGATGGATTTTTCTTTTACCGGTAAGAGTGTTTTTTTTACAGGAGGAGGCGGAGGTGCGTTCGCTTGTGCAAGTGCCTCCGTCAAAGAAGCAGTTCCTATTTTCTCACCGGGATTGCCTGACACTGCTAGAGCCGCCCTTGCCGACTCCGCCATAAGTCCTTTCGGCTCTGTGATCTCTCCCGTCTTAGTATTTTCCAAAACGATCAATATCCCCCGTTCCGCAAAACGAGTATCAGCCGGGAAAACAAATTTCAATTTTTCTATGATTTCTTCCGTAATACGTTCGTATTGTTGTTCGGGAGCATTGTTAATTTTGTCCAACTCTTGCGCTTTGAGTTTTTCCTGAACCTTTCCCAGAACTTCAATGAAGTTTGTATTTAAATAACTGGAAATTTCCCCTTGAGGAACACCTAACATAGTGGAAAACTGAGGGAGATTTTCAAAAAAATGATCCGTCTTTTTGATATTCGCCGTCATATAGGCTTTCACTGATTTTGAAATCGCCTCTATCTGTGCGGGATCGGTTTTTTTGGCTTTGAGTAATCTTTTAAAAATATCGATATGTGCGTGAAAATAGGACAAAAACTCACCATAGGGAGTGAATTCATATTCCCCTTGTCCTTTTTTCTCAAGAACCTTTTTCGCAGTTTCAGCCATCTTAGATTTCCTCCAGACAATGGAAAAAACCTAGCGGGTCAAGTGATTTACGATCCGATTGACGAAAAGATGACCCACCCAAATCCTTGAAATATGAATCCTGTTCTAAAGTTTTTCATTCTACTCAGTCTGGTGTTTTTCTCCTTTGCTTGCAAAGAACGGGAAGACAAAACCATTGAGAAAAATCTGCTTCTTTATACATTAACTTGTAACGGCGGATCTTTGGGAGCTTGTCAGTCACAATGTGCGGCTGCCTACCCGAGCGTAACGGGGGACAATTTTCCGTCTGTCTCCACTTGCCAGTCCAATTGCACCACAAACTGCAACCTTTCCAATACTTTGCTTTTGCTCCTCAGCAAAAGATAAAAGACAGCACTCTAAGCTTTCTTTTCCGCAAAAGCAATCAAAGAAGCCGCAGCAATACCTGCGGTTTCCATCCGAAGGATTCCCCCGGGAAAAGAAAACTTAGGAATCTTTTCCAAAGACATCCATTCTTCTTCCTCAGAATGAAATCCTCCCTCTGGCCCGATCACAGGGATCAGTCCGGAAAAATCTCCCGGTTTATAAACATTTTCCGCTCTAGGATGAAGAATACAGATTCTACTCTTATTTTCCTCCATCCAGATCTTTGCATCCACTATCTCTAATAGGGGTAAGATGGCTTGTTTGGATTGGCTTGCGGCCTCTCTTACTATTTTTTTAGCACGATCCAGATTGAATTCCTTTCGGATGGAATGGCGGAAAATACAGAAATAGATTTTATGGATCCCCAGTTCCGTGGCTTTTTGAAGGAAAAAATCCAAACGATTACCTTTGGGCAAAGCAATCGCCAAAGTTAACTCTCGTAAGTTGCAACTCAGTAATGTTTCGGAAAGAAAGGAAATGGATCTATTTCCCGGTTCATAAGAATATAAGTAGGATTTTCCGAGACCGTCCCGAATCTCGATTTCACAAGATTGTTTGTCCAGACGAAGGCTGCGAAGGTGCGCAATCTCTTCCGGCAGGATCGGAATCTTTTCCTTAGGAACAAAACCTTCTCTGAAAACGAGAAAGCTGTCCTGTTTCATCGGCTCAGGTTATCGACTGCGAAAAGGGATTGATCGGGAGCTACCGACTTATCCACTTCCTGAATTTCCCAAACAGTGATACTACCCGTATTCAAGTCTAACATCTCCCAACGGGAAGCTTTTTGTAATTCTTCCACTTTGGAAGAATCTTTGATTTTGACAGGCCCGTATTTTAAGTTGAGGGTTTTGAACAAAATCCCGTCCTTATCATGAAAGTCGATCCTGTAGGGCTTCAGATCCTTTTTGCCGATTAAGAGAACCAGTTTTTTATAAAAATAAGGTAGGATCGGTTTCAAGGAAACGCGATAGAAAGATTCACCACCTATCTCAAGTTCGCCGTTCACCAAAGGATTGTAATTCGCCTGATAGGAATAACCCGACAAATCTATGTAAAAAAAACCTGTTCCCATCAATGCTTCGTATTTTTCATCATCCGTCTTTTTGAATAACTTGGCGCTTAAGACATTGAAGAAATAGATATTTTCCCCTTCGTCCTTGGTAAGCAGTTTCGATTCAAGTCCTCTCCCCTTTCTGTCAAAAAGATAAAGTGCATCTTCTCCGTTGAAGAAACGATTGATCTTCCAGGTTTCGGACTGACCGTTTCTTCGAATGAGTACGTAAGAACCTTTAACGAGTCCTTTTCCGTAATCCAATTCACGGTCAAGTCTTGCCAATAACTCCTGGGCGGATAAAACCGCATCAGGAGAGGCAGCGCCTTGCGCATTCAAAACGCAAGGCAGCGTGAAAACCAGAAAGAGATAAATCAAAGTATTTCGCATAATTTTGGTTTGGTTACTCAACTCTCATGGACGGTTTGGTATAGGAATACAATCCATGAACGGAACCTTGCGCCTGTGCTGACTCGGTTCTTCTTTCAAACCGAACTCGTCCTGCGCGAAGTGCCGTGTGTAAATCCGTAACATTTCTAAACCCCATATCTTGAAATGACTGTTTTAAACCTTGCACCAAATAAGGAATCAAATTCAAAACGGATCCTTTATCCACAACATACCCGGAAACACCTTGTGCCACCTTGATCTTTTGTGATTCGGAAAAATATCTTTTGTCTCCGCCTTTATTCATCGCTTCCAAACTTGCCATACCACGATAACGTTTTAGACGAATTCCATTCTCATAGAAATACTCTCCAGGCGCTTCTTTTGTTCCGGCAAACATGGATCCCATCATACACATAGAGGCACCGATCGCCAAAGCATTCGCAATGTCTCCGATATTGGAAATCCCACCGTCAGCAATCACAGGCACTCCATGTTTGGATGCATAGTGCGCGGTTTTATAAACGGCAGTTGCCTGAGCACGACCCACTGCCATCGTATCCTGAGTGATGCAAATGGAACCGGGACCCATCCCGATTCTAAGCCCGTCGGCTCCTGCAGCAATCAAATTGGCAGCTTGTCCTTGAGTGACCACATTCCCGGCGATCACATCAATGGAAGGATAGTTCTTTTTGATAAACTGAATCATTTCAATTTGATAGGATGAATTTCCTTGAGCGGAATCAATGATGATCACATCCACACCGATTTGAGAAAGTAAAGAAACACGTTCCAAAGATTCGGGCAATGTGGAAATGGCCGCACCTACTCTCAATCTTTTGGTATCATCTTTGGAGGCGTGAGGAAACTCTTTGTTTTTCTTCAGATCACTTCTGCAAATCAGAGCCACAAGTTTTCCTTGTTTGTCTACGATCGGCAATTTTCCTTTTTTACTGGTACGAAGTATATCATTTGCTTCTTTCAGGCTGATGCCTTGGTTTGCAGTGATCAGTTCTTTCGTCATCACCTTACCGAGCTTAGTGGAACGATCCTGTTCGAAATCCACGTCTCTGTTGGTAACGATCCCTACCAATTTGGTATTTGCAGTTCCGTCTTCGGTAATGGGAATCCCGCTGAAACCGTGTTTTTCTTTTACATCATCCAGATCGGCAACAGTGTGCTCCGGAGAAAGCAGTACCGGATCTTTGATAAACCCGTTTTCGAAACGTTTTACTTTTCGAACCTGCTCCAATTGTTCCTCAATGGTATTATTATAGTGTATAATTCCAATTCCACCCATCAACGCTTGTGCGATCGCCATCTCGGACTCCGTTACAGTGTCCATAGGCGAACTCATCAAAGGCCGTTTCAGAGAAATATTCTTGGAAAGTTTGGTATCCAGCTCCACATCGCTCGGATTGAAGTCGATAAAACCTGGCAGGACCAAAAAATCCCGGTAGGTGAGGCCCATATTGACCGAAAAGAGCTCTTCTCCGCTCACTCCGTCTAGGAGTTCGGTCCCTGGTTGGGGGTGATTTGACATAATTATCCTTCCTTTTTCTACTTTAGGCTAGAAAACTCTCCTTGCAAGAGAATTTCGTTTGTTTTTCGTCCGATAATTTAGACAGCACCAACTCAAATGGAAACAATTGAACGTACGAGACGATCTCTAGATGTATTTTCAGACAAGGACAAGAAACTCCACGTACTGACGAAGTTCCTTTTAAACCAGGAACTGAACATCAAGGACACGGAAGGCGGGGGAGACGTCTGCTATTTGAAAAAAGTAGCAGGAGACGGGACAAAAATCCTTGTAGGGACCCGCCCTACAACTACCCTCTATGTGGGGCAAAAATTAGTACTTTATAAAATACTAGGCAGATACCTCCACTTGGATTGCACCGTAGAACAAGACAAAGGTGACAATCAATATGTCCTGGTTCTGGACAAAATAGCGATCGCCAAAAAGGACAGAGAGAGCTCCCGACTTTCCGTTCCACCCGGTTCGGTCTGGATTACAAACATAATTTCCAGCAAGGCGAAGATCGAGACCGATATGTTTATCGTTCCCACTGCCGTAAAAGTGAGTTTTGAAGACTATGAAAACAGGCTTCATGGGAAATGTGATTTTATTAAAATTTCCACTTTCTCTTCGGATGATCCAGAAAAGATAAGGCGTGTTAAATCAACAAAAAAGATACTTCTGATTGAAGACACCCAAAAAGAAGAATCCTACGAAACAGCTCCGACGGAAGATTTTTTGGTATATTCGGAAGAAATAGATTCCGACGTCCAACAACAGATGAATCAGTTTAGAAATCAGAAAGTGATTTCGGAACTCATACTTCCCGTACTTTACCTGAATGACGATGATGAATCCATTCCCATCGGTTACATCCAAATGCAAAGTAAAACGGAAAATTTCGACCTGGTAAAAGCCATGGAAACAAAAACCCTCGCGTTTGAAATGGTGGATCGGATCAGACACTCTAACTTGGTTAAGGTGGATGGAAAGTATCCGGTGCTTGATATTTCGGAAGGCGGAATCAAAGTAAAAATCGATCATCCGGATCTTTTACAAAGCATTCCGAAACTCAGCGGATTTCATTTTGATATTTTCTTTAGGATGCAATCCCCTCTTACCGCTTTCGGAATGATCAAGTCCATCCAAAAAGATCAGGAAGGATTTTTAACCGTAGGTTTATCCCTTGCCGGTCACTCTTCCAGACAAGGTGAGAAAAAAAGATTTTTGGAGAATGTCGAGATCCTAAGAAAACAAATAGGAAAATAATTTTCCTATGTTTCTCCGTATTCCAAAACTTCGGTAGACCATTTCCTTTCCAAGTTCCGAGCTGCAAAGGAAACGGTTTCCGGATCGGACTTTTCCTGCAAATGTTTCCAAACCCTATCTTCTACCGTTTGATCCGGGATCCATGCGAAAGGCATTGAAACTCCTAATTTTTCCGCGTGAGAGGATGCAAAATCGGAATTCATTTCCTGATATAAAACAACCGACTCCGTTCTTTCCATTTGTTTTTGCCAAGAAGGACTAATCGCAGCATCTTTCTTTAAAATAAAAATCAATCTGCGTTGCATATTTTCCCCACGGTGTGCCAATGCACGGGAAAGGTAACTGGGGTTTGCTTCCCGGATGAGTGCTTCCAAAAATCCTATCAAATCCAAAGAGACTTCTCTTTCCGTATAAAAAACAAAATCCATTGTGCAGAAAGGATCAACTCCCAAGCGAACATCCATTAGTTTACGAACGGAATCTTTTTTAGATTCGAAATCTTTGCTAGTAAACCAAACGGATTGGTGCCTTGCTCCCGGCAATTTCGCCCTGGAAACTAGTGCAGTCAGATCCAAAGTATCCAAATCAAAATCGTATCTATCTCTTATGTTCTTATCCGGAGCACATAAAAAAGGTCTGGGAAATTCATCCAGTCTTCTGTCCAACAAATCCTCGGCAAGATACAGACTCTCCACCAATTGGTCCGGGGAAAAATCGGCAGTTCGAATGATTCTGTAAGGCGGTGCCATAAGATAGTCCAAACCTTCCGACTCCGCATCCCTTCTCATTGCGGTGCCGGGGAGAACTGACAACGGAAATGCCTGAACCCACTCGCCAAGTCCGTGTTCCAGAAAAAAATGAATGCCCCTTTCCACATCTTCCGGTTTATCACCGGGGAGACCTATGATCAGATCCAAAAGCAAATCAATCCCTTCACCGGCGAGCATCTTTGCCACTTCGGCTACTTTGGCAGGATCTCCATACCGCTTAACACGCTTTAACGTTTCACGGTTTACGGACTGCATTCCCAATTCAATACGATTGAACCCGGCTTTTCTCAATTTGTTGGCTAACTTGGGAGTTACCCCTTCCGAACGAAGTTCGGCAAACATGGACATTTGCCCGTCCGAGTTTACTTCCGCAATCGCATCCAGAAAGTTATCAAAACCTGGTCTGTGATTGAAAGTAGGATCTAAAAAAACAAGTTCCTTCGCACCCTGGTCTTTCAAAGAGCGAATCAATTTGATGGTTTCTCCGATATCAAGAGTTCTCAGATTCTGGGAACTCTTGGGATAAAAACAATAAGTACAAGAGGATTTGCATCCTCTCACTGTCTCCAGATAAGTGGATCTCTTCGGATCTACTTTCAAAAACCCATTGGTATAAGGTGAAGGAAAATCAGTAAGAGGAAAATCAGGAGAAAGTTCCCGGGAGAAAGCTCCCATTTTTCCGAAAGAATTTCGATAGGCGATATTCTCGACTCCGTCTAACGAAGACTTATCGAGCAAAGTTTTCATCAGTTTGGCAAAACTATGTTCCGCCTCTCCGCTCACTGCGATATCGTAACCTTCTTCCGAAAGTACAAAAGGGTTGTCGTGATTTACCTCGGGGCCGCCTATTATGATCTTCGATTTGGGTGATTTTTTTTTGATCTCCCGGGCAAGATGCAAACTCCTTTCGGTATTCCAAAGGTAAAGGGAAAATCCCACGAAGGCGGGTTCGTCTTTTGCAATATGATTTGCGAGTTCTTCATCCCCCATAACATCTGTTTCATCAGGGGAAAGCACTTCGGTACTCAGACCAGATCTGCCAAGTCCGGACAATTCCAGTGAGCTTGCAAGAGTTCCCGCTGCAAGGGGAACATTGCCGGTAGCCGCATAATAGGAAGGCGGAGGGACAGGTAGTTGGATGAGTTTGAGAGTTGCCAAGTAGTCCTCTATCCGTCATATAAACAGAGAATGAAAGATTGGCAAAAACTTTCCCTAACGGGAAACGACTATATCAATGAAGAGGATTAAATTTTCTCCGAAATCCCTGGAAAATGTACGCAACATCACATTGTCAGTGATGTCATGATAAACAGGAGAAATCGCCCAGGCATCTTCACTCGTTCTGGATTTATGGATGTGTTCGAAAAAATAAGGTCTCCAGGACCAGTTTTTACCCAAATAACCGTAATCGGCTAACATCCCTTTCTTGGAATCGTGAACATAGTTGGGAGAAATCTGAAATCCCAAAAGATTGGTGATGTACATTCTAAAAAAATCCCTGTCTTTGGAAATTTCGGAATCTGGCCTGCCGGTCCATTCGTAAACTCCGTCCGTATTATCAAAACCGAGAGTGATCTTGGATAGTTTTTCCTTCCACTTCGTTTCCCATTCGATTTCCGCATTCATCTCTTCATTTTTTCTTTCATGAAAATATTCCAATGAACGGCTCATTTCGGAACGGAATGCGAATCTCTTCGCAAACTCTTTCTCAGGTTTGGAAAAATAATATCCTTGTATGTAACGTGCACCGTAATTAAGAGAATTATAAAGTTCATCATTTGATTCGATTCCCTCGAACAAAAGAGAACTTCCGAGAGACTCTCCCAATTTGGAAAGATTCAATAAAATTTCCTTGAAGTTTCTGGAGAACGTAGATCTACGTAACATCTGTAAGTCGACTTTGATGATTTCGGGATGATACAAACCGATCCGATCCAGGTTGGAAGCTTCGGAACCTGCGTCATCGACTGCAATACTAAATCCTTCGTTCCTATAGAGACTGAGGAGCGGTTTTAGAATTTCCAAATTATGTTCGAATCTTTCCTCGGTGATCTCTATCACAATACGGGTAGGATCAATTCCAAGTTCTCTCACCTTTTGAATCGTAAAGGGAAGTTTTGCCGGATAATTTTTTAAAAAATCAAACATTAAATGAGGAGAAACATTGATGAATAATTTGGTTTCGGGAGGTGCTTCCTCCTTAAACTTTTGTAAGGCGAGATAACGGATCTCCCTATCGATTTTCTTTTTGATCCGAAAGAGATCGCTGGTTCGATTGACCGATTGGCCGGGACCACGCGCCTGATCGAATGCAAGAAAGAAAGGACCCAATGATTCCAGACCAGTGTCCGTAACTAGCCTTCCCAGCACTTCGTATCCAAAAATGCCGGTAGATTCCGAGGATAAAATGGGTTGGAAAACAGGCACAATCCTTCCAGAACCCAACCAATTTTCCCACTCCTCTGAACTTTTACGTGTTCTCTCTTCCAAAATCATGTTTTAATCTATCTATTGAATGCAAGAAAGGTACCAAGGAACTAGATCTCACAATCTTTAATCAAATTGCCCAAATTCCAAACAAGGGAAAATAAGGGCCACCCAAGGCTACGCAAATTGCCTTTTTTTTAGACAAATTGGTTTCAGATATAGGGAAAACTCTTAGCTTTTGGAAAATGACTTGGACAGAAAGGATTCTATAAAGGAATGGAACGATTAGGATGTTTTATTATACGAAGTATTGCTTTACCTTACTTTCGATCCTTTACTTTTTCTTTAGCCCCACATCCCACCCTATCTTCCAGTTTGAAATCTTCGGAGTCACTCTCACTGTTGCTTTTGTATTTTCCATTTATGCTTACTTTTATCTGAAATCAGACCCGAAGAAAATTCTGGATTTGATTCTATTTTTAGTTTTGCTCGGACTCTCCGCCGTCAAGTGGGGAGAATACGACCCACTCCGAGTCCTTCCGGAAAAAGCTTCCGTAAAAATGACATTCCTCTTTTGGGCGGTTCTACTGATCTATCATTTCAAGAAAACACGCACGTCGGAATCATTTACAAAACTCGGTTCCATCATAGCTATCTTTCCGAATATAGCACTCACTGCTTACAATCCAAACGCGATTGTTCCCGTTTGTTTGGGTTTGGGTTACGGACTTTTGCCGAAAGAACTTTCTCAATTTCATTTTCCAAAGATAAGATCAAAAACCTTTCTCATCCTGACCTTGTTTATTTTATCCGCATTTATTTCCACATTGCGAGGGCTTGATTCGGAAAACGGACTTTTACAATTTTATCTATTCCTGATCGGCGGTCTCGTTCTCATCCGGGGATATTATTTGAATCCTGAGGAAAAGGAAAAAGTATTATCGTGGTTAGGTTATATATATTATATCCAATGTTTGTTTTTTATTCTGAAGTTAAGTTTGGATACCGGTTTTGAATTCAATTTCAATCGAAGTAGTTTTTATCATCTTCCCGTAAGTCTCCTCGGCGCCAATTCCGCGATCTTTGCCTGTTTATTTCTGGTTCAGCTGATCAGAAAACAGGCAATCATGGAAAAAATATACAACGCATTCGGCTTGGGCATTGCACTTTTATTTTTGGGAATTTCCAGCTCAAGAAGTTCCATCCTGATGTTTATCTGTTTTGCAATATTCGTATTCGGAATTCTGGTAAGAAAAAAATTCAAACTCAATCATCTGTTTCTTCTGATTCTGGCCGTTCTTATTTTAATATTTTTCAACCAATTCAACGACAAAAAACTGATCAACCTGGATTCAATAAACATCCGTTTGATGATTTGGAAATTTCATATTACGAATACCCTTCACATCTCTCCTCTGTTCGGATTCGGGTTGTTTCCGGAAAGCCAGTTACTGTTTTTAGATACGAACCTGGATAGTTCCTCCCATTACCAGACCATATTGGATTACGTGAATGAATTCAAGTCGTTCCCGTTGGCCCATAGTCTTTTCATTCAATTATTCAGTTCTCTCGGAATCGCAGGGATCATACTATTGGCAATTTTACTTTCTTTGTGGATCAAAAAGGTTTTCTCGATTGTGCTTTCGCAAAACGAAAAGACAAATCGTTACGTACTTTTGGGAATCAGTTTGGTATGGCTTGTTCACGAAATTTTCGATTTTAATTCTTTTGAAATTCCGAATCTATATGCGATGCTATTGATTTTAGGAATCGCTTTGGATCCTAAAGATAAGGAAGAGACAAGGATCGAACCGATCGAAAAGAAAATCTTTCTGATTTTACTCATCGGATTCACATCTTTGTTTTTCTACAAATCCTTGCAATGGAATGAAACGGAAAGTTACATTCGTAAATGGACAAAATTATACAAGA
Source organism: Leptospira kobayashii (assembly GCF_003114835.2). Taxonomy (NCBI): domain Bacteria; kingdom Pseudomonadati; phylum Spirochaetota; class Leptospiria; order Leptospirales; family Leptospiraceae; genus Leptospira; species Leptospira kobayashii. The sequence goes on along the minus strand of NZ_AP025028.1, from coordinate 1,386,202 downwards.
CTTCCAATTTTGAATTCTTTCAGTACAATTCGAAAAACAAGTTCGCCCATTTACCGGAAGAGCCCGTGGAAATAGAAACTTGGAGAGAGTATTTTTTAGGAGAAAAATACATTCATCTTCAAATGGCACGCGCGAAACATCAAAAATCACCTGCCTATTCGCACTATCTTACTCTTTGTTTCAACAAAACAAACCAAAAAGCATTTTGTTATTCCGAGTTATATGATCTGTTGAAAGAAGAAAAGGACAACCAAAGACTACTTCCTTTCATCAAAGCCATACTCTCCATACATGATCCCTATAAAATATATCTGAGCCAAAAACAATGAAAAAAAAATCCGTTAGTTTTGTAATTCCCTGTTTGAATGAAGAACAAACTCTTCCTTATGTTTTGACAAAATTGGTCAAAATCAAAAAAGATCTAAGCGCAAGTTTTGATGTCGAAATCTTGGTTTCGGACAACGGAAGCACCGACAAATCTTCGCAAGTTGCCAAATCCTTCGGAGCAAGAGTAGTTCCTTGTGCTACCAAAGGTTACGGTGCCGCTTTGGATTCGGGAATACGCAATGCGAAGAGCGAAATCATAGTATTTGCAGACGCGGATGATACTTATGATTTTCTAGAGGCGCCTGCCCTCATCCAAAGCCTTGTACAAGGCAATTATGATATGGTGATCGGATCCCGACTGGACGGAAAGATCCATAAAGGAGCAATGCCTTTTTTACACAGATATCTCGGAACTCCTGTAATCAACTTCATCATCAATTTATTATATGCGAAAAAAACAAAGATCAGAGATTCCAACTCAGGATTCAGATGTTTTACCAAAGAAGCTTACCTTTCCTGGAATGTAAAAAGTACGGGAATGGAATTTGCTTCGGAACTTTTGATCCAATCTTTGCTTCATGAATCCAAAATCCATCACGTCCCTGTTTCCCTTTGGCCGGACAAAGAAGGTAGAATCCCTCACCTAAAAACATGGAGAGACGGAATGCGTCATCTGCTTCGCATTTTATTCTATGCCCCTCATCTTTTCGAATGGATGGGGATCGGACTTTTTATACTATCTTATAGCAATCTGCTTGTGGGAACATTTACAGGCATCGTCCATTTCGACGGGTTCAATTTGTACGGCGGTCATTCAATGATCGTATTTTCTTTTTTCAGTATCATGGGAGTTCAGATCTGGGGGACAGGTCTTTCCATCGCTACCAAACAGAACAGAATATCGAAATACTATAAAAAACTATTGGATCTTCCCGAAGACAAATTGTTCTTCTTTGCATTGTTCGGCGCTTTGACTTTGATTTCTTCTTTGGTTTATACGATCATTCAATGGAAAAAAAACCAATACCAGTTTATCAACTTTGAGCACCAGTTGTTATTTCTAACAACGACAAGCCTTTCTATTTTCGTGATCACCTTTCAAACCGTTTCCGCTCATATCATGAAACGGGAATGATGTTTTATGAAGATTAGATCCCTGAGAGTTTTAATTTTCTTTCTCGTCTGTCTTTATCCTTTATTACACAGAATCCAGTGGAACGGAGATTCTGTGTTTGTGGGAAGCGATCCTGAGATCAAATTGTATCAAGTGGAAGCACTCCGAAAAGGAACGAACTTTTCGGAAAAATTGCAATGTTATTTTCCCGCCAAGGATTTAGGATTTGAAACCAAACAGATTCCGATCGGTTATCCTTGGGCATTTTTTAAAAAAGATGGCACCTGCTATTTTCAATACCCCGTTCTATTTACACTCGTACAATCTTCGATAGGGTTTTTGTTTCCGATCCATTGGATGACTTATATTCCCATCCTATTCTTTTTTTTGAATCTGATACTAACGGATAAACTATTGAGGGAACTTGGAGTAAAAGAAAAAATATCGATCGTAGTCTCCATACTTATACATTTTTTCAGTTTTTTATTTTTATCCACTCTTGATTACTCCGAGCTGACACTTACCAATTTTTTTGCACTGATCTCGGTTTTAAGTTATTTCCGGATTGAGAAGAGCCCCACCCTACTTTACAATTTGGCTTTCGCATTTTCAGTCAATTTCAGTTTTCAGCTTCGCCCGGAAGTGACGATCGGAATCGTCTTTTTTATCATAGTTCATTTTTTACTTTCGGGGAATAAACGGACTTGGATACGAAATCATTTTTTATCAGGAATCATCGCAGTTCTTGTTTTGGGATGTATCTCTTTTTTCAATTACAAACTGTACGGTCATGTCTTCGGAATGAGAGGAATGAATACGATCCAGGACGTGGATACATTCTCTAACAGATCTTATATCGGTTCCTGGATCGCCGACCTTTGGGGTTCCGAATCCAAAATAGGAATATTCAAAGGATACCCGCTATTTTTCGTATTTCTTTCAGGGATCTTTTTTTTGAAACGAACCAATGTGATTTCAAAAAGTCTGTTCCTTTCGGGACTCTTGTTTATTTTTCTTGTTCCCATACTTTCCCCCTACCGCGCCGGTGTGGATATTTTCGGGATGAGATATTATGAGATAGGTGCTTATCTGACTGCGATCGGATTTTTTTCTTTGTATTTGGAATTCCCGAAACAAAAGCCCATCCATTTCCTTTTGATCCTATCTTTGCTAACCTCGATGTATTTCGGATACAAATCAGATTTACGGGCAATCCGTATTTGGAAATCTTCTGCGGAAATGTATCATGTTTTGAAAAAAGAAATAAATACCGCAAAACCTATGTTAATTGTCCATAGAGGACTTTCCTTAAGTTATCTGATGGGAGGATCCTATCTTGAGATTCCCCAGGTAGTGGCTTATACGGAAAACGACTGGATCGAAATACAAGAAAAATCAAAATCCTTAAACCTGAAACAAATCCTGTTTTTATTCTGGCCGGGTAACTCACTCTATAATGAAGAGATACCCAAATCCATTTGGAAAACCAAGTTTGATCTAAGTTGGATGCCTTCGGAAGATCTATATGAAACGAAAGAAGAGATCTCCGTCTTTCACATTAGAATGAAACAGTTCGTATTGAAATCGGAAAGGTAAGAAGAGGAAAGGAAACCCATCCGAAGATGGGGATACAAAAAAAGACTACTTAATGTCTCTGCTACGTTGTTTAAGCGCTTCGTTAAGAGTAGGCTTTTTGGAAGGTTTTGGCTCTTGTAATTTGTTAATATCGTTTTGTGTAGGTTCTTTCACATCGTTCGATGCGCAGTTTACCATAACAATTGCAAATAGGGCTACAAGAAGAGATAAAGAGATTTTTTTCATTTTAGGCTCCTCTGGATAAGTTTTTGCCGTGCATAAAAAAGTCTAGTAAAAATTATGAAAGCTCAATTAGGACAAATATGGCCAATATGAATTATTTTTTTGTTTTTGAAGGCATTGATGGCTCGGGGAAAACTACCCTTTCCAAACTTGTTGCAGAGAACTTAAAAGCGCAAAATAGGGATGTAATTTGGCACAGAGAGCCAACTGACGGGGTGCATGGGAAAAAGATCCGCTCCTTTCTCTCGGGAAGAATTTCTTTGACCGTAAAAGAACAATTGGAACTTTTTATTTTAGATAGAACCGAGTCCGTTTCGCAAATAATTTCACCTAACATAGAGAAAGGTGTGATCGTGGTGCAGGATAGATATTATTATTCCACCGCAGCCTACCAGGCAGGAAAGGAAATTTCTGCCGAAGAAATCATCGCATTGAACGAAAAGGAAAATTTTCCCAAACCCAAACAGGTATTTTTCCTGGATATCACTCCGGAGGAAGCGAGAGAACGCCGTAAAAACCGGGGCGGGAGCGAAGAAGCCTTTGACGACGATTATTCGCAAAACAGAATATATGAAAATTATATGAAGATTCTGCCCGAAGGTACGATCTTCCTGGATGCATCGCATCCTTTGGAAGATCTGGTAGATGCAGTGATGGAGTGTATTGAAATTTAAGAGAGTGTTTCCACCGGCTTTCTCAAAAGTACGGCAAGCATATCCCCTTGGTTTGTTTTCTTCACAAGCCAATCCGCAAATTTTTTAGCCAATTTGTAAAAGACACTTGAGTTCGGTTTGGAGGTGAATCCGCTTCCGTAAGAAAGGGAAACCGGAGATTCGAAACCTATTTTTTTCAAAACTTTCAAAAGGCCTGGCAAGGAATAATAATACAAATGTTCCGGAACATTCAAATAACGCCAGTTTGGTCCGAGGAACTTTGCCAAAATTCCGTATCTGCAAGTGGATAAAACCAAACATCCTCCGGGTCTCAAGTGTTTGAATATTTTTTCCAAAGTCTCTTTCGGTTTGTGAAGGTGCTCGATCGTCGCCCAAAGAGTGATCACATCAAATTGATTTTGAAAACCTATGTCCCAACTTAAAAAATCTTCCTGATATACTTCCAACCCCAATGTTTCTCTTGCGAATTTGACAGGACCGTCAGCGACTTCAATCCCGTAGGAAGAATAATCCCTACTCCGCATATAATCCACAAAATACCCTGCGGCACATCCTATATCCAAAGATCGTAATTTTGCACCGGTTTCTTTCTTTTTCAAAATGGTGTTTATGTAATTCTCCTCCCATTGAAAAAATTTCAGATCCTGAAGATTGAGCCGGAACACACGGGAGATTTCAGCCTTCATTTTGTCGGAATAATAATTATCATAACCCCGATCGGTTCTTTGGGTAAAATAAGAATCAGAATAGTACCGGATGACTTCGGCAAGACTCGGTTGCGGGTTCACTTGAACCAAAGAACATACATTGCATTTTACGATCTGAAAACTTTCGCCGAGGGGACTTTCTTTGGAAAACAAAGATTTGAATTTTGTATTCCCACAGGTATTGCATGAAACCATTTCCATACTTTACTTATCGGAAAAATATCAGAACAGCCTTTTGAATAAACTCCTGACTCCTAAAATCAAAAATGAAAATACGCACATAAATACGATGATCATAGACGAAGTAGGAAAATAAATAGTCTCGCCTAAATGAGAGAACCCGGTGAGGCTCAGAAAAAATCCTGCGATAGTACCTGTTATGGAAAACAAAACCGATACAAGTGCCAGAATCTTAGTTGAGCGAACGAAAGGTAAAAGTGTAAATACGGGGATCAAGAGATGGGCGATGGAATAAAAGGAACCCAAAACATTGACCGCCACTGTGACAGCGGAGGCCAAAATCAAATAAAACAGAATATCAAAAAAGAATGGGTTTCCGATTTGAATTCTATATTCGTCCCGATCGAAACTTAGGAATAAAAATCGCCGGAAATAAGCCAGATAGATGAAAAATGCGATTCCTGCAGTCCAGATTCCGAATGAATTCAATTTCACCTGTGAAGTTAAAATATCTCCGAAATAGGAAGCCATCAAATGATTTTGAACATTGCCACCTAACGCAAGTAACACTTGCGAAATGGAAGCAAAGAACACAAATAAAATTCCCAAAATCACATCCTCTTTGATATGGGAAATTCTTCTCATCAAAATGATGGGAATGATGAGCAAACAGGACAATAAAATAGGATAGATCTCACGATCCCAATCCATAAACAAACAAAATGCTACGGAAAAACCCACCGCTTGCGAAAGAGTGATTCCGAAGAAAGTCATATTTCTGAGTACCAAGAGAATTCCAAGAACACTGAGGAGAGCTCCTAAAATTCCCCCGAGAATCATCTGGGGCAAAAACAAATCCCAATTTTGAAGCACACTAGTCATGGTGATGGCAATGAGGGGGTTTTTCCCCTTGGGAAATTTTATAAAACTTGCCTTCGTCAATCTCAAAGATTTCGGAAAACTCTTGTCGCCAATCGTTAGTTAAACTATGAGTAATGACAAACAGGGAACGGTTGTCTGTTGCGATATATTCTTCCAGGATCAGTTGGAAAAGTTCTCTCGATTCATGATCCAACGAGTCCATCGGTTCATCTAAAAAGATCAGATTTGCTTTGGTGAATAAGGATCTCAAAATCAGAACCCGCTGCAATTGCCCACCGCTGCATTCCGAAATTTGTTTATTTAAATATTTCCCAACGCCTGTGCGTTCGATCAGAACCAATTCATCTTCCGTGAATTTTCTTTTGGGCAAAAAACTCAAACCCACATTGGCAGGCATACGCAATACTTCTTTCACGGAAAGGGGAAAATCCAATCGCATCTTTTTTGCCTGTGGAACGTAAGATGTGGATTTAAGAACGGGGAATTGGATTTCTCCCGCAATCGGAGGAAGTAGTCCGGTAAGTGTTCGGAACAAAGTGGTTTTGCCCGCACCATTCCCTCCGGTCAGAGCATAGGTTCTGCCGGGGTTCACTTCAAAGCTAACTCCGGAAACGATAGGAAATCCCTTTCTGTATCCTACGGATAGATTTTCCGCTTTTAAGAAGGAGGAAAAAATCTGAATCTTATTTGGTTTTGTCGCTAGCATCTCTAATCTTCTGAAGCATGATCTTTAAAGTCTCTTCGTAACTGGTCGCTTCCGGTGTTCCTCCGACGGAAACCGGCATAATGAGAACAACGCTCCCCGGAACCTTGGAAGAAACGTACTCGGCATATTTTGGGTTGTGGTATGGTCCGAGCAAGATGATTTTTATTTTTTCGGCAATCATATAACTCACAACCTGATCCATATAACGAACCGAAGGTGGAACTCCCGGTCTCTCTTCTATGGAAAGGTTGGCGGTAAATTTAAAACGATTGGCCAGATAAACAAACTGGTCATGAAATACGGCCACCTTCATTCCAAAATAAGGTTCCATTTTTTTGAGTTCTTCTTTCGTAAGAAGAATCAGCCTTTTTTTGAAACCGGCAAAATTTTCATCATAATACTCGTGGTTGAGAGGATCCACCCTCGTGAGCGCATTTTTTATATTTTCCGCCATCTGAATCGCATTGATGGGATCATTCCAAAAATGCGGATTGCCGTAGATATGCATATCTCCCATGGAACGATCCATCATCACGGTCGGCTCTCCGAGAATTTTTACTTGTACCGAAGTATCGCAGTATCCCGGTTGTCCTTTTTGAATTTTGATATTTCTGGATTGCTGTTGTAGAAAAGGCACCCAACCTACTTCCAAATCCAATCCGACCACGCAGAGAATATCCGCTTGGTTCAAACGAACAAGAAAGTCAGGTCTTGTCATGATAAAATGAGGATCATCCACCCCGCGGATCATTCCGTAGACTTCCGCCCGATCACCTGCTATTTGTTCTGCGATGTATTTTATATCCGTTGTGGTCGCAACCAAAGAAACTTTTGCCTGCAAACCGGAGGAAATCAAAAGAACGGAACAAAAACCGGATAAAGACAAAAATCTAAAAATGCTCTTCATATAATGCCTCTTTATTAATAACTATGTGCAGGGTGAGAACCGAGGATCGCAACCATTTGAATATTTGCTTTGAATTCTCTGAGCTCTTGACTATCTTCTTTCGAATAATCCTGAGTGAATCTTCTTTCTACCGAAACTCGGATTTTTCCAAATTCGGAACTATGAAATGTAACCTGCAAGGACTGCGATTCGATCGCATTCTGGGCGAATTTCCCATCCTTCCCCGTTAAGTTTTTATCCGTAAAGTAATCGTATCTTCCACCTACAGACCAAAGCTGGTGAAATTTATAATCTGCAAATAAATAGTAACCCCATTGGTTTTGTGAATTCGGTTTGGAAATTTCATAAGTACTTAGATTCATTTTTTCAGGAAAAATTTCCTGTTGGTACCAGAATTCAGTCATAATCATGATTTCTTTTAAATTGGATTGGCTCCATCTTAAAACACCGTCAAATCCGTAAAGGTATCTTTGGTTTCTTCTGTCCGTAGTCGGTTCGAATCTTACACCTGAAAAACCGAACTGTGTTCCCCAGTTATTTCCGAAGTAATAGAAATTTTTCAAATGGAAATAACCCATCGGATTGTTTTTCTGAATTCCTTCCGAATGCGCATGTCCCCATCTTTTCCCGTTAGTTGCACCTACAACCAACTCCTGAGTGATGAATCTCCACGGTAAAAGAATACTAAATTCGGCCCCGGTATCCATAGTGGATTCCTGTCCGATAAATTTTTCATGAACGATGGGAGTTGTGATGAAAGGACGATCATGCCAATGGATTTTATTGAGACGTCCGATATCCATAAACATCTGGCCCGCTTTTACGGACGTATTGAACGGTAAAAAAGGCGCCTGGATCCAAGCTTCGTGTACTTCAAAGTTGTATTTTCCGTTTTCATTATGTGCAGCTGCGAGGAAATTACCGCGTAACCACTGATCTACGGCACCGGTAAAACCGAACTCTGCCGTTCTGACATCCAGTTTGTTATTTGTAGTTCTGGGCTTGTTTTTATCCCACTCTCCTACAATATCAACCGCAACGGAAGCATCCATCATCAGGTTTTGAGCGGAACGATTGATTTGGTTATTGGAGCTGACGGGGGAAGTCGTTCCCCTGGAATCCTGAGAACCTTTGCTTCGTTTCTCCTGTTCCTTCAGATCTTTTTCCAAATCATCTTCCCAATTATTATTGTTTCCTTTGTCGGGTGACTGTTTGGTCTCTGATGTTTTTTTCTCGGAACCGTTTTCCAATTCCTTTTCCCATTTATTTGTCTGGGCAAACGCGATATAAGAAAAAAAAGCAAGCGCTGCAATCACACCTGCTCTAATGAATTTTCGGAAAGGAATCACTATAAGACTTTTATACCAAAGTTTAGTCGGAAGTTCGCACCAAACCAGCAGTGCCGATGGTTGATGAATAAATAATGATTGATTTGATGTTTACTTTGTTCAGACGGAAAGAAACCCTATCTCCTGAAAAGTCATATCCAGTTACGGCCTCTTCCTGAAATTCATAACTGCCTCGGTTCACGTTTGCACAAGTGCCTTGCCAGCCGAACATATGCGCTCCGTTTTCATTATGGACTTCGATACAAATCGTCTTATCCTGAGCGACACTGGATGCCCAGAGCCCGGGAGTTCCACCTAATGCAGATGTTGCGCCCAAAACGTTCTTTTTCTTGATTTCGGTAGGAGTCAGTTGAAAAGTAGGTCCCACCAAACTTGTAGTAGATGGCATAACCACTTCCAAATAAGAATCGGATGCGGAAAGATTGTAAGTAAGTTGGATGGTTGCTTTTTTCTCACCACCTAAATTGGAAAGCCGGGAAGAATCGGCAACGATTGTGCTCGAAGTTCCTGTCCCGACAACTCCTCCGGATAGCACAACGTTGGTTCCCGTAAAACCCGCGACTTTCAATGCTGCCGAGGCGTCTCCCTTACACTGGGTAAAATCAAAGCTTGTGCCGTTGGACGGACTGGAAACCGCGGAAGTAGGACAAGCAACCGATCCGGCCAAAGCAAGAAGTGCAAATCCGGTATTGTCTTTGTCTTTTTTCTTCTTCAATTCAGCGCAATGGAAAGCAAATAGAGTCAATGTTAATAAGGATATTATGGATAGTTGTTTCATTTGTAAATACTCCTTGCGCAAGTATTTGCAACAGCGTTGCAATTGCAACACTGTTTTATTTGCAACAGTGTATTATTTAGATAAAATTTTACGCAGTTCTATGCCAACCGACTTTTCACCCATTTTCCCCCGCTCATGCAAAAAAATAAACCGTCATTAATAATCGATCATACGACGAACCGTCTTTGAAAATCGTTCTCCGTATTCCTTTTCGATCAATTCCAAATTTGCATCCATGGTAAACGCCTTCTTACCGGAAACACGCAACGTTCTTTTTGTAAAATTTTTCTCATCGCATTCTCCCGGACAAATCCTCAAATCATGATCCAGATAATTCTGCGCTCCCGATAAGAATAATCCGTTTTTTGATTTCACAAATCCGTTCGCTACCGCTTCAATCTTCGATGGAAAAGTGCGCGCCCAAGCATCTAACGTCAGAGCCAAATGCATTTCATCAATATCCGGATGAATTTCAATTGCGATCTTAGGATCATTGTCGAATAACACTTTTTTTGCGATCCCCCATTTATCGGAAAAAGAAAGCGGTTCACCGGGATAATCCTTTCTGAGAGTTGCAAAAGGGTAATTGATGTTTTTCATTGCAGTTTGCAAAGCCGCTTCCCCTGCAAGTTCACGGACGAGAAAAAGAGATCCTTCTATGCTGGAAGCTACGCCGGCAGTACTAATCAGATCGCCGTCTTTTTCGTATTTTTTACCTCTTTGCCATTTGATCCGAGGATAAATTGTTTCGAGCTCAGAGATCGAAGTTGCATGAGTCGTCATCTTGCGCCCGTTAAATTTTTCCGTATTTGCGACGAGTCTTGCTCCTTCACAAACGGAAAGAATCCTTTTATCCGACTTAGAAAGAAATGAAATAAGATCCTCATCTTCCGTGTGTGTCAGATAAGGAACAACGACCGCATCATACTGATGTGGAAATTCAGTTACCGAAAAATGAGGCAACACTACCAATCCTTTCCAAAGAGTCACAGGTGATTTTTTATTGGAAAGGATATAAACATTGAAACCTGATTGTTTTAATACTGAGAAAGGAACAAGTAAATCCGTTATTTCCGTTCCTTCCGAATCCGCCAAAATCACTACTGTCCGTTTCGAAGAATCGTGATTCATCTTGTATGATTTTTGACTTAAGATGGAAACATCCATGATGTCCACTTTACCGAAACTCTGCAACTGCGCGCAGTCATAGGCAAATAATAACAAAGCAAACGGAAAAACACGAAACCATCGTGACGTAAAACAAAACTTAAAACTCATATACTCCTCCGGAAGTAGAAACTTACCTAAGAGTTTAAACGATTAAGAAAAATCTGTCGTCCGGATCCATACGGACAGAAGTATGAATTTATACCCCCGGACCTACTGCCTTTTTTCGATAGTCTGTGGGCGTGGTCCCGGTTACTTTCAAAAACTCCGAATGAAAGGATGATTTTGAACTAAACCCCACTGCGCCCGAGATGGAAAGTATCTGTCGCAAAGGTTCTTCCGTAAGCAGTTTGCAGGCGGCAGCGATTCGATGTCCGTTTACGAAATTTTTGAAACTCGAATTCAGTTGATTGTTTAGGATTTCGGAAAGCTGGTGTGGAAGAATATCGAGTGCTTCCGCCATCCTTCCCAAACTGAGATCTTCATCGGCATAGAGATGTTCCATCTCCATCAATTCACGGATTCTGCCGATCACATCGGTGGAATCAATCCCTCTCAATCTTGATTTCACATAACGACCTCTAGCTGCTTCTTTTCGCATCGAAATCAGGTAGTCAGGATACACTTGCATTCCCCAAAAAATCAATACGGAAAGAACGGTAAGTAACCCGAAAGAAAGTACCATCCCCAGTTCCGACTTTTCGAACTGATACCATACTAGAAATACCACATCCGAAATCGCAATAAGGACATAAACTATAGTTAGCCGGTAAATGCCGGGAAGCGGTGATATGCTTGTTTTTAACAAAACCCATAAATCAAGTAATGCCAGAAAGAGAAATACCAATACATAAAGCATGATCAATAGAAGAACAACATCCAACCAAATATGAGTATGTGAGACGTCTCGCGGTTGTCCGTAAACAGGGATAAGTATTCCGTAAGCAAGTCCGAAAGGAATCAGATGATAAAAGTGATGTTTTTTCCAAAGAAACTCACGATCGATTATCTGGTGAAAATAAGCGTAAGTCAAAGGTCCTAAAAAAATATAGAAGGGAGGAAGCAATAATCCCAATCCTGGCAAACGCTCGTAAAACCCGAGCAATTCCATCGAAACGCTCAATTGAGGCAATGCCACCAAACAAAAAAGTAGCGCTGACAAACCGTTTTTACGGAGATCCGATCGAATGAGAAAACCCAAACCGATTACAATAGAAAAGAATGCCCCCGCCAACTCAAAAGCAATGAATGCGTCCGAACCTGTCCAGGCTATCCCGTTTACGGACATCCAGTAACTCCCGAAGCCATACTATTTTCCCGAATCCGAATTGAAAAAGTTTTCTCCATTCTTCCAAAGGATCTTTCTTTTGGCTTCATCGCTGATATTTGTTTCCAAGATTCTCATAATGGGATGAGAAAGGTTATAAGGAATGTTGGGGAAATCCGATCCGAAAAAAATCCTATCTTGGTATTTTTCAAGAAGAGGAATCGAATCGTCCGCGTCTTCACCGGTGGCAAGAAAATCTACGAACACCATTGTAGTATCCAAATATAGATTAGGATAAGTATCAATTAACTCCGAATAGTCGAAAATTTCTTTCGCTCCCATATGAGCAACGATGACTTTCAGACCGGGGTATCTTTGAATGAAAGGCAAAAAATATTTGATTCCGGTGAATTCTCCCGGCAGAGGAGCGTTTCCGGTATGAATGACGAGGGGTATGGAAAGTTTTTCCAAATAGGAAAATACTCCTGTAAGTTCCTTACGACTTAAGTCGAGTTTGGAGACTTCGCAATGAAGTTTGAATCCTTGGAATCCGTATTCTTCCACAGCTCGTTTTACATAATGATCTACTCCTTCTTCCGGATAAAAAGTTCCGAAAGGAATGGCCCCTTCCCAATTTCCATAATTGGAATAAGTCCAATCATTCAACCATTCCGCCATAGCCGGTTTATGAGCATAATTTAAAGTAGTAAATCGCCTAATTCCATTTAAATGAAGTCTTTTTACCCTTTCTTCTTCACCATATCGGTAAGCAATCTCCCAATTTACCTTATCAAACCATTTCCAGATCAATTTCAATACGATTTCGGGAAAAAAATGGGAGTGTATATCGAAAACATAAGGTATATTCAGCTTTTTCAATTCTTTCAGATGAGATGGATTTTGGTCATCCAATAGCGGAGGAAAATCGTTTCCCTTCCAACGAAAAGGAGAAAGTAGCCTTTTTTCTTCCGAATTAGCTGATAAAACGGAATAGGAATCCTTTCCATTTTCCGCAAAACAAGCGTAACAAGGAAGGATTTGGCGATTCGAATTTGCCATGGATTTTAAGTATCGATAAAAGAGAGTGGATGCAAATCAATGCAGACCGCCAAACAGATCCGTTTTGAGGAAACGGTTTGGCGGTTTATCCGTGTCAGATCAGACAGTCGCCAGGCTTTTTTTCTTGCCTTTAATCTTTGTTAGATTGGAAACGAGGATTGCAGAGCTATCCAAAACGTAATCTTGAGCGATTGTTTTACGGGCAGCTCTTCTTTCCACTTTTGCACGAGGAACACTTCTTTCCAATAAGAGACTGACCAAAAGACGAGCAGCGGATTCCACAACTTCGAAAGCGAGCTCTTCTCTGAGAGTGCCGGAGATTTCAGCAAATTCACTCACGATTGTTTCCAACTGACTCCAAAGTTCTTTCAATTCGTCGGAAACTTTGAATTTGGACATTTCGTCTTTGATGTATTCTCTGAAAATACCTGTCTCCGTCATACCCGCAACGATACTTCCTATACAAGCAACTACTTGCAACTGAGTCGTACCTTCGTAGATATTTGTAATACGAACATCCCGATAAATTCTTGCTACATCATAGTCTTCCGTATAACCGGACCCACCGTGAATTTGCAAAGCATCGGAAGCAACTACGTTGGCAAGTTCGGTAATATAGTATTTGGAAAGAGGAGTAAGTAGAGATGCTAATTTTTCCCAACGTTTGAAGGTTTCGTCTTTTCTGATTTCCTTTTCAGGAATTCCGTTCATACGACCTCTTTCTTCTTTCCAACGATAAAGATCCACGGAGCGGCTTGCTTCGTATAGGATACAACGCATTCCCGCAATTTCTCTCTCCATACGATCCAACATTTTTTTTACGGCGGGAATTTGATCGATCGTTTTACCGAATTGCACCCGTTCGGTGGCATATTTACGACCTTCAAAATAAGCTGCGGTTGCAATTCCCATTGCTTGTGCAGCAATATTCAAACGTGCTTGATTCATCATCGCCATGGAATATTTAACAAGACCTTTACCTTCGTCCCCGATCAAAATCCCCGGGCTGTTTTCAAAAACAACTTCGCAGGTAGGAGAACAATGAAGTCCCATTTTCTTTTCGATGGATGCTACAAATATATCTTTAGAGTGAACCAAAAAGAAAGAAAGACCGCGGGCACCACTGGTTGTAGATCCGGTTCTTGCTAAAGTCAAAATGATGGAAGGCATAGTATCAAAACCGCAAGCGTGAGTGATGAATCGTTTGGTTCCCGTAATTCTCCAAACACCGTCTTCTCCTTTCACCGCTTTGGTTTGCAGATTGGGAAGGTCGGATCCGTAGTTGGGTTCGGTGAGTGCCATAGCACCGCAAAGTTCTCCCGCAGCCATCTTAGGAACGAATTCATGAATCATCTCTTCCGTTCCGAATCTTTCTACTGTTTCCGCAAGGTTCATACAACCGAGAGTAATCGCAAGTCCGCCGTCCGCACGGGAAACCGACTCGGATAACATGGATTGTACGACGGAAGGAAGTCCGATCCCACCGTAATGACGGTGAATCCCGTATGGAAGAAGACCCGCTGATTTGATTTTATTAATCACATCGATCATTTCTTTCGGAAAAGTTACTTTTCCGTCTTTGTATTTAAGTCCCACTTCGTCCATTTGTTTGGCAACTTGAGAGACATCCTTACCTGCGATATCCCCACCAGCTTCTAAAGTAGAACGATAAAATTCAATCGCGTCTTCGTAGTTTCCGGGAGCATAAGCGAGTTCTTCTTGGCTTGTTTTTTGATAGAGTGCATAGTCTGCAAAATTTTCTTCGTATGAATCCACGATTTCCTTCCAATCAGTGAGGGAATCGAAATGATCTTTTAAATCTTCATTATCAGAAAAATAATTATTTGATATCATGTAGGGATCTCCGAACTAGAAGTAGTTCCAGATCAATTATAAGGGATAGCCCGAGAACCACAAATATTTTTCTTAAGGATTCCTCCGAACAAATAACCGATCCGGTTGATCAAACGGAGAAATAACTGAGAAAACAAGTGTTCACTAACCGACTCTTTATCTGATTTTCTCAGCCTGCCTCGCAATCTCTTCGATTTGGTCCTGGAGAAGTCTTGTGTTTTCCGCAACCACTTGCACTGCGTCTTCAATGCTTTGGGCAGCGCGAGTCACTTCTTTATTTCCGATACTTTGTTCCGTCGCAATGGTTTCCAACTGAGAAGAAAGATCCTTCAATTCTCTTTGCGAAGAAACAACCCTTGCATTGATGTTTTGCATTTCTTCTATTTTTTCGTGAAATACTTTTACGCTGGTCTCAATGGCGATGAGCTCCTTCTCCTGGTTAGTTGCCATTTCCGAAGCAATGCCGGCGGAAGTGTTTCCGTTTTCCAGGTCGGATCTGGATTTTTGAATCGTTTTTGAGATAATGCTTGCATTCGTAGCGGAACTGTCCGCGAGCTTTCCCACTTCCTGCGCAACGACTGCAAATCCCCTACCGTGTTCTCCCGCGCGCGCAGCTTCGATGGAAGCGTTCAAAGAAAGCAGATTGGTTCTGTCGGCAATCTCTTTCATGATTTGGTTTACTTCTTCGACTTTCATAAAAGATTGTTTCACTTCGTCCAAAGCGGAATTTAATGAGGACATGGAAGCAGATACCTCATTACTAAAGTTAGTTGATTGATTGATTTGTTTGGAAATCTCTGAGATTTCTAAACGGATTTCTCCGACTAATTTTTCCAGATTATAACTTTCTTCGTTCAGTTTTTCTATTTTTTGATATTGGTCCCTTACGAAATACGCCGAACTTTCTGTTGCCTGGGAAATTTGAGTGAGAGATGCGCTGATCTCTTCGATGGACGCGGCTTGTGTTTGGATCTGAGAATTCAAATCTTCCGTAAAGATTTTCAAAGCAGAAACGGATTCGTTGAGTTTTACTGCGGTTTCCTGCATATTTTCCTTTTGCTTACCTACAATTAACGAATGTTCATCGGCAACCCGTTTACCTTCCATTGCCTCGTCTCTGGTTTTGACAAGAAGACTCACCATTTTACCCGTGGCGAAAGTCGCCATAAGTAAAAACGCTAACTTTACCACTTCAATGGAGCTGGATATTGCGAAAGGAAATTTATGAGGATCGGTCCTATCGATGAATTCCACACCGCTCAAATAAGCGACATACAAAGTCACGAGATCAATGATCGAAAGCAACACGCCCACAACAACCGTTTGGCGCCAGGAAAAAAGAAACCCTGAATAAAGTATTAGAAAAAAGCTGATTGTGTAATTGATTCCTAGTTTGATGGAACCGGCCGCTATATCCTGATTGATATTAGCCTGAAGGATGGTGTTCATCCCGGTCACGAACACATCACATAACACAAAGTAAAAAGGTTTCGGATCCCAACCTTTTTTGAATAAAAAAGCCTGAACTCCCGCACTGATCCCGTATATAGCTGCGCCTATAATCATGAAGGTGGATTGAGTCCGGTCGAGCGTAGAATAAGTTCCGATGATGCCTAAAGCAAAATTAATAAATAAGAAAATTCGAATGGAATTGATCGTTTTTGCGGGTTGAAGGGAGTAATTGTCCATCTAGTCAACTACTGGTTCCAAAGAAAATTCTGACAAACAAATTTAGCCCATTTGTATATGCTTTTGATTTGAAGACATAAATGCAATAGAATTGCATTTATGTTTGACAGAAATACGGAGTCTTTAATATTGCAATTTAGTTGCATTTGCAACATTGTTGCACACACAGGAATTTGTCATGAAAAAAATACCAGTCACAGTTCTTTCCGGTTTTTTAGGAGCGGGTAAAACCACGTTACTCAACCACATCCTCCACAATCGGGAAGGTAAAAAAGTAGCAGTCATCGTAAATGATATGAGCGAAGTCAATATAGACGCGAGACTTGTCGCAGGAAATTCGCAACTTTCCAGAACGGAAGAAAAACTAGTGGAAATGTCGAACGGTTGCATCTGCTGCACGTTACGCGAAGATCTGCTGATTGAAATTGCAAATCTGGCAAAGTCGGGAAAATTCGATTATATACTCATCGAGTCCACAGGAGTCTCAGAACCGCTTCCCATCGCGGAAACATTCACATTCGAGGATGAGTCGGGCACAAGCCTCTCTCAAATCGCAGAACTGGACACAATGGTGACCGTTGTGGATGGAGTGAATTTTCTGAAAGACTTTCATTCCATCGAGTCTTTGAAAGATCGTAAACTGGAAGCGGGAGAAGAAGATGAACGGGACTTAGTCGATTTGCTCGTAGATCAGGTGGAATTTGCAAATATAATCATCGCAAATAAATGGTCCATGTTAAAACCGAAAGAACAAACAACGCTTTTATCCATTTTAAAAAGTCTGAATGCGGAAGCAGAAGTAATCCCTACCGATTTCAGCAAAGTTCCATTGGATAAGGTAATCAATACAAAACAATTTAACTTTGAAAAGGCGGCAGAGTCTCCTCTTTGGTTGAAAGAGTTAAGAGGAGAACATAGTCCGGAAACGGAAGAATACGGAATCAAAAGTTTTGTATATAAATCCAGACTTCCCTTTCATCCCGACAAATTTTGGAATTGGCTCGCGAAGGAAAAGAAGGGACTCATTCGAGCCAAGGGATTTGTATGGCTTGCTTCCAAAATGGATTGGGTCGTATTGTACTCGCAAGCCGGGAGTCTAAGTTCTTACAAACCGGAAGGTTACTTTTGGGCGGCGATAGATCCGGAAGATATACCGGATGATCCTAATGTAAAAATCAATTTGCAAAACGTATGGGAAGAGCCTTGGGGGGATAGAAGACAGGAAATCGTTTTGATCGGAAGGGATATGGATGAAAAAAAAATCACGAAGTCTCTCAACGATTGCCTACTCTCTCCGGAGGAAATGAAGCGGGGACCGGCTCACTGGAAAAATCTGAATGATCCTTTCCCCGATTGGGACGAAATCCTATCCGACGAATCGAATGAATCCGAGGTCGCCTAATGAAAGTTTATTTGGGAGACAAACCTATATAAAATCTACGGATGTGAATCGGTTTAAAGCTTTTTTCGGTGTGGGAGTGGGAGGATCTCCGAGGATTGCTCACGGATTATTCGCTTTCCTCGGTGGAAGGTTAATCCGATCTCTTATCCCCAGACAACAGTACGGAATCCCCAATATCAAAAAATTTTTGGATTCGATCAGTTCTTAGTTTTGGTTCTCCAATCATTCCATTCCTTTTTCGTTCTGAAATGCTCTCCTGTAATGGCTGCTAAAGCATAGTAGGAGAGTTTTCTTTTTTCTGCTTCCGGCCCGTTCACATGTTCAAACAGAATCGGAAGGGACAGTTTGTCCTTTCGTCTGGCCAATTCTTCCATAGCCGGGCGGTATACATTCGGGTCGTTTGAGTTTGTTGCGTCTTCAATGACAAGTCTTGCTTCTTTACTTTGAAGTTGCGACACGGCAGATAAAACTTGAGGAGCCATCTGCGGTCTGTTTTTGAGAAGCCTAGTTAACGCAGGCAATGCGCTCTCGTCCCGAATCGAACCCAATGCTTCCAACGCATAAGATACCAATTTCCCGTCGGAACTGTTTGTTGCGGTGATCAAATCCCCTACCGCTTCCTTGGCACCCATCACGCCCAATGCCCATGCGGATCCGTAAGGACCCTCTTTTGCACCGGAAAGTAAGATCTTCCTAAGTACAGGAATGGATGCCTTGTCTCCGATCCAACCCAAGGCTTCCGCAAACGAATCTCTGCTAGGTGTAGAATCTAAAACGAGCAGGCTTTCCAGTTTTTCCCGAGCAGGTGCGTATTTTTGACGACCTGCGATTTTGGCAGCATTTCCCCAAGTGGATTTTTTATCGGAATTCAATAATGCGAGGGCGCGTTTTCCCGCTTCCAAAGAAGGAATACCGGACAAAACGTCCGTTACATACATTTGTGTCTCTTCCGTTTTGGATTCAAGTAACGGAAAAACCAAATCTATCGTTTTAGGATCTCCGATTTGAATGAGGGATACCGATGCGTTTTCTTTTCCCTTGGAAAAGGAAAGATCCAATGCCTTTGCAAGAATAGGTACTGCTTTTTTCGCACCGATTCTGCCTAACGCCAAGTAAGCGGCGGCAAGTGTAGTGGATTCATCCAAAGTTTTAGTCAGACCCAAAAGATAATCTTCAGATCCTTTGTAACCAAGTTTGCCAAGGGCCATGGCATAAGTTTTATCTTTTTCCCTGTTCTTGTTTTTCAAAGCCATCTTTAGGATGGAAGCACCTTGGTCTTTTGCTCCGATGAGAACAAGCGCCTCTATCGTTTGCAATCTAAGAGTCGGATCTTCCGAATCCAAAAGAAGAACGATTTGTTTTCCTGCGGATGGATCTTTCAATCTCCCGAGCGCATCCAGATATACGTCTTTCGGATTTTCCTTATCCGATTCAAGTAGTTTAACAATCGTTTGTGTGGCTGATCTTTCCTGAAGATCTCCCAAGGCGATCGCAGCCCCCGCCCGAACCCCAGGCTCCTTGTCGGTGAGAAGTTTTTTCAGTTTGGGGACACTCTCTTTCACCTGCCTGCTACCCAATTGAATCGTTGCTTGGGAGCGTAAAAACACGTCGCTGGAATCCAAATCTTGCAGTAATTTTGACGTTGGTATTTCTTCTTCCACTTCATCCTCTACTACAGGTTTTGGTTGGACTTGATCTTTGTCTCCGCATTGGAAAACGAATGTACTTAGAAAAAAAACGATTAGGAAACAATATCTGGAAAGGTGCATAATTTTCTGTATATATTTGCCAACTTAAGAAAAAGTGTAAACCTCAATATCAAATCCGATTGTTCATAAACTTTCCAGGTATTCGATCAAACGATCTCTTAAGTCCTGATTTAAGTTCTTAACAAAATTTTTACTTTTCTCCGCTTCCCCTCCGTGCCATAAAATAGCTTCCATTAAGGTTCTGGCTCTTCCGTCATGCAAGTATCTGGCTTCTCCGTGAACCGTTTCCAATAAACCGATTCCCCAAAGAGGAGCGGTCCTCCATTCATTCCCGCTTGCATCTCCGTCTTCTTTTCCGTCGGCAAGCCCTTCCCCCATATCATGCAATAAAAGATCAGTAAAAGGACGGATGGTTTGAGAGGCAAGTTGCGGGAAAGAAGAGGTTGAAGCGGTCTTCATTTTGGGAATATGACAATTGGCGCAACCAGCCCAATGAAACATTCTTTTCCCTTCCAGAATATTTCCGTAATAAGCCTTTCTTCGGATGGGAACGGCAACTAACTGCATGTATTTGGTAATTGCAACGATCTTGGCTTCCGATACTTCCGGCGAACCTCCGTTTGCTGCAGAAAGGCATAGTGTTTGGATCGATGTACAATTTTGAGTGGAAAAGATCGGATTTGTGATCCCCAAATCCCCAAGAAATGCCGCGGAATTCTGTCTTTTCAAACTAGGCATATTTGCCTTCCAACCGAACCTTCCCAGGCTTTTACCCGAACCGGAAAGATCCCGAATATAATTCGGTCTTCCTGTAATCCCGTTTTTATCCTTATCCTCGGGATCTGCAAAACTCAAAATCGTTTCTTCAGAAACCGACTCCAAGAGCCCGAGACCGATCACCTGTTGTGTCATCCTAACAGATGTTTTGAGATCGGAAGCGAGTGCTCCGTAATTCAAACCGGAAAAAACTATCTTTGGAGACCTGAGTGTATAACCTGTCCCGTCTCCGAAATTGCCGGTTATTGTATCATACTGAAGGATCACATTTCCCTCAGCGGGAACACTTCCTACTCCGTTCGGCTGCAATTGATTTCCGTAATTCGGTTCCGGATCATTTCCCCCGGAACCGACGCCTAACCGTACCAAGCTGGAAATCAACCTGGTTCCATCGGGATCAAAATTTCTTCCGTTTTTTTCGTGGCATCCCAAACAGGAATCCCGATGAAAGATAGGGCCTAATCCGTCTCTATCAGGAAGGCTTGCGGAGAAACCGGGTGTCCAAGGAACATCAAACACGGATTGGCCGATCGTAAATTCGGATATTTCGGAAAGTTTGGAAACGGGACCGAATTGCAAAAACGCTCTGTCACCAAGTTCCGAGCTAGTCATGTTTCTACCTGCGGAAAACTCCTCCCCGTCTTCATATTCCCAAGGAACTGTCTCTAACAAACGTTCTACTGTAGAATCGGAAGATCCTGAAGAATTTTCTTTCAATACCGGTAAAACGGAACAAACTCCACCTCCCTTACAGAGGGAAATTCGGGGATCGGCGCATTGGAGAAAAAAAGAAAGAACGTATAACAAGCATACGTTCTTTAAAATAGGAGAAATATACATTCAATAAAACTTTTTAATCGGGAAGAGTGACAAGAACCGGTGTTGCGGCTCCCCAGGATTCCTGCAAGTCAGGACGACCCAAGGAACCTTTGAAATTCCATCCCCATCCGTAAAGTGATCCGTCGCTTAACATAGAAAAATTATGAGTGGCACCGCAGCCGAAAGATACTATATTCTTAATCCCGATCACTGCGTCCGCCGGTTCGTAAACCTTAGCTGTGGTAGTGTTGCCGATTCCCAAACTCGCTAAAGTGGAATTTGCCCCCCATCCTTTCACAGTTCCGTCCGAAAGTATCGCAAAACTCTGAGTTCCATTGGCCCAAACGGAAGTAGCATTCGAAATATTATTAACAAGTGTCGGAGTTGCTACGGGAGTCGGGCTACCCGACCCACCTGTTCCCAATTGACCGCTCGCTCCCAGCCCCCAAGAATAAACTTTCCCATCCGATTTTAAAGCGAGAATATGATCCCTGCCGTTTGCAATTTGTTTAATCCCACTAATACTTGTTATTTTCTTCGGGGCAGAAGTGACAGCAGTAGCAGTGCCGATCACTCCGTCTCCCAAATTCCCGTATTGGTTTCTACCCCAAACATATACATCACCTGTTGAAGTAAGCGCTGCTGAATGTTCCGAGCCGGCAATCACTTGGATCACATCTGTTGGAAGACCGACAACTGTCACGGGATTTGCGGAATAACTAGTCGAGGAAAGTCCTGTAGCTCCGTTTCCCAGCTGACCGACGTTATTTTGTCCAAATGCCACAACCGATCCGTCCGATTTCAAAACTACAGCATGATTGAATCCGAAAGATCCCATAACTGCGTTGGAAATACCCGGCACTTCGCGGGGAGGATGCCTCGGGCCTGCTGTCGTCGCAGAAGTCTCCAATTCCACATTATCTCCTTGTCCCAATTGACCTTGAGCGTTTGCACCCCAGGCCCAAACTGTCCCGTCCGATTTGATGGCAAGTGAGTTGTTTTGGTTGAATGAAATGGAAGCTACGTCACTGATTGTAGAGAGTTTTGTAATGGTAGCATTGGCAAGATCACCCGTGGAAGTTCCGAATCCCAACTGACCCTTGTTATTTCTTCCCCAAGTGTACAAAGATCCGTTCTTTACAAAACCGGAATGAGATCCTCCTCCGGTTGTCCTATTTCCAAAATAAAAAGAAACGGATTTGGTTGCATAAGTTCCCGTATTCCCGATGAAAGCGACCTTAAGATTATTTTGTCCGAGAAGCGGTTTGATCGTTCCCGAAAGAGTAACTAAGTCCGTGGAAGAAGAACTAAGCGTTAACTTTTTAGAGTTATTCAGATAAATTTGATAAATCCCTTGTTCTTGGGAAGAAATGGAAAGGTCCACTTGATAAACAAACAGTTGTTTGCCTGCCGAAGGAGAAAGAATCGAAAAATTGGAACCTCCGCTTCCCATAGCCTCGGAACTTGTAATGATGGTAACTTCAAAAGAACCGGGAGATGCTCCGGCAACGTTAAATATCACCGGGTTCGTTCCGGTTGCTGTTGCAATTTTAAAACTTCCCAAGGAAACGCCGTCTTTCGATGTCACATAAAGATGAAACGTGCCTTCCTTAAGATTCAACTGCCAGACTCCATTCTCGTCCGTGGTGGCTTCGGCTTTCTGAGATGTAGTAGCACGAACAGAACTCGTTTCATCTGTAAAAGAAAGGGATGCACCGGAAAGAGGACTGCCGGAAGAATCCTTCAAAATCCCAGAGACTCCGAACGATGTCTCTCCTCCCGATAGGATTCCCAAAAGTCCGAAATTGACCTTGGGTACATCCTCTTTGCAAAACGACAAGGAACCTATCCCGATAAGGAATATGGTTAGGACTGAGAATCTTTTGACTCTTCCCATATGTGCACCTCTATAAACTTGATAATGAGACTTACTCTCATTATCAACAACTCAGAATATGCACTTATTTGTCAAGTATTGAGCGATTTGAATGATTTTCGGTGTAAAAAATAAAAAGCCCGAAGTGAATCTTCGGGCCCGAGGGAAATTTTTTATGTTTGAGGAACTTGGCTTCTAACTTGTTGAAGGGAAGAAAGTTCTTTTCTCCATACTTTCAAGTCTTTATCAGCGTTTACTTTTTCCGTAGCGGATGCTTGGTTTTCCATCCAATATTCTATCATTTGAATACGGGACTCCAATTCATAGATCTTATAGTCAAAGTATGCTCTCTGTTTTGCGGGAGCCGGTCTTTCCGATCCTGCAGAAGGAGGATTGCTACCTGGTTCCGACCATTTGTTCTTGGAAATGAAACTGGCAAAACTTGCGTCCATTGCCGTGAAGTCTTCCAATAATTCTTGTGCTTCTTTTTCTTCCGCCTCCGTTCTAGGAGCGCGGATCTCTTTCGGGATGTAGAAATTTTTAGGGTATTTCGCCGCAAAATCTCTCCACTCTTCTTTTACTTTTTCCTTTCTGTTCGGCTTTTTTTCCAAAGCGAAAGGCCAAAGTTTTTCCGCCTGACTGAGTTCGTCATCCTCCGGATAGGGAGCATCGGCAAACTCAGGGTCATCAAATAGATGTTTTGCGGAAGTTTCAAAAGAAGGATCGGATTCGTCCATTCCCAAATTCTTTTTGGAACGATCCGAATCTCCGTCATTTAAAAATACCAAGGATAAAGCGAGGGCAAGGACCATAAGTCCAAACCCTCCCAGAATCAATTTATACCGCTTTTTCATAGTTCCCTCTTATGCGAAGATGGATACAACCCAGGAAATTGCCTGACCGAAAATGTTTTCAGTTAGGAATTTTTTAAGATCAACAGGGTTACGGTTCAAGCTATCATAATACCATGCAGTGTATTCACTCACTTGAGGAATTGCAAATCCGTAACGGGAGTTAATCGCTTTGATCAATTCGTTTGCAAATACCGAGTGACCGAACATGTTCGGGTGAACTCCATCCAATCCGAATACTCCCGGTTGGTTAGGAAGAGGCCAAGCAGCTCTTGCGTTTCCAGGAGACCAACCAGTGGAACTTGCCAATGGACGACCGTTTTCTTTCATATCATCAAAGATCACTTTTAGGTCGGCCACTGCGAAGCGCATTGTCGCCCCTTGTGCTTTGATTTCATTGTTGAGCATAGTAAGGAAAGTGGAAATCTTAGCTACTTCGGTCGCATCCAATACTTGATTAGGATCGGAAACGGAACCTCTGAAGAAAGCTTTGAGTCCGCTGTAATTCGCTCTGCCTTGCGGGTCAGTGTATTTTTCAAGAAATGCAATTGCAGTTACGTTAGGAATAGTGAATAGAACTCCACCTTTCAAAGAACCCATTGCGGACATTCTTGCAAAGAAAGCACGAATATCTCTTTTGTAACGGGCTTCATCCAAACAATCCGTGGATGTATGAAGTGCAGTACATAATACGTGATTTGCGGCAGCAGTTCCGAATAGGAAAGTAGGTTTTACTTTTTCCATGATTTGCGTTTGAGTTCCCGCATCACGTAATCCGTATTGGTGAAATTTGTCAGGATCTTGGCAATCGGCAACAGTCACCCAACGATAAGTGTACCAGTACCAAGTTTCCCAATACCATTCTTTATCTTGTTTAGTAGCAGTGATGTCTTCGCATTTACCGGAAGTTTTGAGAAGAGTTGTATATTCAGCTCCGGTGATACCTGCGTGAGTCGGAAGGGATACGGTTTTCCCGTTTCCACCGATGATGGAACTTGCGATACAAAACACACCGCAATCCCATTTCAAAACGTCCTCTAAATTTACATAAGGACCGGCCAGTTCGTTATACGAAACGGAAGCTCCCGCTTGTTTGGAAACAAGTACCGGATAAGCCCAATCCTGGGTCTTTTTTTCTACGGTCACACCGAAGAATCCGTGGCTTAAAGAGTCACCTACGACCCCTACTTTTTGAAACATTTGTGCCTGAGTTTGAGACCAAACCGGCATGGACGAAATTAGAGCTAAAAATAGCCCTAAGATGATTGATTTTTTCATTTTTCCCTCTGTTTTATACATATTTAACACAATTACGCCAATTGCATCATTTTTGTGCATTTTTGAACCAGTGTCAAGATTTTTGGAAATTTATTTAAAAAAAAAGAACATTTTTTTCACCGAATGTGCTTTTCCGGACTTAGCATCTTCAGAAAGATCGACCCCATGCATTTGGCCATAATTACAAAAATCAAAAATCGATTACTTTTACTCGGCCTCGTCGGCGGGTTATTCTGCATTTCGTTTCCGACATTTGCGGATTCCAAAAAAGAAAAGCAAACCACCAAACAGGAAACAGTTGCAGGAAACCAAGGCATTTTACTTGAGTCCATCGGGACTTTGTCCGCTCAAGGACTTTATCTCACATATATGTCGATCGGAACTCTTTCGGACGGATTTGTTTCACAAGCCTACGATAAGGAAACCACGGAAAACATAATGAACTCTTATGTGAATTTATCTAAAATCTGTAAGGATCAGATCTCCACACTCATCAAAGAAGGAAATCTTTCCGCAGAAGACAAAAAGTTTCTAAAAGAAATCGAATCCACATACGGACATCTTATTTTGCAAGGACAAGCTATCCTCGGCTATATTGCCACTTCGGACCAAACGCAACTGAAGGTTTTTGAATCCAATCGGTTGGAGGCCTGGAAAAAAATCGCTAAAATTCTGGATATAAAGGAATAATTTCATCAGTCTGGAAATAGATAAAATCAAATTCAGCTTAAAGGAATTTTATGATTTTTTGTGGCTCGGAGAAGTGATTCGCGTCTCTGGATTTCATTTTAAATTTCCATTCTTTCACGGAAAAACAGTGATATGTTGCCATTGATTTTTACGAGGCGAGTATTCATTACGACTTCGATCGGCATGTCACTCAAATCTGTGACATAGACTATCACTCAGAAAAACCGTTCCTCAATCAAATGGAAAGTGGGAAAAGAATCATTCGAAATCGCGGAAAAAGCAATCCGCATCGAAAAACAAGATCGATACGATTCCTTGAATGATTTGTATTCCGCTTGGACAAAAGCAAAAGACTGTTTCCTTTACAAACGATAATGAGACTCAATATTAGTATCTTGACAGAGTAGGTTCCCAAAAAAATATGAGACTGAATCTCAATTTCAGGACACAATCTATGAAACGACTTACCACTACCCTTTTTCTACTGCTTGGCCTCGCAGTTTCTAACTGCGACCAACTCGGCTTAAACGGACTCAACCCATTCGAAAAAGAAAAAAAGGAAAATGATGCGCTCGCCCTTGCATTTCTTGCACTTACGGGAGGTGCCGCTCCCACAAAAGAGAATTTTTTAAAAACTTACGCGAACATTGCCGAGAAAAATTATTCGGATGCCTACACTGCGGCAGTCTCATTCCAAACCAAGGTAAATGCATTCGTAGCAAATCCGACTCAAACAGGACTGAATGAACTGAGAATTGAATGGAGAAAGGCAAGAGTCAGTTATTTACAAACTGAAATCTTTCGATTTTCCAACGGTCCGGTGGATAACAAGGAAGTTGTTTTCGAAACAATCTCAGGAGAAAGTAAAGAAATAGAACCTCTGGTCAATGCATGGCCACTCGACGAAAGTTATAATGATTATTTGGTGACAAACGGAATCGTAAGTAAAGCCGCCTTGTTGCCTGCAAACGAACAGGAGGAAGCTACCGCCGACGAACCTACCGAAGCCGCAAAACATGTATCAGTCGGATGGCATGCGATAGAATACACTCTTTGGGGAAAAGACAATGCGACATCCAACGCCGTCGCGGCGGGACAAAGACCTCTTGCCGATTTTGTATCCAATGCAAACTTCGCAAATAGAAAAACTTATTTAAAAAGTTCAACCGATCTCTTGGTGGATCACATAACAATACTTAAAAAACAATGGTCTTCGACGGATTCCAATTCCTATTATTATAAATTCACGAAAGATGCGGACGGAAAGTCTTTGGATTCTGTTCTTCGCGGAATTGCCAAATTCGCATACGGGGAATGGGGCGGAGAAAGAATGTCCGGAGCTGCTTCCGGTTCACAGGAAGAAGAACATTCCTGCTTTAGCGATAATACCAAAAACGATTTTTATTATGACGCGACAGGATTTGAAAATATTTTTACCGGAACTTATAATGGATCTTCCGTTTCTCCGGGGATCGGGCTCGGTTCCATCTTAACTTCGGAAGAAAAAACGACTACTCTCAAAAATATCAGCAATGCCAAACTTTTTTGCCTGAATGAATTTGATGAAGACCCTTCTTTAAACCAAACATGCGCAAACGGAACCATTTCCTATCGTTTTGATCAAGTGATTGTTGCTTCGGCGGTGGGAACAACCCAACATACTATCTTTACCGGCACGATTCAAACGAGCGTAAAAGCCATCGGAAAAACAATCCAAGCCGCAGCAAAAAGATTCGGAACCACGATCGAAGACTCAGGACTGAATCTATAACCCGGATCAATGTTTCGTATCTTTACAAAATTAATATTACTGATACAGACAAGCCTCTTCCTAGGGGCTTGTTCCCATCCGTTCCAAGAGAAAGATAAAAAAAATCCGACTGCCGAATGGACTGCACTTGCCTACTATCTTATGAATGCAAACCAAGACGATCCCAGAGAGGCTTATTCGGGAGGAGATACTACTACGTTTGATACTACGGTAAATGCATTCGATTTGATTGCAAATAATGTGGATGATATTGACCGTTTGGTTCGTTTCGACAATGGAAATGCGAATTTTAATTTGAATTGGGTTCCCGTCGGAAGCACAGCATTGCAGGGACTCGGCCCCACTTTCAACAGTACATCTTGCAACGGATGCCATGTAAGAGACGGAAGAGGAAAACCTCCCGACGACGGCACAAACCTCACTACCATGCTGATTCGAATCGGAAAGACGGGAGAGATACATCCTGTCACCGGAGGAAACGTGGGACTAGACAACTTCGGAACACAATTAAATCCAAGAGGAATCATAGATAATAACGGAAATACAATTCCCGGAGAAGGCTCCGTCCATATCACCTATCAGGAGATAGTCGGAATATTTCCGGACGGAGAAACATATTCTTTAAGAAAACCCACTTATACGATCAACTGGAATACAACAGGACTGGGAGTGGCAGCACCTGCAAGTTTCGAACTTTCTCCCAGAACCGCCCCCATTATACCTGGGTTAGGTCTTCTGGAAGCAATCCCCGAGACAAAATTAACGGAATGGGCGGATCCGAACGATTCCAACGGAGACGGAATCAGCGGAAAAATTAATCTTGTTTGGGATAGAGCCACTTCATCGGCAAAAGTGGGAAGGTTCGGCTGGAAAGCCGGTCAACCGAATTTGCGCCAACAAAATGCGGAAGCATTCTTAGGTGATATCGGACTTACAAATCCTCTTTTTCCGACGAATGACTGTCCCGGATCGCAGACCGATTGTGCCGCAAGTCCCGCATTATCGGAATTGGAGGTAAGTGAAGTCAGGCTGGGACTCGTTTCATTTTATACAAGTTTGGTGGGAGTTCCGGGAAGGAGAGGATGGAAACTGGACACAGTCAAAAAGGGAAAAGTATCTTTTTTGGAAATCGGTTGTGCCAATTGCCATAAACCTTATGTGATCACGGGAGAACATACTACCAGAGAAATCTCCAACCAAGACATTCGCCCTTATACGGATTTGTTATTGCATGATATGGGAGAAGGACTTGCAGACAATCGCGGAGAGTTCCTTGCAAACGGCAGAGAGTGGAGAACTCCCCCTCTCTGGGCCATCGGACTTATCAAACAAGTAAACCAACATGAATTCTTTCTTCATGACGGACGCGCTCGAGGATATCAGGAAGCTATTCTTTGGCACGGAGGAGAAGCGGAGTCCGCCAAACAAAAGTTTATGCATTTGTCCAAAGAAGATCGTTCCAATATCATTCTGTTTTTAAAATCCTTATGAAATTAAAAAATCCGATTCTATTCGTTTTGATTTTACTCACTTGCCAAAAGCATCAAAACAAAG
This sequence comes from Leptospira kobayashii, assembly GCF_003114835.2. Classification (NCBI taxonomy): domain Bacteria; kingdom Pseudomonadati; phylum Spirochaetota; class Leptospiria; order Leptospirales; family Leptospiraceae; genus Leptospira; species Leptospira kobayashii. Next base: position 1,356,997 of record NZ_AP025028.1, on the reverse strand, counting down.
CTACCGAAGACGCAAACCTCCAAGGATCTCTTCTAACACTCGCTACAGTATTTAGGACCAGTGATTTTTTAAAAAACACCGCTGAAAATGTAATCCTTCCCTCCTACCAAAGGCTTCAAACGGAAACAAAGTCGTTTCAAAACATCTGCGCCGGCTTCAAAACAAACCCGACAACGAATCACCTAGATGAAATCCGTAGCCAATGGAGAATCGTTTGGAAACAGGTAAAAAGAGTGGAATTTTACAGATTCGGTCCCGCAGAAAACGTATTAAACGGTTACGGGCAACTGGAAAGTTATACTCAAAAACTTCCCATTTCGCCTGCGGAAATAGAATCCGCAATCAACTCCAACTCCATTCCTTTCGGAGTTAAAAAATCAGGCTGGGGTGCGATCGAATATTTGCTCTTTAGTGGAATCGGGGGGAATTTTTCCTTAACTCAATTTCAAACGGATCCGAATCGGGGAACTTATCTTTGTAGAATAGCGGATAAGATGGTAACTGTATCCGAATTTCTCTCGGATTCCTGGAAAAAGGATACAGCCGAAAGTTTTTATCTTCAATTCCTTACTCCTGGAAGCGCAAGCAGTCCTTACGAGAGTCAGGCAGATGTTGTGGATGAACTGATGAACCAATCCATTTTTTTACTTACCTCCGTCATCGATACGAAGCTGGGACTTCCTTCGGGATTACTTGCCTCTTCTCATGGAGTGGAAAATTGGAATCAAAGGGAAAATCCTTATGCGGAAGCATCCCTTGAATCCGTTCGTTCCAACCTGGAATCGATTTTGTTTATCATGCAGGGAAGTCTGAACGAAAATACAAACAAGGGTTTTTCGAAGATTCTGGAATCGAAAGGTTCCGGTTTGGGAATTGAAATCGAATCCGAAATCCAAAACTCAATCCGAATGATAGATACATTGCAATCCAACTCAGTGTATTTCGGTTTGCAATATTCCTTCGTAAACCAGAACAAAGTTTTTCGGGATATATTCGAGTCTGTCAGAAAATTAAGAATTCAATTCTCTACGGGTGTAACATCCGCATTGGGAACAACCGTGGGAGTCTCATCGAATGACGGTGATTAACCTTCTTCAAAAAAGAGTGCCCTCCGAGATACTCGTTCATTTCAGAATCATCTATGGAATGTTGGGATTCATACTTGTCACCCGTTATCTTTTTAACGGATGGATCGAAGAATATTTTTTAAAACCGAAGGTATTCTTTCCCCATCTGATGGAATTAGATCCTTTACCATATCCATGGCCTTATTTACACGCTTGTGTTTTGTTACTTCTCTCTTCACTCATTAGTTTCGGGATCAAGACCAGATGGGCTCTCTCCTTTTTTCTTCCTCTCTTCTTTGCATTTCATTTTTTCGACAGAACCATTTTCTTAAATCATTACTATCTGTTTTTGTTATTCGGTCTTTTGTTATTTCTTTCTCCATTACCAGAAAGAAATGAAAAGATTTCTTTTATATGGATTTTGATCTTTCGGATTCAAATTCTAATTCCTTATTTTTTCGGAGGAATCGCAAAATTAAATCCGGAATGGTTACTGGAAGGTCAGCCTCTTCATATTTGGTGGTCTCGTTCGGAAGATATGAAATGGATCGGAAGTTATCTCGCCTTACGTGAAACGGGAATCCTTGTTAGTTGGATTGCCTGCATATTCGATCTGACGATCCCTTTCTTCCTTTCTATTCCGCACACCAGATACATAGCCTATTTATTTTTGATCGTATTCCATTTTCTGACAGGCCTTTTTTTTCCTTTGGGCATGTTTCCTTGGATGATGCCCCTTTTGGGGCTAGTCCTTTTTTCTCCTGAAATTCACGGGAAAGTGGGAGATTTTTTCTACAACAAAATTCCCCATTTGGATTTTTCACAGAAAACCAACAAACCTAAAGAATATCCTCTTAAAAAAGTGTATATTTTGTTATGTGGTATTTTGTTTTTATTCGAAATGTTTTTGGCAAATAGGCATCGGTTTTATCCGGGAAACCTATTTTGGACGGAAGAAGGATTTCGTTTCTCTTGGAATATCATGGTCGTGGAAAAGGCAGGGCATGCGGAATTTTGGATTCAAACGGATAAAAATAAAATTCCCGTCCGATTGAGAGATCATCTGAGCAATTTCCAAATCAAGATGATGTCGTATCAGCCGGATATGATCGAACAGTTTGCACGCTACTTAAAAAACGACTACATCCGGCAACATCCCGAAACAAAGAACATTCAAATTTATGCAAACGTATTTGTATCCGTAAACGGCAAAAGCCCGAAGCGTCTTGTCAATCCAAACTATGATTTGAGCGGGGACGTTACTCCAATGTTTAGAATTCCGAATTTCGTATTAAAAAATAATTATCCATGAATCCAAAATCAAATCAGATCACTTACTTTTTTTCCATTTGCATTTTAACTTACCTCTTATCTTTTTCCGTTCTTGCTCAATCGGAGAAATCGGAAGATGCCGATGAAAAGGAAAAACAAACCAAAGAAGAGCCGGGAATCAAAGTCATAGGTTCAAAAGATAAGGATCTGGCAAAGGTGCCCGGATCCGCTACGGTGATTTCAAAAAAGTATCTGGAAGAAACAAATCCGATGGATCCTTTGGAAACTCTCCGAAGGGTACCGGGAGCTTCCGTTCGTTTTCAAGATGCAGCCGGATTAACACCTAACATAGGTTTTAGAGGGGTGTCCAATGAAGAGACAAGGAAAACTCTGATCTTGGAAGACGGATTGCCGGTTTCCCTCTCCCCTTACGGACAACCCGAAACCTATTATTTCCCATCTATCGAAAGAGCGGAGAGAGTGGAAATTGTAAAGGGTTCGGGTTCCATTCTTTTCGGACCGAGTACAATAGGCGGAATCATCAATATTGTAACGAGAAAACCTCCATTAGAGCCGGCTTTTCAATGGAAATCCATGGGAGGAACAAACAGTTATTTCTCCAACTTACTTCGATATGGTGAGACATTCGGCAAACTTGGGATCGATACGACCGTATTCCGAAAGTCCGGGGACGGATATAGAGACCACCAATCCTTTCAAGTCAATGAATTAGATTTGAAACTACGTTATACTCTGGACAATGATTCCGCATTTACTTTTCGATTGCAAAGTCACGAACAAAAAGCGGAATCAACCTACCTCGGATTATCGCAAGGTCTATATAGGAAAAATCAGAAAATCAATCCGGCTGTATTCGATGAAAAAAAACTATCACGCATAGCGACCGTCATAGGATGGGAAACGTCTCCGCTTTCCTTCATCAAGGGAGGAATCCGAACCTATGGAAACCAATCCAGCCGTGACTGGGGAAGACAGGACTATCTGTTTGATAATCATACAAACGGTGGTTATTTGCCGCCACCCGGGGATACCTTGGGGGTTTACACACCATCCTTTATCGGGGCAAGGCCGGGAGACACGATATATTTGCGTGAAACTTACGGCCAGAGAAACCAGGACTTTCAGATATTCGGATTGGATGGGAGAGGAGAGTTCAGTTTTAAAACAAAAGAAATTTTGCATGAAATCGACTTCGGCGCCCGTGCTCACGGGGAAAAAAATCAAAACCGACTTTATTTAAGTAAAACAAAAGACTACCTAGGGTGGATCACCAGAAGAAATTTGCTGGATGATTTTACCGGAACAAACGCGGCAGACTTTCTTTATAAATCAACCAATCCCGACCAAACAAACAATCAACTGAGAAAAATCGAAGCTTATTCCGTTTTTTTACAGGATAGAATTCATTTAAGTAAAAACTTTCAACTCATTCCGGGAATCCGGCGTGAAGATATAAAACAAACAACTGTTACTATAAGAAGATCTCCTTCTCTTCAGGAACAATCGATCGGATTTGTATATCCCGGAGTTTCCTGGATAGAAACAAACGATAGTTCAACGGTAAGAACCAACATCTGGTTACCCGGAATCGGATTCGTCTATAAACTCGCGGAAAAAACGGATCTGTTCGGAGGAGTTCACAAAGCTTTTTCACCTCCTACTTTTTCTTCCGGCTTTGATCCTTACGGAAGAGGTTATAATCTCAAACCCGAAACCAGCACAAATTATGAAACGGGAATCCGTTCCAAACTTCCTCACTTTGTACGTTTGGAAACTGCAGTTTACAAAATGTTTTTCAGAGATCAAATCATCAATACGAATGAAGCCGGGTCGGAATTAGGAGCAAGACCTGCAAACACGGGATACTCCATTCACCAAGGACTGGAGTTTTCGCTCGGATGGGATATGGGAAAAACAATGCAAAGATCCTGGTCTTTGGAATGGGAATTCATCTATTCCAAAATAGATGCTCGCTCGCAATCAACACCTAACCTTATCTACTCGATAGACTATAACGGAAATTTGGTTTATGATACGAGACCTCTTTTAGTTACGGAAGGAAACAACACTTATTCCAGAGATACCAGAGGAAATCTGCTACCTTACGTATCCAGAGATAGCGGTGCCATAGCACTCGCCTTCTCTCATCCGAAAGGATTCTTTCTTCGCAATGAATTCCAATACGTAGGCAAACAATTCAGTGATTTGGAAAATACCGAAAACGAAACTCCGAACGGTTCCAGAGGAGTCATTCCCGAATACTGGCTTTGGAATATCGGCTCCGGATATAAGCCGGAAGGAGCGAATTGGTCTTTATTCATTACGGCAAAAAATATAGCGGACAAAAGGTACGTATCCGGTAGACTTCCCATCGGAATCCAACCGGGAACCTTTCGTCAGATCAATATAGGATTCAGTATCGACTTATGATCGGTCGGATTCGCCAGAAAGGATTAGCGGATAACTCGATTTAAACGATCTTAACGATTCTTTTTACTCGCGCAACTTGTCATTTGTTCCTTCATCCTCTCCACTACCTTGCGATCCTTAGTAAGAGAATAAAGACGAAGGCCGCCCAGATAAAGCATATAAAGTTCCAAACTCAAAGACTTGATTCCATCCTGTTTCAAATCAGATCTAAACCGTAGAATGCAAATCTCGATCGTATCGAGTACATACTGAATCGCTTCCGTTCGATAAGGATCGAATTGACTTAAATGGGAAACTTCACCTGAAAATAAAGCGATGGGACAATCCTTTCTGGATGAATTTCTTTGGTTTCTCAGAATAAAATTCACCCATTTTTCGATAAAGTCTTCCAAAGAGACCGACTTGTCCAACACCTTCAACATAACAACTCTTTGCTGAAGAGAAAGATAATTCAAATACTCGTAACCGATCTCGTCTTTCGATTTAAAATGATCGTATAAGGTCTTTTTGTAAGCACCGGCTTTTTCCAAGATCTCCGAGATTCCCGTAGCTTGGAATCCTTTCTCACGGAAAAGAGTAAATGAACTTTCTAAAATTCTCTCTTTTGGTTTCATATATATAAAAATTACCTTAGATCGATGGTTGCTTAGTCCGCATTCAGCTAGACCGACTAGTTCACTTTTACAGATAAATTCAGTGGGTCAATTCGAATTCCCTACGGGGGTCCGAAATCTCTCCCGAATCCGACTGAAAAATTCATAAATTTTCAATAAGATCCAGACAACTAGAATCATTAAGATCGAAAATAGGAAACTTGCGAGATAGGTATCGTTCGTAATGAAAACAAATCTTTGAAATATATTTTTTCGAAAAAGAGAATAAACCTGCAATCTGGCAACAATACCGGTAAATACAAAAACAAACAAAGCGTATTTTCCGTATAACGAAAGCCAGTGAAAGACGGAGCGATTGTATTTTCCTACAAACTCAAGCAATTGATAAAGAAACTGCGAAATTCCAGCAGTCAAAAACACAAAAGAAATAGACCATAATGTTTTATTCAAAGGAATCAAATAGGAAACCGCGATTCCTAAAAGAATGAAAACTACGGAACTAAAAATCGAAACCATTGGCGCTCTGAAGGATGAGTCATTCGTTTGATTTTGACTTCGAAGGCCTAATAAAAATCCGAATAAGACCGTGGATAAAGCGGGAATTGTACTCAGACAACCTTCCGGATCCAAAGGGGATGTTTCCTTCCAAACATGTGCTCCGAATAACAGTCGATCGGTAAATGATGCCCAGTTGTTTTTTGGATCCAAAAGCGGAAAATCGGCATTCAAACCGATTGTATCTTCGTTCGGAATCGTAAACCATACAAAAAAACTATAAAGAAACAAACCGCTTATCACAAAGAAAATAAATCGTCGAAGCCCCAGGGTATACAGCAAAACCGTTGTTAATAAATAAACGATGCCGATCCTTTGCAATACCCCCGGAATTCGAAAATTTTCCCAGGAAAACTTGGGAAAAAGATTCAGAAAGAGTCCTAAAAAGATAAGAATGCATGTGCGTATGAGGATTTTTTCCCATTTTAAAACGGGGGTTCCTTCTCTTTTGTAACCGAAAGATATGCTGAAACCGACAATCCATAAAAATAAGGGGAATACAAGATCCGCCAATTGAAATCCGTTCCAGGCTGCATGTTTGAAAGGAGAATATTGATACGACCAGGAACCGGGAAGGTTTACGATTAACATCAAAAAGACGGCAAGACCGCGAAGTGCATCCAAACTGGAATTGCGATCGCCGATCGACATGTTAAATGAAGGTACCGAACTGTTTATAATTTACCAAAGTAGAACGGATGATTCCTTCTTCCCATTCGTCCAAAATCACATGACTTCCCTTTAAGTAGGAAATGATTCCCGCTCTGTCTTCTTCTCCCACTTTAATCAATTCATATAATATCAGTGAAATTCGTTTCGAATCTCTCTCTTTGGGAATTTGTTTTCGTTCCGTAAGCAGATCGAATTTGTCTTTAAGGTTGGTGGCAAAAAGTTCCCACTCCCGAATCCCTTCCAAAATATCCTTTAGGATTTTTGCCTTTTCATCCCCTACTTCATCATCTGTGATTTTTCTGGAAACCAACATCAGACGTAAATAGATATAAAGAGTGGGACTATTCAAAAGGATGGTTCTGATTTCCTGTTCTTTCAAATTTACGAATATTCCAACTAATGCATGTATGGTTTTTTCGTTTTGCTCCAGAATATCGAAATAAGACTCCCAAGTTTGCGCATCCAAATTGGCAAGTAAATGGATTTTCAAAGTAGGATCTTTGTCCATCTCTTCAGCTAACGAAAGAATACGAAGACTTTGTTCGGAGTCGATCAAATTTTTTACCTGAGCGAAATATACGTTGGAATCAAAATGGCCTTGGAGGATTTGTTTTCCATACCCGAAGTAGATAAATCGCAACAACAGCCAGGGAGGAAAATCCGAATGGTTCAAAAGGATTCTGGTTTCGGATTCGGAACGATAGAGCCAAAGGTATTCGAATACCAGATCAATCAGCGAATCATCCTTGTGAAATGCCTCAACCCAATCCTTTAAAAAACATTCTTCGTGGATCTGGCGGAAAAAATTGATCATCTCAATGGGTGAAGCGTTCATCCAGAAATCGGATTTTTTCCATCGCATAACGTTCATTTGCAAAGGGAAAAGAACGAAGGTCAAGCAGATTCAGGGCAAATTCCCTTCCAATATAGCCAAATTAGGATATTCGATTGTTTTTTTACAGGTAAACTACTTGACACTATTTTAGTTTACCTATCTACATTGTCCCTATGAAACTCTCGGAAACTGAAGTATTGATCAGCGGAGCTGGTCCGACCGGTTTATTTGCCGCCTGCCAATTAGCCCAATGGGGAATCCAATTTCGAATTATAGAAAAAGGTTCGGCTTTTTCCAATTTTTCCAGGGCGCTCGCCATCCAGGCGAGGACATTGGAAATCTTCGAACAAATCGGAATCGCCGAAAAGGTAATTTCGCAAGGGGAAAGAATCAAAGGAATTTTACTTTTATTCAAAAACAAAATGGCAATCGGCGATCTGGGAGATTTAGGCGAAGACATTACCCCATATCCTTTTTTACTCGTCCTTCCCCAAGACAAAACGGAAAAAATCCTGGCAGAACATTTGGAAAAACAAGGGGGAAAAGTGGAATGGCAAACCCAATTGATCTCTCTGCAAGAAAAACCCGACTCCATCTCTGGGATCATCAGCGGACCGAATGGAGAAGAGAAAATCCAAGCTCAGTACATCATCGGTGCAGATGGAGCACATAGTACGGTTAGGCACAGTCTGGGAATAGAGTTCATAGGTGATTCTTATGAACATAATTTTTATCTGGGAGATTTGGAAGTTCATTGGGAACTACCACGCGGTTATGCGGTCCTTTCTCCTGCGGAAGAAGGGCTCAATGGATTTTTTCCCATGCCGGGAGAGTTGCGATACAGAGTGCTCGGGATTATCCCCGAATCGGAAGAAGGTAAAAAAGTAGATCTAGGTTTGGTTCAAAAAATCTTAGACGAAAGAGTTCCCGTACAGGTTCGTGTTTCAGATCCGCATTGGTTGTCCCAGTACAAATTGCACCATAGATTCGCAAAATCCTTTCGACAAGGAAGAGCGTTTTTATGCGGAGATGCGGGTCATATACATAGCCCCGCCGGAGGCCAAGGAATGAATACCGGGCTTCAGGATGCTCACAACCTTGCATGGAAATTAGCATCTGTTTTGCGAAAAAAAACATCATCCCATATTTTAAATTCCTACGAAGAAGAAAGACTTCCTTTTGCGAAACAATTAGTAACGGAGACAGATCGGCTTTTCACTCTTATGACAGGTCAAAAACGAATTTCCAAACTGATCAGGAGATTCATTCTGCCGTTTTTAGTTCCGGTTTTATTTTCCTTTCCCATGATAAGAAGAAAAATATTCAAACGGATTTCCCAAACTCAAATTTCATACAAGAATAGCTTATTATCGGAAGCAGTCTCATCCAAATTATCGGGTATTAGATTGCCACATGCAAAACTTTCCACAGGTGAATCGGTTTTAAACAAAATAGACAATTCGAATTTTCATCTGATCCTTTTGGAAAATGTAAAACTTGATCACCTGGATTCTGTATGGCCCGGATTGAAAATACATACTCTGACACCCGGATCGGAGCCGAACTTTGCAAAAGCGGTAAGGATGAAAAAAGGAATGATTTTAGTACGCCCGGACCAATACATAGCCTTCCAAAGTGAAAAAATTTCAATTCCCGGTTTAAAACGGTATTTTGCAAAAATCAATGTTTAAGCGCATATTAGAAAATACATTACTTCTTTTTTTATCCAAAGGGTTTAACAAAGTGAATACGGATGAAATTGCTTCGTCTGCGGGAATTAGCAAAAGAACTCTTTACCGTTACTACTCCTCAAAAGAGAAATTAATCACGGACGTTATTGAATTTTTTAAAGCCCAGATCCACTCCAAGATTGATGAAGTTCTGATAAGGGATGATCTTTCCCCTATTGCAAAATACAGAATGATCCTGTCTCATGTGGCAAAGTCGACTTCCAAAGTTTCCAAAAACCTTCTCGTTGATATTCAAAAAGAAAGGCCCGATATATTTGAAGGGATTGTGGAGTTCAGAACCAATAATATTAAGAGCCTAGCCTCCTTGTTGCAGGAAGCGCAAAACCAAGGGGACCTGCGTTCCGATTTGGACCCCAGTTTTGCAACAGACATTCTAATCGGGACTATCAATAATATACTTACTCCGGAATATCTGATTCATCATAATTTTTCTTTCGAAGAAAGTTTAGAAACGATAATATCCATATTTCTGGAGGGGGTTTTAGCGAGAAAATAAAAGTAAGAACAATATCTACGATAAATAAAAATAAAATATTAATATATCCGAATATAGGAAATCAATTATGAAACAAACTCTAAAATGGATTCTATCCATTTTCTTAACACTATTTATTCTACTGATCGGAGGAATGACATTCGTATATTTTTTAAGCAATACACGAATGAATCGGACTTTCCCAGTAATCGAAGGAACTATTTCCATACCGACAGATGTATCTTCCAAAGAAGAAGGAAAACGACTTTTTCTCTCCAGAGGATGTATTGATTGCCATGGTAAAAACTTAGCCGGACAAGTATTTATCGATGATCCGGCTATGGGTCGCTTTACTGGCACTAACCTAACAAAAGGACTAGGCGGTCTGGAGGAAAAAACGACCGACTTCGACTTGGCACGTGGAATCCGGCAAGGAGTGGCGTTTGACGGAAGAGCACTTCTTTTTATGCCATCCAGTGATTTCCAAGGAATGAGCGATGAGGAAGTAGGTAAATTGATCGCTTATATCCGTAGCGTCCCTCCGGTGAATCATCAAATAGAGCAGCAAAAAGTCGGCCCCTTAGCCCGGATTTTATTCGTATTGGGTGAGCTTCCCTTACTTGTATCTGCGAATATCATAAACCATTCCGTCTCCGCACCCAAGCAGGTAAAGGCAGCTCTCACACCGGAATACGGTCGTTATGTGGCAGCAACATGTTCAGGATGCCATGGTCCTGAATTCTCGGGAGGTCCTATTCCCGGAGCTCCTCCTGATTGGCCTCATGCGCAAAACATCACTTCCACAGGAATCGGTCATTGGACTGAATCGAATTTTATCCAAGCCATCCGAACGGGAATTCGCCCGGATGGATCAAAGATACGCCCTCCTATGTCCTGGCAAAATCTAGGGTATATGAATGATTTGGAATTAAAGGCAATTTGGTTGTTCTTAAATACTTTGCCGACGAAAACGAATAAATGAACGTTTAATATCCGATAAATTAACATAAATTTTATGACAAATCAGCATTTTTTAAAAATAGGGAACTTGCTACAATCATTTCTAATCGTATAATTTATGTTACGCTTTTCTAACTCTTCGCAAATCAGCGAAGAGACTTTTTTTGCTGATTCACCGATATCCGAATTACCCGAATTTCTAAAAATAATTTGTATCTCACCGGAATCATTGTCAAAATCAATAATCAATCGGGACTCTTTCAAATATTGATTGAACGCAGAAGTCCAAAGTAATTCATCATTTTCAATGAAACCCTGCTCGGAGATACCTAGGTCTCTCGCAACCGGTTGAATTATATCGAAAATTACTTTTTTCTTTAGCTCTTTCTTTTCACCAATCCCGGCAGACAGAACTTTAATCTCGATTACACTCCCTTGCGCGGGTCCACCCATAAGTATGATGGCAATTGAAGAAACAAGTATATAACCGATATACTTTTCAATCATTCGAATATTATACTATTTTGTTCCATTGGCTGTTACTTTTGCCGCAGGTTTATGCTCACCTTCTAACAATCCTATGATAGCAAAGAGGGGGGTTCCAATTAAAGTATAGGCTGCCCCAATCGGCCCGACCCATTGCTTGGACGGCGTTGTTGTCCAATTTCTTTTTATCCAATCAATCTCATTCATGTCGTTATCATGATGAAAAGATGCAACGTCACCTTGATTGATTTGCATGCTTTGGTCCTGTCCGAAATAATCAGTCCCCCAGTTTGCTCCTCCGAAACTTCCATAATCCAAAATAACCGCGTCCTTAATCAATCTGGCGATAGCACCATGTATATAAGTTGGTTTCATATCTTTCAATTCCGGATCATAATTTCCTAATTCAGGAATCAAGCCTAAGGTAAGAATATTTGTAATATCCCTTAATGTAGTAATGCTGGTTCCAAAAAGTCCCATTCCTAGAGCAGCTATGTCTCTTACTAAAATATCTCCCATATTAAAAAGCCCTTTTCCAAGCTCGGATAAACCGGCCCGAAAAGATCCTGCTTGGCCTAAGGTAACTACATCGGCAGCAGCGGAAAAAGTACCGGAAATAATATCTCCTCCAGCACCTAACAACCCACCAAGGAGAGGAATATTTCTCAAAACATTACCTAAACTGGAAGTATTTGCAGAAGCAACAGCCAGATTCTGAGCGGCATTAATATTATCTTGAGCCCAATTCATTTCCGCCATTTGGAATCCGTTTGAAGTATTTGTTCCGATATTGACTCCATTCGTTACCAACGAAGACGATAAACCGTTCTGACTAGCATTTAAAGAAAGTCCTACCTTACTTTTCGAATCAGTATAAGAGAGACCACCGGAAACACCTCCTCCATCCAAGTCATAATTAGCAGAAATATTAAGGCCGTCTCTCGGCCCCTTACCTGCGTTATAACTTACACCCACCGTTGATGTTCCTCCTGTTGTATGGTTAATGGTTAGCTGTGTGCCAAGCGGACCACCGGAAGAAAGAGAGACTGAACTTGGTCCTCTTTGCGAAAATGAAAAAGAGGCATTATTGACTTTATTGCCCAACCCTATGCTACCTCCCCAACCTGTATCTTTGTCATAGGTTACTCCAAGTCCCAATCCAACTTTTTCGCTAGCTGTTCGCAATGCGTCTGCTATACTATTGCCTTGGAATGCTCCTGCTGTAACCATTCCCAAAGCACCGTTTGCAGCACCGGCGAGTGCTCCTTCCCATCCGTTCCTTGCACCATCCACGACTTGGACCGCACCTTTAATGACAGCAGCGCCGACATTGGCGGCCACATTGGCGCTTGCACCAAAAGCAGTACCTATTGAACTCATTGCACCTCGCACTACCGAACCCAAAGCTCCCGCCGCTCCCAATGTAGCGGCCGTAGTAACGGCAGTTATAACGGTAGACTTGATCGCTGCATTTTGTGCCTTTTTATCCGCTTTCTTCTGTTTTATCCTGCCGTATTCTTTACGGAACAAAGCATTGGTTACATCCTTATCCCATCCGGTAGCGGCCGCTAGTTGATCGACTACCATACGTTGACCGAGTTCCTCTACGATTCCTTCCTTGTCTTTAGGAGTGGAGGAAGTATAACTGAGTGCTCCCAATTTCATACCGAACATTTGGTTGGCATATGCTTCGCTCCGCAATTCATCTGCAGTAACATCCAAATTGCCCGAATAGAGTATTTTATTTCCGTCGCTCAACATCTCCTGGATGTCTCTTTCTTTTGCTCCGAATGCAACTGCAGCGGTTTTGATGATTCCCCCCACTGCCCCGACCACTTGCGAACCTATGTTCCCAAGTGGATTTGCATTTGCCGCCCTTCTTGCTTTTTTAGCTTTCTGTGAGCCCACATAGTCATTTACCAAAGTAGTGGCAACTTCAGGAGGTATGCCTGTTGCCGTTGCAATTGCTTGCGATGCGTAATTTTTTATTATGGATTCCTCGTTTGCTTTGATTTCACTCATAGCATTTTTGGCACCGAGCATCTTTTCCGATTGTTCGCCTATATAGTCTGCCGCTTTCTTCGTCGCTTCCGCTGCCAACATAGTTGTAGGACTTAAAATTGCTCCGATGGTATTTCCAAGAGGGCCTAAAGCCTTTGTGACTGATCCGATTGTATCCGATACCACCCCCGCGACCTTCGTTACAATTCCGGTTCCAACAGCTAACACAGCTCCTGCGGCTCCGAAAGTAACGTTATTTGCAACTTCCATCACCGTACTGAATGATTTACTTACCATATTTTCCAAAGAACGGATTGGGTTACTGATGGACATTGTATTGGCTCTCTTTTTCATCTTATCAGCCTGCATACGTCCTCGTATAAGACTGATTAGGTCGGCAACCTTTTGTATGTCCGCTTCACTTCCTCCCGTGCCGCGGATAAATGCTTCGGCAAGTCCTGAGTTGATTTTATCTTCGATCTGACTTTTAATGGAAGCAGTGACTCCGGCCATCCCTCCGGAAATATAAGCCATAACCAATTCTTTGATCATCTCATCGGTTTCTTCTTGTACTGCTTTCTTTTGTTGGAATAATTTTTCGTTTTTGGATTCGACATCACGAATGACCGAAGTTGCCTGCGTAAGCATCTTGGAATCCTGTGCCAGGCTCTTCGTATAAAAATCATTCATCACTTGGCTTGCTTGAGTATCTATATCATTCCAAACGTCTTGCCCCCATTCCGCAAACAAGTCGGTGCCTTTAGGGGCTACCACAGGCGCTACTTTGGAAAGACTGATGTATCTGGATTCGGTTTGCGTTCCGGAGATATACTGCCCCGCATTGTTTGTGCCTCCGATGCTTCCATTACTAATGATCTTGGATAATGTAACTCCACCGGTTTTATCGTAAGAAATAGTAAATTCCTGTTTGAGCAAATCCTTACACTTGGAAGGGTCCACATAACATACACTTGCTGTTTGTTTCTCAGTATCGGTTAAAGTCAATCCTTCCGTTTGTCCCAATCTGATTTTATCCTCACGGGAAAGGGATTTAACGATCATTCCATTTTGGATCTCATAACCTTGGGCGGCGAGTTTGTCTATATCCGATTGGAATTTCGCTTTGTAATCATCCGACTGAAGTTTGGACATCCTTTGTTCTTCCGCCTGACAAGCAGCATAATCCGTTGTTCCTGCAATACAGAACTGATCGAATTTTAGACCTTTGTATTCGTAGGTGGATAATTTCTTTAGAATATCGGTTACTTCCTGGTTGGAGAGATTCCCTATGGTTCCGTTTAATTTCAAAGAACCTGTCTCATCCAATTTAGCACTCCATTTGGAATCCCAATTCACCTGATATGCCATTTGATTGACCGCTTTTTCCTGTTCCGCCTTTGCCGCACTGGAATTGTTTTCGTTAAGAGAAAGCAGCTGAGAATATTGATAAACACCATTCGCCGTTTTCCCAAAAACTTCTGTTAGGTCCTTGCCATCGACACTCAGACTGGTATCTATTTTCTTTTCATTCGCAGCACCTAGAATGCTGAATTTTTGCGTAGTAAAGGATGTTTCTCCTCCCGCAACATCCGTATTTTTCGGAGTGATTCCGGTGGAATTAAAAGCTGCTTGCTGCAAAGAACCGAAAGTTCCGTTGGAGAAACCTCCCGTAGAAGCACCGATTCCATATCGGATGGTCGAGTCGGAGATATCATTAAACGCTTGTTTGATTCCACCGGAAAATGCAAGTTTATTTCCCAGCTCGCCTTTTGTTATGTTTCCAATGGAATAATCCGCTCCTAAATTTCCAATCTGAGCGAAAGGATCCAATTGTTTTTGAATTCCGGTATCGGCAAGAGCGGGCTCGTATCTTTTTGTAGTGTCTGTAAATGTAAATTCAGTACTAGCCAAAGTATCCAATTTATTATTATAATTATCCAATATGGACTGGGTGCCTGTTGCGATATTAATTCCTGAGGAGACGGAACTATTTACAGCTTGAATGGAACTTGCGACCGATTGTGCATTCTGTCCGCCTGACGAAGAAGCGTTTGAATACAACTGATCCCATTGGTTCAATCCCGCATTTCTTTCCGCTTCCATCTGATTCAACCAAGCTGATTTTTTACTCTCCAAATCCGCCATAGAGTTTTCATAATCAGCTTGTGCCTGGGCTTTCAAAGCATCTGCACTTGTTTTCCACTGTTCGTAAAACGAATTATAGCTCGCCACCTGCGATTCCCAATTTCCTATAGCAGGCGTTATATTATTTTGATATTGAGCCAATTGGCCGTTGAGAGAAGTGTAATTTCCATTCCAATAAGTTGCCAATGCTTGTGCGTTCGGATCGTACATTTCATAAACTACCTGATAACCGATCCTACCCATCTGGAACCAGTTGATCCAATAAGCGGGAGGACTTACGATAAACCTTTCTGCACCCCAATTCCAAGTGGCGGCCCCGTCCCGGTTTAAATTCATTTCGGTATTCAGTGCGCGGAAATAAGCCCATCCGTCTCCGTTGGAGCCGCCGTTCCAATCCGTATAAACATTCGTTGCAAGAACCGTTGCAGTCCTACCGCCACCTATTTGAGATTCGATGATTCCTTTGATATTGGCGCTGTTTCCGTTGGTAATCGATCTGATCATGGTCTCGATGAATGGATCCACAATACCTGAAAATATACCGCTCGTATCAACTCTCCATTGTGAAGTTTGCGAAGACTGCAAATCATAGAATGAAAGAGTCCCGTTATTCACTGCAGTAATCAAACTGCTTACATTTCCTAATCCGTAAGTCGAAGGAGGGTTCAACGATGTTTGAGTCGTAGTCACCTGATTGGAATAATCAATTTGCGTTAGTCGGGCCGCGTTTGTCTGATTGGACAGAAAGCTGTTGATTTCGGAGGAAATAGTAGTAAGCACATTGGAAGAATCCAGGTTTTGATTGTTCAAAACCGTATTGAGTCTTGCAACCAGATCGTTCAATGTCTGACCGGCCGTATTCAATCCTCCGTTGTTTCCGTCACGATAGAGACAAGAGGTAGCTTGGTTGCAAGGTTGATCGATCATTCCCTGGAATTGACCGACCATTCCCCTGATCGCATCTTTAACAACTGTTTTGTACGAATCGATAGCGGACAAATTGTCCGTAAAAGTCGCTTCCGAATCATTCATCGATTGCAGGAAGGAGTCGTATTTGTTTTGAATCGTATTTAAAGAATTGGCAAAATCGTTCAAACCCGCTTGATAACTTTGATTGAAATTCGTATTCCAATTATTGGCAGCGGAAGCTATTTGTCTCTGTAATTCCTGGGTGCTTGCATTCGGATCCTGCGGTTGGTTGAAAGTTCCTTGAATTCCCAAACGACTCAAATAAGACTGATCCACCCGGTCGGTATTCAATTTCAATACAAACTCGTTTCTATTTTCCAGTAATTGAAGATTCGCCTGATTTTCCCAAATATTCAACGCGGCGATCTTTTGCGAGTCCAGCTCTTTGAAAACATAGTCTTTATAAGCATCCACGGAATTGAAAGCATCGCTCGTTGTAATGCTATCCACATAATTGTAAATAGCATCATCCGCAGCAGCTTCCCAGTATGCCCGAAGCACTCCTTTGTAATAAGTCACTTGATCCGTCCAGGCACTTAATGAATTTAAAAAATAACTCTGACCATATACCTGATTCATTAAATTAGAGTTATACGCTTCCATCTGCAGTTGAGGGATCACCTCCTGAGATGCGATGGAGCCGGCAAACAGTAGGGAAAAAAGAAAGGCGAAAAGACTGAGACTTGCCTGGATTTTGGTAGTAAGCGAATACGAATCCTCTGCGACTGATAAAGTTTCTTCCTGAAGAGAAGGTTTTACTTTTTTAGAGAGAGTAGTGAACATACTTTTAACCCTTCGTTTGCGTTATTGCTAAATAAAAAAATACTTTTTGACTGGAGTTTTAATTAATCTATTTGATTTTCATAATATTCGATACTTCAAGTTCAGAATTATAGTTACTACGGGGACTGGGTCAAAAGAAAAAAGAAAATAGGATATTTTTTTTATTTAAAAAAAATATATTTTTCGAATAAAAAATCCATCAGGATGCAATAAATTATTTTATCGATTTTTTCAGAATAGGGTAATAAACCCAACGATCCTCATTTTCACTGAGTTTTGCAATATGTGTTTTTTGGAAAATTTACAAGTTTAACCGAACTTAAGGCAGAGTTGAATCCGTCCTGTCATATGGGCTAATTCTCTTCCACCCAAACAGCATGAACGGTATCAAAGTATTCTTTCACTTTTACAATCCGATTGTCTCTCAATGTAATTAAAAAATGGTAATGGTTGTTATAGAGTTTTGAATTTGATTTTCTTACGGCTTTTGATTCTGCGATCAGGCTCACTCTATCCTCTTCCGCCGTCATCTCTCCCAAAAGAAAAGTGAATTTTTCAAAATTGCGTTGAAGCATTTTAAAACCGAGACTGATTTTTCTTTTATCATAATCCCCGGAAACAGGAATATTTCCCAAAATCCACCAATGAAGGTCATCCGCCAACAGAACGAATGCTTCACTTAACTTTTGTTCGCTAACCAAATCAAAATATTCTTTTACTATTTTTTTGTTTGATTCTTGAGTTGTCATAAGAGGCTTTTCCTGGTTATTATTTTGATTTGATTTTCTGTCTTGGCTGGGTTTTGAAAGCTCTCATTGTATGTTTTTCTTTTGCGCAATCATTAAACCCCGCCCTTCATTGGGTGGGGTGAACCACCCGCCACCCAATGGGTTCCCTTTAGCAAAACCTTGGCGACGAAGCAAACTGATTTCACATTTAAGGATTTTTTTTACAAATAAGTTCGTCTTTTTGCCTATTTATCGATAAAATCCAAATCCGAAAAATAAGTAAAAACCCTCTCTACCTTCACAATTGTGTCGGATCAGCTTAATCCTGAAATCCAATTTTTCCAAGATCCTGCCGGATTTACAAATTAAAATGTAGACCGATCGTTTCACTTTCCATAAACTTGGATAGACTGACTGGTTCACCTTAGGTGTAATTTCCAGCCGAACAAATTGTTTTTTCAAATGGAGATGATATGAAAGCACAAGAATTGCATATAAAAGCGAGAGACGGATACAACTTAGTAGGAACCCATTTTACACCTGACCCCGCTACAGCTAAAAAGAACGAGGACATTATTGTAATTAACTCGGCAGTCGGCGTCAGACGATCCTTTTACGGACCACTCGCCAAATTCCTTTCTCAAAACGGATATCATGTATTTCTTTTGGATTGCAGGGGAATTGGGGACTCCGGAGACCCGAAATCAGTAGATGAAGGCATCTACACCTGGGCCATTCTGGATCTAAGCGCCTTATTTACCCATATAGAAGAAAACTTTCCGAAATCAAACTTACACGTATTAGGTCATAGTGGAGGAGGATGGCTTATGGGATTCATTCATCCTCCTAAAAATCTGAAATCGATGATTCTTCTGAATGTAGGAGACGGTTACTACGGGTCTTTTTCCTTTCCTAAAAACCTGACAATTTATTTGGTTTGGAAATATATGATTCCCAGAGAAGTTAAAAAATACGGAATTTTGCCGACAAGCAAACGTTATTACGGTGTTCCACTTCCGAAAAATATAGCCCTTAGTTGGGCGGATTACGGCTTAAAGAAAGGTTTCACTGAAAATACATCCATGAACCCCCATGCCAAATATTTTCAAGATTACAAAGTACCCGCTTTAGCGTATAGTTTTTCAGATGATACCGTTTTGCCTCTATCAACCATCCTAGTTATGAATCAAAGATTTTCAGGATTGAATTTACTTCATAAGCACATTCAACCGAAAGAAATTGATGAAAAAGAAATGGGGCATTTTGGCTTTATCAAACCCGGCCAAAAGAAAAAACTATGGTTGGATCTTGTTGACTGGCTAAATCATACAACAAGCTCGGCCCAGTCCTCTGAAGAGGGAGTCCGAGAAAAGGAAATCGTTTTAAAAAAAAGAGAAGAAAGAAAAATCAAAGCTCTTGTTTAAAAAAATTTGGAACATAGGCTTCCCCATCATCGAAGAAATAAAGATTGTCTCTTCTCCTTGCGATCCCGATCATATCGTTGTCGAACAGGGGCTAAGGAAGCCCCTATTTTACTTTCGACCAAGGAGTATATTTTGGGAAAATTCATAGGTTATTTCATAGCAATCATTATCGTATTAGCACTAGGTGTAGCAGGTTACACTTGGTCAGTGCTTAGCTGGAGTTATTCGGAAGGAGATCGGGCGGGGTATGTGCAAAAATTATCCAAAAAAGGATGGATTTGTAAAACTTGGGAAGGGGAAATCGCGCTTGTCACAATGCCCGGAACAGTAGCCGAAAAATTTTATTTTACCGTTCGGGATGAAAAAATTGCACAACTTATCAATGAGTCCGTCGGCAAAAGGATTGTTTTGGAATATGAAGAACACATCGGCCTCCCTACTTCTTGCTTTGGGGATACAAGTTATTTCATCACGGGTGTGAAAAATATAGAATAAGATTCCTTAATACCGACCAAAACCTAGTTATGGAACGATTACTTTCCCTGTGATATAATTATCCCTAAATCCGGTAGGATCGTCTTGGACCAGATAGGATGATAACACGACGCATGCATCGGAATAGGCGGTAACATCGAATGTCCTTTGGTCTGTTTGATATTCCCCCATACCAATTGGAGAGAATTGTTCCATCCAAGAAAGATTTGCAGGTCCATTACCGCCGCTCGTAGTAGAACTTGAGGAATCCAAATACAGATATTCTTCCGTAGTAGTTCCTATGGTTGTTTTCGCAATATATCCCATTTGATTTCCAACTAAATCTACAACCAAACAATGGTTCGTACAATTTCCGATCGTAACAGGTGCATTTACACTTCCGGCACAAGGCGAGGCTGGTGGGGGCGGAGGGACAGTATCGATACTTCGATTTCCTTTTGCATCTGCAGTGGAACCGACAACAATGATTTTGTATGCCGAATTTAATTCGGGAGTTAGAAATAAAAAATTCTGTGAAGAGGTGTCGTAAAAGGTAGCGGAAATGTAGTTAATTACATTATAATTGTCCGGCGCAAGACTGATTATACTCGGTCGTCCGATATATGCATCTAATCGTTTGAAGGCGGTAAGATCGGAACCTGCTTGGAATTTAACTCGGATCACTTGATATTCGGTTCCGCCAATGAGCGAACGTTTCGTTTCATAACTTATGATCGGTAGAGTGATTGTATTTGGCGGAATGACAGGAGGATTTGGTGGAGTGGTAATAAGTTCCCGAAAAGAAATGATTTTGCCGTCCTTTTTTAAAGTTAAGATGATTTTGAGTTTTTTGGTAAAATCCGAATAAGTGAATACCACTGAGTTTGTTTGAAAGAGATCTTCCTTTTGATTGAAGTGCCCGGAGATTTGATTCGTTTGGGAATTATAAGAAATTTCATTTGGATTCCCGATATAGGCTTCAACTGTTTCGAATTCATTCTTTGTTATTTTCAATTTATATTCGATGAGAATATCTTGAAATTGAAAGTTCCCATCTTTTCTATAAAAAGTTGTCAATTGAACCGATTGAAATTTGTCTTGAGTTACCTCTGCCGAATCAGATGAAGGAGTTCCAGGAAAACTCAAAAAAGCTACCCAAGAAAAATCATCTTTAGCAGATCGGCCGTTACATGAAATCAGAAAGAACAGGAAAGATAAAATGAAAAAAAAATGAAAAGATCGCATCTATTCTTTTTAACAATTAAAGAGAATATTTTATTAACTTATTTTTTATACGTTCTTAGTTTTTTAGATTTTTGTAACAAGTTTAAATATCAGAATATATGAAAGTGTTTTCATTGTCATGAGATTACGGATTCAATCTGAATTTTTCATGGATTACACTACAACCAATCACGATGCTTGGCCATTAAAGTAAAATTAGAACCCTCGGAAAAGACAGACAAAGAGATCGATTGATTTATTAGATTTTTTCACTTTTCTTCGAAGTAATAAAATAAATTTACACTTACAGCTCGTAGCTCTTTTAGCATCACCTCTAAGGATTTGTCCTTTCGCAAAACAGAATAGAAATCGTGAAAAATAAGAGATTAATTTATGTTATATGGATGTTATTGCAATGAATTATTTAAGTGCAAACTAATCTAGCTAGAAGTGTTTATCGCCCTCATCCGAACGGCTACTTTAATATATACAACAAAAATGAGTTTTCTCTCAGAAATTTAGTTGTAGATCAGGGCAAGGTCGAAATCCATAGAAATGATGGTCACACTAAAACCTAAAAAGATTTTACTTCCCAAAAAAGAAAGAACCCGAGCTCAAATCATGAATGCAGCTTTACGTTTGTTTGCTGTAAAAGATGCAGGTGAAACTTCGATTGCAGAAGTTGCGGTAGAAGCAGAAGTTGCGAATGGAACAATTTATAATTACTTTAAAACGAAAGACGAATTATTGGATGCTTCAGCACTCGTCTTAGCTGAAAAGATGGCTGCAGACGCTGACTTATTAATGTCTGAAATTCAAAATGAAGTAGAGCGATTGGCGTTTGGGGGTATACTTTTTCTTCAGAGAGCGAGAAAGGACTCCAATTGGGCTTGGGCTTTGATTCGAGTTGCCGCGGTTGCCCCAAAGATGAGTGAAATCCTTCGCGCTTATCCGTTAAGAGATATGAAGAAAGCAATTAGTTCCGGAAAGTTTACGATTGATTCAGAAGAATCCGCCTTAGGATTGTATGTTGGGGCAATTCATTACGGAATTCGAAATATTTTGGAAGGAAGAGCAAATCAGAAATCACAGGATGTAGATATGATTGCCTTGGTATTAAAAGCATTTGGTATTTCCCAGGCATCCGCAAAAAATATAGCTCAACGAGCTTTTGATAAAGCATGGAAATGAGATGATTGATATGCATTAAGTCAGATTCCGCCAATACAATTCAGAAACTTCTTTGTAGTTTATAAATCGACTTTGCCGAATATGCGGGTTTGGTCGATTGTTTTCATTTCTTCTCAAATATTGAACCCCCGCTCCTTCAATAAGCAGTCCGTAAAAATAGTTGACTAATTTCACATAAATGAGACATCTCTCAAATTAAGACAATTTCAACATTTATGGAAAATAAATTCAATCAAAACAATCCTCAAACACCGAACGTGGTAATCGTTGGTGCAGGTCCTGTGGGCGTGCTGACTGCCAATCTGTTAGGTTTACAAGGGATTCCTGTCATTTTGATAGATAGGAATCCGGATATCTTGGAAATACCCAGAGCCATTTCGTTGGATCAAGACGCATTGCGAATTTTACAGGCTGCTGGTTTCGGAGAAGAGATCTCGAAATGTATGCCATCGATTTCCTCAATTGAAATGATTTCTCCTTTTAGTGGGACTTTTGCGAAAATCAATTCAGCAGGATCGTTTGATGGTCATCCTCGTCTTGTTTCCATTTACCAGCCTGAGCTAGAAAGGATCTTAAGAAACGGTTTAAAACGTTTTCCTCATGTCTGCCTTTGGTCTGAATGTACATATAGTTCCCATATTGAAACAGATTCAAAAGTTATAATTAATATTAGTTATAATGGAGCAGATTGTAAAGTGACCACAGGTTACCTTCTTGGTTGTGATGGAGCCCACAGTCAAGTAAGAGAAAAGCAAGGTTGGAGTTTGAAGGGTTCTTCCTATAAAGAAGACTGGCTTATTTTGGATGTGGCAAAAATTCCCAAAACATTGGATAAAGTTGAATTTATTTGTGATCCGAAAAGACCGGTGGCCCATGTCCCTGGTCCTCATGGCTCTCAACGATGGGAATTCCTTCTTCGTAACGGTGAGAGAAGGGAAGATATGGAAAAGCCAAGCAAGGTTCGGGAACTAATGAAACCTTGGGGAGATGTTTCTTCCATGGAAGTGCAAAGAATCGCTGTGTACCGATTCCAAGCGAAAGTTGTGGATTGTATGGGGAATGGAAGAGTATTTTTACTAGGAGATGCCGCTCACCTAACTCCTCCTTTTGCGGGACAAGGTTTGGTGAGTGGACTGAGAGATAGTTTTAATCTATCTTGGAAGATTGCGGCAGTATTAAAAAAAACCGCCTCATCTAAAATCCTCTCGAGTTATCATATAGAAAGAAAACCACATGCAATGAAGACAATACGTTTAGCGGTTCTCTTAGGTTCAGTCATAATGACAAGAAGTAAGCTAAAAGCAATCTTTCGGGATATAGTATTTAAATTACTATATTATACACCTCTAAAACGTTATTTATTGGATTTGAGAATCAGACCAAAAAACTCTTTCAGTAATGGGCTTTTTTTAAAAAAGTCTACTTTATCAAAAAGCAACCTAACTCCAGGATCCATTTTTCCACAAACGCCGGTTAAGCTAAATGATGGATCTTGGAAATTATCGGATGATATTCTTGAACCGGCTCTCTATCTGGTTGGGTTTGGCAAACACCCTAGTTTTGTTTTGAGTTCGGACTCCTTATCGTTATGGAACCAAGTAGGCGGGAAAATATTATACATTTCAACTCAACAAAGTGCTTTTGAATCGGAATCCATGATTCCTGATGCGGAAGACGTAACTTCTACTTTTTTCTCTGCTTTCGGCGGAATGGAAAGGTTTGCGATCGTTCGCCCGGATCGAATTGTTGTTTCTGTTTTTTCTTCTGAAAATGCGAACGAAGCCATTCTCAACTTTTCGAAAATATATTCAGGTTCCAAGTTATGAAAAAAAATAGACCCCCTTCCCGATGTCCTGTGCAAGCTGATAATCCTTTGAGTAAAGCAAAAGATATCGCATACATTCGATTGGGCAGAAGAAACCTAAAATCTTCTTCCAGCTACTACCTTGATTTTGGACTTTCTTTGTTAGAAAAAACAGAAGAAAGAATTTTGTTCCATGGTCATGGTTCAAATTTTCCTTGTTGGTCTATTGAAAAAAATAAGCGAGATGTTTTGCTTGGATTGGGTTTTTATATTTCTTCAAAGGAGGAATTCGAACGACTCAAAGGATTAGAAGGTGCAAAGTTTTTTCCATCGGGTAGATTTGGAGATTTTCCGTTTGTAAATATAACCGATCCGTCCGGTCTTTCTGTGGATGCAGTCTTCACTGAAGTTTTTGAAGAACTAAAGAGCCCGGAAATATCTCTACAAAAGTTTTGGAACGCGCCTGGCAAAACAGAAAGAGTTAATTTTCCACACCCTTCCCAGTCAGGTCCAGCAAAAGTAATTCGTTTGGGACATGCCGTTTTACTAAAGCAGGAATTTTTAAAAAATGCACAATGGTATTGCGATACGTTCGGCTTTATTCCTTCAGACATTCAAATTCTCTCCGGATCTAAAGAACCTGTAATCGTTTTTCTACGATGTGATTTAGGAGACAAACCGACCGACCACCACACAATTGTTATTGCTTCCGGAATTGATGATCGATTGGAACATTGCGCATTTGAACTTGAAGATTTAGATGAAGTTGCCAAAGGGAGAGAATGGTTGCTTGGAAGAGGTTGGAAATCTGCATGGGGGATTGGAAGGCATCTCTTAGGAAGTCAGATTTTTGATTATCAGAGAGATCCTACAGGTATGCTCGTAGAACATTACTCAGACGGAGATAAATTTGATGATACGGTTCCAGTAGGGTATCATTGGATCAATCGCAAAAGTTTGTACCAATGGGGGGAAGACATGCCTGAAAACTTTTTAGATTTAACGTTATCCTTTCATAAACTAAAGGAATTGCTAAAAGGAATTTTTTCTGGAAAAGAAATTAGAATGGATACTTTACTTGCACTCAAAAAAACGATGAAAATTTCCCCCAGAAATTGGATTAAATATTAATACAAAAGGAATCTTATATGGCCAAGAATTATATACGTTTTGAAAAGGATCATAAAATCGATTGGGCTAAATTGGAATTTGGAAAAGCATTTCCCTTGGGAGCAGGAGATTTAAACACACGTGAATTTTTAGAATTCATAAAGGCAAAACCTGTCATTCAAAATAACCCTATTTACCAAGCCCAAGAACTTCAGATCCTCTCGCCAATCACAGCACCTTGTCAAATTATCTGCCAAGGTGCAAATTACAGACAGCATTTGATTGAATCTGGATTGGATCCTGACGATAAAACATATAATTTATTTTTCACAAAATCGGATGCTTCTCTTTCCTCACCAATAGGAGATGTAATTCGTCCAAAGCAGGTTCAACTATTGGATTACGAAATTGAACTGGGGTTAGTCTTTGGGAAAACAATCAATAACTCTTTAGAGATTCATTCTGGGAATATATCCGAATATGTATCTGCGTTGTTTATGGCTAATGATATCTCGGCAAGGGACATACAACTTCCACAATTACAATGGTACAAAGGAAAATCATATCGTAGTTTTTTACCCGCTGGGCCAGTCCTTGCTATTTTGGAGGAAGGGGATTTTTCTCTTTTGGAAAGTTTGGAACTTACCTTACTCGTAAACGATAGAGTCAGACAACATGATACTATTTCAAGTTTGGTTTTTTCACCAGCTGAATCCATCCAAGAGTTATCTCGTTTTTGTAATATAAATCCGGGGGATGTTCTTCTTACGGGAACTCCTTCTGGTTGCGCACTCCGTGCGCCTGGGAAATTTTTGCAAAAAATTGCTGCACTTCTACCGGAAAAAAAGAAATGGGAATTATTCATCAAAGGGCAATTGAAAAGGTCAGATTACCTACAACCTGGAGATAAAATTCATTCTTCCATCAGGACTGCAGATCGTAGAATTGATTTAGGAGATCAGGTTTTACAGGTGGTTCAAGAATCATGAAATTTCAAACAAATCCTTTTTGGAAAGACAAAGTGGTTTGGATCACCGGCGCCTCATCAGGAATCGGTGAGGCATTGGTACATTCGTTAAAAAATTCGGGAGCAAAAATAATTCTTTCCGCCAGACGAAAGGAGGAATTAAATCGGGTGAGAAATGAGTCAGGATGGGAAGAAAAAGACTCATTGATTATTCCACTAGATTTAGAAAATTACAATATACTGAAAGACTTACCTGTTTTGGTAATTCAAAAATTTGGACGAATTGATATTCTGATCAATAATGGAGGAATTAGTCAAAGGTCTCTTGCACATGAAACTACTTTATCCACCTACCAATCGCTAATGGATATTAACTTTTTTGGAAATATAGCTTTATCATTGGCTGTTCTACCGTATTTTCGAAATAAAAAAGAAGGTCATATCGTAAGTATTGGAAGTATTGCAGGAAAGTTCGGTGTTCCGTTTCGAACGGGTTACTCTTCATCCAAATTTGCTTTAACTGGTTTTTATGAAGCCCTCAGAGCTGAAAACATAAATGAAAATCTGAAAGTGACATTGATTTACCCTGGATTTATAAAAACAAAAATTTCAGAAAACGCTGTTTCGGGAGATGGTTCCAAACATGGAAAAATTGATCCAGGGATCAAGGAAGGGATCGACGTTCAAACTTGCGCCAATCAAATCCTTTCTGCTATAATTTCAGGTAAACTTGAATCTGTGATTGCGAGTCGCAAGGAGAAGTTTGCAATCTTTTTGCATCAAAATTTCCCCAGAATATTTGCCAAGGTGATTGCAAAAGCAAAAGTCGTATGACTTATGATTCTCTTTTGTTTAAGGTTGCGTTGCTTTAAGGAAAGCAGAACAACCACTCCACTCCCAGGCATTTTGTTTCAAAGCCCGTTCCTTTTCGCTACCGGTAGTGACTACGTTTGGCGTAATCGAAAGACCTGTGCGTTCCAATCCAAATGCAAGGTGGCGAAATTCTTTTGGGTATTTGCCCAAAGGCATAAAGAGGTAA